>NZ_JBWKJG010000001.1:0-483677 GCF_056432325.1 Streptomyces sp. NPDC045287
ACCTGCCCAAGGGCCTGGCCGACCGCTTCGGCGCCGGCGGCAAGAGGCTCGGCAAGGCCCTCGCGGTCCTGGCCTCCGCCATGGTCCTGTTCTTCAGCTTCTTCGGCGGCAACCTCTTCCAGGTCAACCAGTCCTACGCCCAGCTCGTCTCCGTCACCGGCGGCGAGGACGGCCTGATGGGCTCCTCCGCCGGCGCGCTGTTCTTCGGCGCCCTCGTCGCCGCGCTCGTGGGCATCGTGCTGCTCGGCGGCATCCGCTCCATCGCCAACGTCACCAGCAAGCTCGTCCCGGCCATGGCCGGCATCTACATCGCCGCCTGCCTCGTCGTCATCCTGACCAACATCACGCACGTGCCGGCCGCCGTCTCGCAGATCATCGACGGCGCCTTCGACCCCGAGGGGGTCGCCGGTGGTGTCCTCGGCGCGCTGATCATCGGTTTCAAGCGGGCCGCCTTCTCCAACGAGGCCGGCATGGGCTCCGCCCCGATCGCCCACTCCGCGGTGAAGACCAACTACCCCGCCAGCGAGGGCCTGGTCGCCCTGCTGGAGCCGTTCATCGACACGGTCGTCATCTGCACCATGACCGCGCTGACCATCGTCATCGCCAACCCGGCCAGTTGGAACGAGGCCCGCCAGGGCGAATCCATCGGCGGCGTCACGATCACCTCCGACGCCTTCGCGACCGCCATGCCCTGGTTCCCGTACATCCTCACCGTCGCGGTGATGCTGTTCGCCCTCTCCACCGTGCTCACCTGGGGCTACTACAGCCTCAAGGCGTGGACGTACCTCTTCGGCCGCAGCCGGACCAGCGAGATCCTCTGCAAGATCGTCTACACGCTGTTCACCGTCTCCGGTGCGCTGCTGACGCTGCAGACCCTGATCGACCTGGCCGACGTGGTGCTGTTCACGGTCGCCGTCATCAACATCATCGGCCTGTACCTCCTCGCCCCCGTCGTCAAGCGCGAGCTGAACTCCTTCCTGGAGTTCGTCCGCCGCCGCGACGCCGGCGCCGAGCCGGAGCGGCGCGAGAAGGAGCCGGTCGAATCCCCCTGACCGCTCCCCTCGGCGGGTGACCACCCGCCCGCACGACCGACGCGCCCCCCGCACCGAACCCCGGTGCGGGGGGCGCGTTCGCTCAGCGGACGCTCAATTCCGTATAACGATCCGCTAAGAATAAGGTGCGCTTTTTGCCAAGCGATGGCTGATTTGTTGTGCTTTCCAGGTGGTGCAGGTCACAGGACGCTTCGTCCCCTATGTGTACGACTGTGATACATCTGCACGACCGCCGGGAGCGCCACCCATGCTCCCGGGGGCGCCACGGCCGGCCGACCGCCGGCGGCACTCCAGCCATGTCCGGGGGGATCAGCGTGGAGAAAGGCGCACCGAAAACCATGACCTCTCTGAAGGTCGAGAACGACCACAGCGGCGACAGGGCCGTCGGCGAGGGCTACCAGCGGGGCCTCGGCGCCCGGCAGATCCAGATGATCGCCATCGGCGGTGCCATCGGCACCGGCCTGTTCCTCGGCGCGGGCAAGGCCATCTCCAAGGCCGGCCCGAGCCTGGTCCTGGCGTACGCGATCGCCGGCCTCGTCATCTTCTTCATCATGCGGGCCCTGGGCGAGCTGCTCATGTACCGCCCGGTGTCCGGCTCCTTCTCGGAGTACGCCCGCGAGTTCGTCGGCCCGTTCGCCGGTTTCGTCACCGGCTGGACGTACTGGCTGTTCTGGGTGGTCACCGGCATCACCGAGGTCACCGCGGCCGCCACGTACATGACGTACTGGTGGGACATCCCGCAGTGGATCTCGGCGCTCGTCTTCACCGTCGTGCTGTACGGCGCGAACCTGATCTCCGTGAAGCTCTTCGGCGAGCTGGAGTTCTGGTTCTCGATGGTCAAGGTCACCGCCATCGTCGGCATGATCCTGATCTGCGCCGGCATCCTCACGATCGGCTTCTCCGACGCCGGGGACACCGCGTCCGTCAGCCACCTGTGGGCCGACGGCGGCTTCTTCCCCCAGGGCATCGGCGGCACGGTGGCGACCCTGCAGATCGTGATGTTCGCCTTCCTGGCGGTCGAGCTCGTCGGCGTCACCGCCGGCGAGTCCAAGGACCCCGAGAAGACCCTGCCGAAGGCCATCAACACCGTCCCGTGGCGCATCGCCGTCTTCTACGTCGGCGCGCTGATCATGATCCTGTCGGTCGTGCCGTGGACGCACTTCAAGCCGGGCGTCTCGCCGTTCGTCGCCGCCTTCGAGCAGATGGGCCTGGGCGTCGGCGCCGCGATCGTGAACTTCGTGGTGCTGACCGCCGCCCTGTCGTCCTGCAACTCCGGCATGTACTCCACCGGCCGCATGCTGCGCGACCTCGCCCTCAACGGGCAGGGCCCGCGCCTGTTCACCCGGCTGACGAAGACCGGCACGCCGCTGGTCGGCACCACCTTCTCGGCCTGCCTGATGCTCGTCGGCGTCTGGATCAACTACCAGTGGCCCGGCGAGGCGTTCGACAAGGTCGTCTCCTTCGCGACCATCTCCGGCATGTGGGCCTGGATCATGATCCTGGTCTCCCAGATCCGCTACCGCGCCAAGGCGGACCGCGGCGAGCTGCCGCAGTCGTCGTTCAAGGCCCCCGGAGCCCCCTTCACCAGTTGGTTCGCCCTGCTCTTCATCTTCGGCGTGATCGTGATGATGGGCGTCGACCCCGAGGCGCGGGTCTCCCTGTACTGCGCCCCGCTGTGGGCGCTGATCCTGGGCGTCTCGTACCTGGTGCTGAAGGCGCGCGACCCGGAGAACGCCGCGTTCAAGCGGTGACTTCCGGCCGGTTGTCCGGCATGTGGGCCCGTCCGTACCATCCCTCGGTACGGGCGGGCCCGTCTGCTTATCCTGATGCCCATGCTGACCATCACACGGGCCCTGTACGACCAGATCGTCGCGCACGCCCGCGCCGACCACCCGGACGAGGCCTGCGGCGTGGTCGCGGGACCGGCCGGCTCCGGACGCCCCGAGCGCTTCGTCCCGATGCTCAACGCCGCCCGCTCGCCCACGTTCTACGAGTTCGACTCCGGCGACCTGCTGAAGCTGTACCGCGAGATGGACGACCGCGACGAGGAGCCGGTCGTCATCTACCACTCGCACACGGCCACCGAGGCGTACCCGTCCCGCACCGACGTCTCGTACGCCAACGAGCCCCAGGCGCACTACGTCCTGGTCTCCACGGCCGACACCGACGGCGCCGGGCCCTTCCAGTTCCGGTCCTTCCGCATCCTGGACGGCGAGATCACCGAGGAAGAGGTCCAGGTCGTCGAGGCCTACTGAAGCGCACAGAACCGCGCCGACCTGCGGCTCACCGGGACGGGATCCGCATGCTGAGCGGATCCCGTCCGCCATGCGAGATCACACTCTGGTCGGGCGACCGGGAATCGATACGATGACCGCATGGTTTCCATCGACGTGAGCGAACAGACGCCGGGCCCCGTCCTGCTCGTCGCGCGGCTGCACGTCGACCTGTGCCGCCTCGCCAGCGCCATGTGTCCCCGCGGCGCCGCCGCCTGAAGCGGCGGCTCCCGCACAGACCCGCCTCCGCACGCGCCGCGTCCCGCGACCGCCCCGCCCCGTCCCGGGCGCCCGGTACGTCCTGCCCCGTCTCCGCAGCCTCAGCGTCAGTCTCCAGCAGCCTTCAAGCCCTCAGCCTTCAGCCTTCACAGGAGTCCACATCATGGCCATCGAGGTCCGCATCCCGACCATCCTCCGCACCTACACCGACGGCGCCAAGGCCGTCGAGGGCAGCGGGGCGACCCTCGCCGAGCTGTTCGCCGACCTCGAAACCCGCCACGCGGGCATCCAGGACCGCATCGTGGACGGCGGCGAGCTCAGGCGCTTCGTCAACGTGTACCTGAACGACGAGGACGTGCGCTTCCTCGACGGCATCTCCACCAAGCTGTCGGACGGCGACAACGTCACGATCCTCCCCGCGGTCGCCGGCGGAATGCGCTGATGCGCTACGACAACCCCCTCGCCGCGGTCGGGAACACCCCGCTCGTCCGGCTGCCGCGGCTGTCCCCCTCGGAGGACGTGCGCATCTGGGCCAAGCTGGAGGACCGCAACCCGACCGGGTCCATCAAGGACCGCCCCGCCCTGCACATGATCGAGCAGGCGGAGAAGAGCGGCCGTCTCGCGCCGGGCTGCACCATCCTGGAGCCCACCAGCGGCAACACGGGCATCTCGCTCGCGATGGCGGCCCGCCTCAAGGGCTACCGCATCGTCTGCGTGATGCCCGAGAACACCTCCCAGGAGCGGCGCGACCTACTCGCCATGTGGGGCGCCGAGATCGTCTCGTCGCCCGCGGCGGGCGGCTCCAACACCGCGGTGCGCGTCGCCAAGGAACTGTCCGAGCAGAACCCGGACTGGGTGATGCTCTACCAGTACGGCAACCCGGACAACGCCGCCGCGCACTACGAGACGACCGGCCCGGAGATCCTCGCCGACCTCCCGTCGATCACCCACTTCGTCGCCGGACTCGGCACGACCGGCACCCTCATGGGCGTCGGCCGCTACCTGCGCGAGCACAAGCCCGACGTGAGGATCGTCGCCGCGGAGCCGCGCTACGACGACCTGGTGTACGGGCTGCGCAACCTCGACGAGGGCTTCGTCCCCGAGCTGTACGACGCGTCCGTCCTCACGACCCGCTTCTCGGTCGGCTCGGCCGACGCGGTGACCCGTACGCGAGAACTCCTCCAGCAGGAGGGCATCTTCGCGGGCGTGTCGACGGGAGCGGCCCTGCACGCCGCGATCGGCGTCGGCCGGAAGGCCGTGAAGGCGGGCGAGTCCGCGGACATCGTCTTCGTCGTCGCCGACGGCGGCTGGAAGTACCTGTCGACGGGCGTCTACACGGCGCCCACCACCGAAGCGGCGATCGAGACCCTCCAGGGCCAGCTCTGGGCCTGACCGCCGACCCGGCCGGGCGCCCTTCCGGGCACCCGGCCCCGGGCGGTCGCCCGGAGGGGGCATCCGTCCTCCGGGCGCTTGACCACCGGACGGTCACTCGGTCATCGGGCGGTCGCTCGGTCATCGGCTACTCGTCCGCCGGGCGGGGCGCTTGGTCTTCGGGCGGTCGACCATCGGGCGGGCATCCGCCCTTTGGGTGGTCGCTCGACCACCGGCTACTCGTCCGCCGGGCGGGCATCCGCCCCTCGGGTGGTCACTCGCCCACCGGGCGGGCGCCCGGCCTCCGGGTAGTAACTCGCCCCTTGGGTGGTCGCTCGCCCCCTCCGGGGTGGTCGCTCGGCCACTGGCTACTCGGCCTCCGGAGAATCGCTGGGTCACTGGCCGCTCGCCCCCGGGCGGTCATTCGGTCGCCAGGTGCCGCACCCGGTCCCAGACCAGCGGGTCGACCGCGCCCACCCGCCGCCTGAACTCCCACAGCGCCACCTCCCGCAGCTCCCCGGTCTCCAGGAAGCTCGCCCGCCCCCGCGCGTCGCCCACGGACCCCGGCGGCAGCGCGATCACCCCGGCCCGCTCCTCCCGGTACTTGCTGGTGATCTTCGCGACGAGCGCCGAGTCGCCCCGTACCGCCAGCACCAGGCACGGCCGGTCCTTCGACCCCGGCCCGTCCTCGAACGGCACGCCGGCCCACCAGATGTCGCCCGGTTCCGGCCGCCGCGCGGGCGCGGCCCGCGGCCCGGCGGGCCGCCGCACCGGCGGCCGGCCGGGAGGCCGCGTCCGCCCGCCGGGCCCCCGCCCGGCAGGCCCCCGGCCACCGGGACGGCGCCCGCCGCGCCCCCGCCCGTCGGCCACCGCAGCGACGAGCGCGACCACCACGACGGCGACGAGCGCCGGCCACCAGGACGTGTCCATACCCCCGGACGTTACCGGCCCGCACCGCCCCCCGCCCGGCCGCCCGCCCACCCGCGCCGCGGCGCCGCGCCGCCACCCCCACCGGGTCCATCCGAACCGGTGACAGCACGGGTGAGTTCCCCCACAACGGGCCGCTGCGAAGGCGCGCCCCGCCGCCCCGGGCCGTACGCTCGTCGCACCGCACGACCTCCCCCCGCCAGCGCTTCCCCGCTCCCGTCCACGGAGGTTCACGCTCCATGAAGCTCACCGTCGTCGGCTGTTCCGGGTCGTTCCCGTCCGCGGATTCGGCCTGTTCGAGCTACCTCGTAGAGGCCGACGGCTTCCGGCTGCTCCTCGACATGGGCAACGGCGCCCTGGGCGAGCTGCAGCGCCACTGCGGTCTCTACGACCTCGACGCGATCTTCCTCTCCCACCTCCACGCCGACCACTGCATCGACATGTGCGCGTACTTCGTGGCGCGGTTCTACCGGCACGACGGCACGTGCGACGCCCTCCCGGTGTACGCGCCCGACGGCGCCGAGCAGCGGCTCGCCACGGCGTACGCGGACCTGCCGTCCGCCACGGCCATGAGCGAGGTCTTCGACTTCCGCACGCTGAAGCCCGGCTCGTTCGAACTGGGCCCGTTCCGGGTGCGGGTGGAGCGGGTGTGCCACCCGGTGGAGGCGTTCGGCATCCGGATCGAGCACGCCGGCAGGGCCGTCACGTACTCCGGCGACACGGGCGTGTGCGACGCGCTCGACGAGCTGGCGGCCGACACGGACCTGTTCCTGTGCGAGGCGTCCTTCACCCACGGCAAGGAGGACGTCCCCGAGCTGCACCTGAACGGCCGTGAGGCGGGTGTCCACGCGGCCAGGGCCCGCGCGAAGCGGCTCGTCCTGACGCACATCCCGCCGTGGACGGACGGCGAGCGCAACCTGGCCGACGCGCGGGAGGTCTACGACGGCCCGGCGGAGCTGGCCCGGTCGGGAGCGGTGTACGAGCTGTAGCCCGGCGGCGCGGGACGCGCGCGGCGGGAAAGCCGCGCACGGGAAAGCCGCGCACGGGAAAGCCGCGCACGGGAAAGCCGCGCACGGGAAAGCCGCGCACGGGGAAGGCCCCGGAACCCACGGGGAAGGCCCCGGGACCTGAGCGGTCCCGGGGCCTTCCCCGTGTCGTACGGCGTCCGGCCGGTGCCGGACGGAGGGGCTCACGCCTTGGTGAGGTCCTCGACCTCCTCCTCGGGCTCGCGGCCCGGGGTCGGCAGGTCGAACTTGGTGATCGCGAAGCGGAAGACCACGTAGTAGACCGCGGCGAACACCAGGCCGATCGGGATGATCATCCACGGCTTGGTGGCCAGGCCCCAGTTCAGGAAGTAGTCGATGGCGCCCGCGGAGAAGCTGAAGCCGTGGTGCACGCCCAGCGCCCAGGTCAGGGCCATCGAGATGGCGGTCAGCACCGCGTGGATCGCGTACAGCACCGGGGCGATGAACATGAACGCGAACTCGATCGGCTCGGTGATGCCGGTGACGAACGAGGTCAGCGCGAGCGACATCATCATGCCGCCGACGACCTTGCGGCGCTCGGGGCGGGCGCAGTGGGTGATCGCCAGGGCGGCGGCCGGCAGGGCGAACATCATGATCGGGAAGAAGCCGGTCATGAACTGGCCGGCGGTCGGGTCGCCGTGGAAGAAGCGCGGCAGGTCACCGTGCCAGACGGCGCCCGAGGGGTCCGTGAAGGAACCGATCTCCTGCCAGGCGACGGTGTTCACGAACTGGTGCATGCCGACCGGCAGCAAACCGCGGTTGATCGCGCCGAAGACACCGGCGCCGGCGGCGCCCAGGCCGGTCATCCACTCGCCGAAGGCGGTGATGACCTCACCGATGGGCTCCCACACGAGGCCGAAGAAGACGCCGACGGCGGTGCCGATGAAGGCCATCAGGATCGGGACGAGACGGCGGCCGTTGAAGAAGCCGAGCCAGTCGGGCAGCTTGGTGCGGTGGAAGCGCTGCCAGGTGACGGCGGCTATCAGGCCCATCACGATGCCGCCGAGGACCTTGGGGTCGTTGTAGGTGGCGGCGATGTCGGCGCCGTCCTGGACCTTCGCCTCGGTGATGGGGAACGCGGTGAGGACGTTCTTGTAGACCAGGAAGCCGACGAGGGCGGCGAGGGCGGTCGAGCCGTCGGCCTTCTTGGCGAAACCGATGGCGATGCCGACGCAGAACAGCAGCGGCAGGTTGGCGAAGACGGCGTCGCCGGCAGTGGCGAACACCGACGCGACCTTGTTCCAGCCCAGGCCGTCCTTGCCGAAGGCGTCGTCCTGTCCCAGGCGCAGCAGGATGCCCGCCGCGGGCAGCACGGCGATCGGCAGCTGCAGGCTGCGACCGACCTTCTGCAGGCCCTGGAACAGGCCGGAGCCCCGCTTCTTTGCGGGCGCCGCCGTGGCGGTGGCCGTACTCATCAACTTCCTCCAGTGGGCAAGGCGCCGCTCGGGAAGAAGGGGACGGCGGCGTCTCGGGGGGACGCGGCACGGGGAAAGGCCGCGTGGTCTACACCATTACTGGTGTAGACCTGTTGTAGCACGGTCGGGGATAGATAAGGAACCTGCGAATACGTCACAACAGGGCTTCACGTGCCGACCAGCGGAAACCCGGACGGTCGGGCCCCTGCGGGAGGAAACCGGCCACCGCCGCGCCGAACACGGACCCGGCTGGAGAGGCCGCCCCGAGCCGCACCCCGAGCCGCACTCCGAGAGGCCACCCCGAGAGGCCGCCCCTCCCGGCCCGCCCCTCCCGACCCGGTGCGACCCGGAACTGCCCGCGCGGCCGGGGTCGCCCGTGGGGCGGGGAACGCCTGGCGCGGCCGGGGTGCCCGTGCCGCCGAGGCCGCCCGTGCCACCGGGGCCGCTCGGTGCGACCGGGGCGCTTGGCGCGACCGGGCCCGTCCATGGGTCCGGGCTCACCCGGACCACATCGCCCTGCCGCGCACCCGTGGGGCCGGGGCTGCCCGTGGGTCCGGGGCTGCTCGGTGACCGGGGTCGTCTACCGGCCGGCGCCGCCCTCCGTCGTGTCCATCCCGTGCATGGCGGCCGGCCTGCCCGCGCGCGGGCGGCGGGACATGAGTACGAATACTCGGCGCCCGCCGGACGACCGGGCGGACGACCCGGCCGCCCGGCACCGGGAAGCGGACGCGACCCCGGACGGCCGTACCGGCCACCCGGGCCGCACCCGCCGTACCGACCACCCCGCCGTACCGGCCACCCGGGCCGCACCCGCCGTACCGACCACCCGGCCGTACCGTCCACTCCGGTCGTACCGACCACCCCGCCGTACCGTCCACTCCGGTCGTACCGACCACCCCGCCGTACCGGCCGCCCCGGCCGGTCGTGCCGGCCCGCACGCGGGGGCGCGTGGCCGGCCGAAAGGCGCCGTCCTCCTCGACGCCGTCCGGCACCGACCCGCACCGGCCCACGCAGGGGCGCGTCCCCTACGGCTACGGCTACGGCTACGGCTACGGCTACGGCTACGGCTACGGCTACGGCTTGGTGGTTTGCCGCGCCATCTCCTCCTCCACCTCCTCGGGCTCCCGCCCCGGGGTCGGGAGCTTGAAGACCGTGATCGCGAAGCGGAAGACGACGTAGTACACCACCGCGAAGCCGAGCCCGATCGGGATGATCAGCCACGGTTTGGTGCCCAGGTGCCAGTTGACGACGTAGTCGATCAGGCCCGCCGAGAAGCTGAAGCCCGTGTGCACCCCCAGCCCCCAGGTGATCGCCATGGAGGCGCCGGTGAGCAGCGCGTGCAGCCCGTACAGCAGCGGCGCGGCGAACATGAACGAGAACTCCAGCGGCTCGGTCACCCCCGTCACGAACGAGGTCAGCGCCACGGACACCATCAGACCCGCCACCTCGGGCCGCCGCTCCGGCCGCGCCGTGTGCGCGATGGCCAGCGCGGCGGCGGGCAGACCGAACATCATGATCGGGAAGAAGCCCGACATGAACTGCCCCGCCGTCGGGTCCTCCGCGAAGAACCGCGTCAGGTCGCCCCGCACCACGGTCCCGTCCGGCTTGGTGTACTCACCCGCCTGGAACCAGAAGAACGTGTTGAGGAACTGGTGCATGCCCACCGGGATCAGCAGCCGGTTCGCCAGGCCGAAGATGCCCGCGCCCCACGCGCCCAGCCCGATCAGGTGCCGCGCGAACCACTCCAGCGCGTCCCCGACCGGCTCCCACAGCAGCCCGAACACCACGCCCAGCAGCACGCACAGGAACGCCATCTGGATCGGAACCAGCCGCCGCCCGTTGAAGAACCCGAGCCAGTCGACGAGCTTCGTCCGGTGGAACCGCTGCCACACCACGGCCGTCAGCAGCCCGATCAGGATGCCGCCGAGGACGCCCGGGTTCTGCGGCACGCCCTCCGGCACGTCCGCGGTGACCGTCCCCTCGCGCGGGAACGCCTTCAGGACGTTGAAGTACACGAGGAAGCCCACCACGGCCGCGAGCGCCGTCGAGCCGTCCGCCTTCTTCGCGAACCCGATCGCCACGCCGATGCAGAACAGCAGCGGCAGTCCGAACGCCCCGTCGAGGATCGCCGTACCGCCCTTCAGCAGGACGTTCGACACCTTCTCCCAGAAGCTCCCGTGCAGGTACGCGGAGAAGAGGTTGCCCAGGCTCACCAGCAGACCGGCGGCCGGCAGCACCGCCACCGGAAGCTGGAGGCTCCGGCCGACCTTCTGCAGGCCCTGGAACAGGCCGTTCCACCGGGACCTGCGCGGAGCGGCCGCGCTCGCCGTACGGTCGTTGCTCATCCGCGTCCTCCCGGGAACAGGACTGGTGTAGACCAGTTGCGATAGGCTCGGCTGGAGCCCGCTCACGGGCAGAGTGCCGGTGATCATCATGATCGGGGACGGGGCGGTGGCTCGCCTGCGTAGATGGGCCAACCGTGAGTTACCGTGACGAACGCGGACGTACGGGGCGTCGAGACCGCACCCCGTGAACACCAGGGAGAAACACATGGCCAGCAAGGCTGAGAAGATCGTCGCCGGGCTCGGTGGGATCGACAACATCGAAGAGATCGAGGGCTGCATCACCCGGCTGCGCACCGAGGTGAGCGACCCGGGCCTGGTCGACGAGGTCGCCCTGAAGGCCGCGGGCGCCCACGGCGTCGTCAAGATGGGCACCGCCATCCAGGTCGTCATCGGCACCGACGCGGACCCCATCGCCGCCGAGATCGAAGACATGATGTGACCGGCTGCTAGCCGCACGACGAGGCCCGCCCCCGCCCCCGACCGGCACCGGGGGCGGGCCTCGTCACACCCTCCACCGAACGAGGGAACGAGCGCGAAGGAGACCACGATCCCCCCGCACCTGCCCAGCACCCAGGCCGCCGTCACCGCCCTGGTCGAGATCGCCGGCGCGTACGGGCTGGAGACCACCGTCACCGACGACATCGGCGCCGACCGCACCTCCCGCCGCACCGCCTCGCCCGCGTTCACCGCCACCGACCCCGACGGATCCCTCCCGCACGAGGCGTACGTCGAGGTCGCCGGACCCCCCCGGACGACCCTGCGGCTCTTCCCCGAGGGCGACACGCTCATCACCGTGGAGGGCGTGGACTTCCCCGACGTGCCCCGCGACTCCGCCCCCGACTTCCTGCGGGCGGTCCTCGACGGCCGCGCCCGCGTCACCGGACGGTTCTTCCCACCGAACCAGTGGCTCGTCGTCCCCCTGCCCGGCGGCGAGACCCACCGCGAACTCATACCGCTGCCCACCCTCACCCCCTGGCTCGCCCGGGCCGCGCGCTCCCGCCCCTGACGGCCACCCCGCCCCCGCCCCTGACGGGCACCACGCCCCGCCCCTTACGGGCGGTGTACCTCCCGCCCCTGGCCGGCACTGCGCCCCCATTTCTGGCCGGCCGCGCGCCCCTGCCCCTGACGGGCACCACGCCCCCGCCCCTTACGGGGGGCGCGCCTCCCACCCCTGACCGGCCATACGCCCCCCTTACGGGTGGTGTGCCCCCGCCCCCGGCCGGCCGCCCGCTTTCGCCCCTGACGGGCGGCACGAGACGGGCACGGGACGGCCTAGGCTCTCCCCATGACCCGTATCGACGGCCGCACGCCCGAACAGCTCCGCCCGGTCACCATCCAGCGCGGCTGGAGCAAGCACGCCGAGGGCTCCGTCCTCATCTCCTGCGGCGACACCAGAGTCTTCTGCACCGCCTCCGTCACCGAGGGCGTCCCCCGCTGGCGCAAGGGCAGCGGCGAAGGCTGGGTCACCGCCGAGTACTCCATGCTGCCCCGCTCCACCAACACCCGCGGCGACCGCGAGTCCGTCCGGGGCAAGATCGGCGGACGTACACACGAGATCTCCCGCCTCATCGGCCGCTCCCTGCGCGCCGTCATCGACTACAAGGCGCTCGGCGAGAACACCATCGTCCTCGACTGCGACGTCCTCCAGGCCGACGGCGGCACCCGCACCACCGCGATCACCGGCGCGTACGTCGCCCTCGCCGACGCCGTCGCCTGGGCCCAGCGGCAGAAACTCGTCAAGGCCGGCCGCAAGCCGCTCACCGGCACCGTCGCCGCCGTCTCCGTCGGCATCGTCGACGGCACCCCCCTCCTCGACCTCTGCTACGAGGAGGACGTACGCGCCGAAACCGACATGAACGTCGTCTGCACCGGCGACGGCCGCTTCGTCGAGGTCCAGGGCACCGCCGAAGCCGAACCCTTCGACCGCAAGGAACTCAACGCGCTCCTCGACCTCGCCACCGGCGGCTGCGCCGACCTGGCCGCACTCCAGCGCGAAGCCCTCGAAACGACGCTCTGAGCAACCGCGCCGCCACCCGGCGGCGTCTCACCGGACACGGGCGTGCGGAAGGTACCGTACGCCCGTAACCAGCCAGGGGAGGACACCCGCTCATGCGTCGTCACCGCACCGCCGCCCTCGTCTCCGGCGCCGCCCTCGCCGCCGCCCTCACCCTCACCGGCTGCGGCGCCCTGGACAAGGCACTCGACTGCGTCCAGACCGCCGACGCCATCGCCACCAGCGTCGACCGCCTCGGCCGGGCCGTCTCCAACGCCGGCGACCCGACCCAGATCGAGGAATCCCTCAACGCCATCGACAAGGAACTGGCCACCCTCAAGGACAAGACCGACAACGCCGACCTGACCAAGGCGGTCGACGACCTGTCGAACGGCGTCGAACAGGTCCGCACCTCCGTCAAGAACGGCGACACCACCCCCGACCTCAAGCCCGTCACCGACGCGGCCGCCGAGATCGGCAAGGTCTGCACCCCGTAACCCGCCGCGAACCGCCCCCGATACTGGACGCCATGACCCGCCTGATCCTCGCCACCCGCAACGCCGGGAAGATCACCGAACTCCGCGCCATCCTCGCCGGCGCCGGACTCGCCCACGAACTCGTCGGCGCGGACGCCTACCCCGACGTCCCCGACGTCAAGGAGACCGGCGTCACCTTCGCGGAGAACGCGCTCCTCAAGGCCCGCGCCCTCGCACGGGCCACCGGCCACCCGGCCGTCGCCGACGACTCCGGACTCTGCGTCGACGTCCTCGGCGGCGCACCCGGCATCTTCTCGGCCCGCTGGTCCGGCCGCCACGGCGACGACAAGGCCAACCTCGACCTGCTCCTCGCCCAACTATCCGACATCGACGACCCGCACCGCGCCGCCCACTTCGCGTGCGCCGCCGCGCTCGCCCTGCCCGACGGCACCGAACGCGTCGTCGAGGGCCGCCTCGACGGCACGCTGCGCCACACGCCCGCGGGCAGCGGCGGCTTCGGCTACGACCCGATCCTCCAGCCCGACGGGGAGACCCGCACGTGCGCGGAGCTGAGCCCCGACGAGAAGAACGCCATCAGCCACCGCGGCAAGGCGTTCCGCGCCCTCGTCCCGGCCGTCCGGGAACTGCTCGGCTGACCCCACCCGAAAGGCCCCGCACCTACGAATGGAAGGTGCGGGGCCTTTCGCCCTGTGCGCCCGGTCGGATTCGAACCGACAAACACGACCACCTAAAGATCGCCGCTCAGCCCTTGGCGTACGGGCGCCCGGCCGCGCTCTACTCTACTGGCCCCGCTCCCCGGCCGGGAGGGAGACACCGGACACCCCTCGCGGTCGGCCCCCGCGGCACCAGGTGCCGGTGACGGCATGGCAGTTGGGGCACAGCAGCCGCAGGTTCTCCCGCCGGTCGTCGCTCCAGTCGCCGTTGATGTGGTCGATCTCCAGCGTCATGGGTTTCCCCAGCCACTCGGGCCCCACCCCGCACTCGGCGCACGCCTCGGGTACGCCGACCTCGCGGAGCGCGCGGCGCAGGAGGGGGGTTCTGGTGCGGCGCTCGCCGCCGTGCTTGACCAGGATCTCCTCGGCGCGCCTGACCGGCGTCGCGCCCGGCTTGCCGCGTTGGTGCGCCTGACCCAGGAAGTGCGCGGTCGAGAGGCCGTCCCGGGCCACCCACTCACGGAACTTCCTCCGCTGGGTGCCGTTGTCCGGCCGGCCCAGCCGGCGCAGCGCCTCGGCGAGGGAGATCGACTCCGCGACCGCCTCACGCAGTTCGTCGGGCTCGGGCCGGGCCGAGCCGCCGCGGGGACCGAAGTGCGAGATGTCGATGGCGAACCGTGCGAACCGTCCGACGAGGTACCTGCGGAGCTTGCCGTACGGCCGCGTGCCGAAGAAGGCGATCACCTCGTCCAGGTCCGAGCACTGCTCGGCCGCCTGCGCCAGCCGCTCGCGGGTGTACCTCACGCCGCCGCTCACGCGGTCCCCTCCGCGGCACGCCGCTTGGCACGGCCCCGGTAGCCGTCCGTCGTCGCGTGGCAGTTCGGGCAGAGGTAGCGCAGGTTCTCGATCCGGTTGTCACGCCAGTCGCCGTCGACGTGGTCGACTTCCAGGGGCAGGGGGCTGCCTCGCCAGACCGGTCCCGTGCCGCACAGGGCGCACCGCTCCGGAACTCCCAGCGCCGCCATGGCGGACTTGAGCCGGTCGCTCGGGACGCGTCTGGCCCGGTCGGCGGGCTGCCGGACGAGCACGTGCTCGGGCGTCCCGGGGCGCCGGGGCACTCCGCGGCGCTCCGGTGCCCGGAAGTGCGAGGTGTCGATGCCGTACGCCCTGATGCGGCGGCTGATGTGGGTGTGGTGTCCGCCGACGACCCCGAGGCCGAGGTGGCGCAGGACGTCGCACATGTTCGTGGACGCCGCGACCGCGGACCGGAGGACGTCCCTGGTCCACTTCGTCTCCCGTTCGAAGTGCGAGGTGTCCACCTCCAGCCTCCTCATCCGCTCACGTACGTAGCGCCGGGTCGGACCCGCCGGGTCCACCCCGAGCCGCTCCAGCGCCTCCGACAGCGAGCGCGCTCCTCCGGCGGCCTCCTCCAGGCGCTCCTTCGTGTACGGGCTGACCGGCATCGACCCCTCCTCGCACGGCCGTCTGTTCGTGGCCTCGTACGGAGTAACGAACCGGCTGTCGGACGGTTGCGCCCGACAAGCGGAACGGCCCGTACCGCCGGTGGGGCGGTGCGGGCCGTTCGGGTGCCGGGTGCCGGGGGTCAGATGCCCAGGTCCTTGATGATCTTCGCTACGTGGCCGGTCGCCTTCACGTTGTACAGCGCGCGCTCGACCTTGCCGTCCTCGTCGACGACGACCGTCGAGCGGATGACGCCCGTCACCGTCTTGCCGTAGAGCTTCTTCTCGCCGTACGCGCCGTACGCCTCCAGCACCTTCTTCTCCGGGTCGCCGACCAGCGTGACCTTCAGGTCCTCCTTCTCCCGGAACTTCGCCAGCTTCTCCGGCTTGTCCGGGGACACGCCGATCACGTCGTAGCCGGCGTCCGCGAGCAGCTCCAGGTTGTCCGTGAAGTCGCACGCCTGCTTGGTGCAGCCGGGCGTGAGCGCCGCGGGGTAGAAGTAGACGATGACCTTGCGGCCCTTGTGGTCCGCGAGCGAGACCTCGTTGCCGTCCGCGTCGGGCAGGGTGAAGGCGGGGGCGGTGTCGCCGGGCTGCAGTCGCTCGCTCATGGCTGTGGCTCTCCTCAACGGGGTGCGGGCGGGTACGCGACCGAGCCTAATGGGGGTCTGGGACAGCTCCGGGCCGGTCGAGCTGACAGACTGTGCATGACGAAGCGACCGGAGATCACGACCACCAACGGAGGCAGCTCGGTGTCGGACGCCAGGACCCCCGCGCAGATCGAGGCGGACATCGTCCGCCGGCGCGAGCAGCTCGCCGTCACGCTCGACGAGATCGGCGTACGGATGCACCCGAAGACGATCATCGGTGACGCGAAGGCGAAGGTGGCGTCGACGGTCGACGAGACGGCCGGGCGGGCCTTCGTCGCCGTCAACCGGATGGTGACCGACGTCAAGGCCCGTTTCGTGGACGAGAGCGGCGCGCCGCGTCTGGAGCGGGTGGTTCCGGTGGCGCTCCTCGCCGTCGGCGTGATCGGGCTGGTCGTCGCGTCGTCGTCCCGCAGGCGCGGGCACTGAGGGGGTCCTTGGGCCGGGGCGGGGGCCGGCCGGGTAAGTTCGTGGGGTGAGCGAGAACACCCACGACAAGTTGCCCATCCGGATGCTGCACGACCGGGTGCTGGTCCGGTCCGACGTTCCCGAGGGCGAGCGGCGCTCGGGAGGCGGCATCCTCATCCCGGCGACCGCCGCGGTAGGCCGCAGGCTGGCCTGGGCCGAGGTGGTCGCGGTCGGCCAGAACGTCCGTACCGTGGAGCCCGGCGACCGGGTCCTGTACGACCCCGAGGACCGTGCCGAGGTGGAGGTGCGCGGCGTGGCGTACGTCCTGATGCGCGAACGCGACCTCCACGCGGTCGCCGCCGACCGTTTCGAGGGTTCCGAGGACTCCACGGGGCTCTACCTCTGAGGTCCCCGGATCCCTGACCGCTTGTTACCGTGGTCGGTACACCCGACGAGACGCGCCGTACCGGGTCACAAGGCAAAGACGACGCACACCGGAAACGTCTCTTCCCGAAGGGTGTGTGTCGTCATGGCCTGGGTTCTGCTCGTCGTCGCCGGTCTGCTGGAGGTGGGCTGGTCGGTCGGCATGAAGTACACCGACGGGTTCACCCGTCTCTGGCCGAGCGTCCTGACCTGCTGCGGCATCGTCGCCAGCATGGTCCTGCTGGCCCAGGCCACCAGGACGCTGCCGATCGGTACGGCGTACGGCGTGTGGGTCGGCATCGGTGCGGCCGGGGCGGCGGTGGTGGGGATGCTCGTCCTCGGTGAGCCCGTCACCGCCGCCCGGATCTTCTTCGTGTGCCTGCTGCTGGTCGCCGTGGTGGGACTGAAGGCCACGTCGGGCCACTAGGGAGCCCCCGGCCCCGGCCCGCCGCCCCCCGGCCCGCCGCCGTCCCGGCGTGGCCCCGCCCCCGTCCCCGTCCTGGCCGGCACCGGCCCGGACGGGGGTGGGGGCGGCGGCGTCATCTCGTCGCGGGGGTCCTGTCCCGGGCCGTGGTGACGGTGCCGGGCGGGGCGTCCTCCGGTTCGTCGGCGGGTGCCGTCGCCGTTCTGGTGGGGGCCGCCTCCGGGCCGGGGGGCGGCGCGGTGTCCGGGGAGGGCTGCCGGGGCCGGTCGTCCGCCGCCCGGTCGGTGACGCCCTCGGTGTCCGCCTCCTCGGTGAGGTCCTCCGGTTCCCGTTCCTCTTCGATCTCCGCGCCCTCGGGGAGCTTCAGGTCGAAGTCCCGGGAGGGGGTGCCCTCCAGGGCCGTGCCCGTGTAGTGGGCCCAGATCTCCGCGGGGGCGCCGCCGCCGTTGACCCGGTCCAGGCCCATCGCGCCGTACAGCGGTTTCTGCGCGCCGGTCTTCGGGTCCTGGCCCATCAGCGCGACCACGGTCGCCAGGTCCGGGGTGTACCCCGCGAACCAGGCGGCCTTGTCGTCCTCCGCCGTGCCGGTCTTCCCGGCGGCCGGGCGGCCCACGGCCCGTGCCGCGGTGCCCGTGCCGCCCTCGACGACGCCGCGCAGGACGGCCGTCGTCGTGTCGGCGGCCTCGCGGCTCACGGCCTGGTGGGCGTCGGACCCGGCGGCGGGCAGCGGCAGGGGGCGGTCGCCGGCCGGGTCGATCCGCTCGATCTTCTCGACGAGGCTGTACAGGCCGCGCCTGCCGTGGTTGGCGAGCGTCGCGTACGCCTCCGCCATGTCGAGGACGCTCGCGGTGGCCGGGCCGAGGGCGATCGACGGGGACGCGGTCAGGTCCGGGGTGTCGGCCGGCAGGCCGAGCGCGATCGCCGTCCGCCTGACCTTCTTCGGGCCGACGTCCACCGCGAGCTGCGCGTACACCGCGTTCACCGACCGGTCGGTGGCGGTGTGGAGGGGGATGCCGCCGTAGGACACGTCGTCCTCGTTGGCGGGGGCGTACGCCTTGCCGGTCCAGCCCTCCACGGGGCGCTTGTTGGTGCCGTCGTAGACGGTGTTCGGGGTGATCGGCTCGCCGTGCTGGGTGGTGGCGCCGTGGGCGACGGCGGAGGCCAGCACGAACGGTTTGAAGGTGGAGCCGACCTGGTAGTCGCGGCGGGTCGCGTTGTTCACGTACTGCCGTGTGTAGTCGACGCCGCCGTACAGGGCGACGACCTTGCCGGTGGCGGGCTCGATGGACGCGCCGCCCACCCGGACGTACCGGTCGGCGGGGTTCGTCTCCGGGTCGAGCCGGTCGAGGACCTGCTCCCGCACCGCCGCGCTGAAGGCGTCCATCCGGTCCTGCCGCAACGTGGTCGTGATGCGGTAGCCGCCCGCCGCGAGCGCCCGCTCGGAGAGGATGCCGTGGCGGGCGAGGAAGGCGTTCACGGCCTGCACGGCGTAGCCGCGCTGGCCGGCCAGCCCGGCGGTGGGTCGGGCCGGGAGCACCTCGGGGAACCGGAGGGCGGACCGCTGGGCCGCCGTCAGCCACCGCTCCTGGACCATGGCGTCCAACACGTAGTTCCACCGGGCCAGGGCGCGGGCGCGGTTGGAGGGGCGGGTGCCCACGTCGTAGGCGCTGGGGGCGTTGAGGAGCGACGCCAGGTACGCGCTCTCGGCGGTGTCGAGGTCCTGGACGTCCTTGCCGTAGTACGCCTGGGCGGCGGCCTGCGCGCCGTAGGCGTTGCGGCCGTAGTAGCTGGTGTTCAGGTACCCCTCCAGGATCGCGTCCTTGGACCGGGCGCGGTCCAGTTTGATCGCGATGAAGAACTCCTTGACCTTGCGGGTCACGGTGCGTTCCTGGCCGAGGTAGTAGTTCTTCACGTACTGCTGGGTGATGGTCGAACCGCCCTGGGTGCCCTTGCCGGTGACGGTGTTCCAGGAGGCGCGGAGCATCGCCCCGGGGTCGATTCCCGGTTCGGTGTAGAAGTCGCGGTCCTCGGCGGCGAGCACGGCCTGCCGCAGGGGGCGGGGGACGCGGGCGAGGGGGACGCTCTCCCGGTTGACCCGGCCGCCCTGGGCGAGCGGGCTGCCGTCCGCGTAGAGGTAGACGTTGGCCTGCGCGGTCGCGGCGGCGTTGGCGGGCGGGATCTCGATCAGGAGGTACCCGGCGAGGAAGCCGCCGCCGAGGACGAGGACGAGGAGGAGCAGGCCGCCGAGGACCGTCCGCCAGGTGGGGACGGCCCGGCGCCACCCGGTGCGCCGGGGCCGGTTCCGGGCGGGGGGCCGGCCGGGGGCCGGGGTGCGGGGGGAGGGTGGGGCGTCGGTGTCGCCCCGGGTCTGGACGGTGGGGTCACGGGGCTCCCAGCCCCCTGCTGGGGGCTGCGGCGGGGCGTCGCTCACTGGGTCTCCGGCACGGTCGCGGTGATGTACGTGATCACTGTCCGAATTGTGACGCTTTATCACTCTTCATATAGTGCACCGCGCCGAGCGTCGACCCGCGTGTCCCGCCCCGGGCCACCCGTCCCCCGGCGCGAAAACCAGTCGCGTGCCCGGCGCGCGGGTGGCTAGGCTCACCCGCTTTGACGGAGTGTCGGACGACACCGGAGCCGGCCGGAGGGAAGGCGGTGCCGTGGGGCTGTACTGGACCGTCCTGACCGGCAGCTTCCGCCGCTACGCCACCTACCGGGTGGCCACCGCCGCCGGGGTGTTCACCAACACCGTCTTCGGCTTCGTCCTGGCGTTCACCTACGTGGCCCTGTGGGACGAACGTCCCCGCCTCGGCGGCTACGACATGTCCGAGGCCCTGGCGTACGTCTGGCTCGGGCAGGCCCTGCTCGCCGCCTCCTCCCTGATGGGCGGCGGCTTCGAGGACGAGCTGATCCAGCGCATCAGGACCGGCGACATCGTCGTCGACCTCTACCGGCCCGCCGACCTCCAGCTGTGGTGGTTCTCGGCCAACCTGGGGCGCGCCGCCTTCCAACTGGTCGGCCGGGGGGCCGTCCCGATGGCGGTCGGCGCGCTCGCCTTCGACCTGGCCCTGCCCGAACACCCGCTGACCTGGCTCGCCTTCCTCGTGTCGGTGCTGCTGGGCGTCGTGGTGAGCTTCGCGGTCTGGTACCTGGTCGCGCTCTCCGTGTTCTGGCTGCTCGACGGGGCGGGGGTGGTGCAGGTGGCGTGGCTGACCGGGGTGTTCTTCTCCGGGATGCTGCTGCCGCTGACCCTCTTCCCCGGCGCGCTCGGGGAGGTCGCCCGGGCGCTGCCCTGGGCGTCGATGCTCCAGGTCCCGGCCGACGTGTTCCTGGAGAAGCGGACCGGCCGGGCGCTGCTGGAGGCGTACGGCTTCCAGGCGGGCTGGGCCCTGGCGCTGCTGGCCGCGGGCCGCGCGCTCCAGGCGGTCGCGACCCGCCGGGTGGTGGTGCAGGGTGGCTGAGACCCGTCGCCCGGACCGTCCCGGCGCCGCGGGACGGCCGCCGCGCCCCGGAGCCGGGACGGCCTGGAGGGCGGATTCCGGCGGGCGGGCGGCGGTGGCCGCGGAGGGGCTGCGCGCGTACGGGCTGATCGCCGTCATGTGGATCCGCTCCACGATGGCGTACCGCTTCTCCTTCGCGATGACGCTGCTGACCAACCTGCTGGTGAACTTCTTCGACTTCGTGGTGATCCTGCTGATGTTCGGCCACGTGCGGGGGCTCGGCGGGTTCGCCTTCGGCGAGGTGGCGTTCCTGTACGGGACGACGAGCACCGCCTTCGGGCTGGCCGACCTGGCGATGGGTCAGGTGGGGAAGGTGGGGCGGCGGGTGCGGGACGGCACGCTCGACACGTTCCTGGTGCGCCCGGCGCCCGTCCTGGCGCAGGTGGCCGCCGACCGGTTCGCGCTGCGGCGACTCGGCCGGCTGACGCAGGGGCTGCTGGTGCTGGTGTGGTCGCTGGCGGTGCTGGAGGGGGTCGAGTGGACGGTGCCGAAGGCGGCGATGGTGCCGCTGATGGTCGTGACGGGCGCCCTGATCTTCGGGTCGCTGATGACGGCCGGGGCGGCGTTCCAGTTCTGGGCGCAGGACGGCGCGGAGGTCACCAACTCCTTCACGTACGGCGGGAACACCCTCCTCCAGTACCCGCCGACCGTCTTCGCGGGGGAGTTGGTGCGCGGTGTCGTGTACGTCGTGCCGCTGGCGTTCGTCAACTGGGTGCCCGCGTTGTACGTGCTGGGCCGCGGGGCGCCGGCCGGGCTGCCGCCGTGGGCGGCCTTCGCCTCCCCGCTGGTCGCCGCGGGGTGCGTGGCGCTGGCGGGGCTGGCGTGGCGCGCGGGGATCCGTTCGTACCGGAGCACGGGGAGCTGACGCATGACCGCAGAGCCGGACTTCATCGACCTCGACGGCGTCGAGAAGGTCTTCGACGTGCGCCGCAGGGTGGGGCTGCTGCGCCGGGAGAGGCGCCAGGTGCGGGCCGTGGACGGGCTGAGCTTCCGCGTGGCGCGCGGCGAGATGGTCGGCTACATCGGCCCGAACGGCGCCGGCAAGTCCACCACCGTCAAGATGCTCACCGGCATCCTCACCCCGAGCGGCGGCCGGCTGCGCGTCGCCGGCATCGACCCCGCGCGGGAGCGGACCCGCCTGGCCCGCCGCATCGGCGTCGTCTTCGGCCAGCGGACGACGCTCTGGTGGGACCTGCCGCTGCGCGACTCGTACCGGCTGGTGCACCGCATGTACCGCGTCCCCGACGCGCGCTTCCGGGAGAACCTCGACCGGTGCGTCGAACTCCTCGACCTGGCCGCCCTGCTGGAGGTGCCCGTCCGCCAGCTCTCCCTCGGCCAGCGGATGCGCGGCGACATCGCGGCGGCGCTGCTCCACGACCCGGACGTGCTGTACCTCGACGAGCCCACGATCGGCCTCGACGTCGTGTCGAAGACGAAGGTCCGCGCGTTCCTGCGGGACCTCAACGCCGAGCGGGGCACGACGGTCCTGCTCACCACGCACGACCTCACCGACATCGAGCAGCTCTGCAAGCGCGTGATGGTCATCGACCACGGGCGGCTCGTGTACGACGGCACGCTGGGCGGGCTGCGCGAGGCGGGCGCGGGGACGCGGACGCTCGTCGTCGACCTGGAACGGGAGGTGCCGCCGATCGAGGTGGCCGGCGCCCGCGTGGTACGGGTCGAGGGGGCCCGGCAGTGGCTGGCGTTCCCCGCGTCCGCGTCGGCGGCGCCGCTGGTCGCGCAGGTCGCCGGGGCGTACCCGCTGGTCGACCTGTCCGTGCGGGAACCGGACATCGAGGCGGTCATCGCGAGGATGTACGCCGAACGGCGGCCGGACCGGGCCGGGCACACGACGCGCCCGGAAGCTCCGAAAGGGTGAGAAACCCCCCGGGCACCGGGAAAAACAACCGTTCCAGGAACTAGCGGCCCCCTTCGGGAGTACCTGGAATAGGACAAGCGGCGGTGCCGGCCCACAGCGCCCCGGAAGGGGAGCGGGCCCGGCCACAGAGGGCGGAGCGCATGACCGGAAAGGGCACGGAGGCGACGCGGACGGCGGGCGCCGGCGGCTTCTCGTACACGGCGGAGGACGAGGAGAAGCGCCGCGGGGTGCGCCGGATGAAGGCCGCGGCGACGGCGCTGCTGCTCCTGGTGGCGGTGGTCTACGCGCTCGCGACCTGGGCGGAGTCCTCCGGCGTGACCGGCTGGCCCGGCTACGTGGCGGCGGCGGCCGAGGCGGGCATGGTGGGCGCGCTGGCCGACTGGTTCGCGGTCACGGCGCTGTTCCGCCGCCCCATGGGCCTGCCCATTCCGCACACGGCGATCATCCCGACGAAGAAGGACCAGTTGGGCGAGTCGCTGGGCACGTTCGTCGGGGAGAACTTCCTCTCGGCGGACGTCGTGCGGACCCGGCTGCACGCCCTGGACGTCGCGGGCCGCCTCGGCGCCTGGCTGGCCGAGCCCGCGCACGCCGACCGGGTCACGGCGGAGCTGTCCACGGCGCTGCGCGGTGCCCTGACCGTCCTGCGGGACGCCGACGTCCAGGCCGTCGTCGGCGAGGCGATCACCCGGCGGGCGGAGGCGGCGGAGATCGCGCCCGGCATCGGCAAGACCCTCGACCGGATCGTCGCCGACGGGGCGCACCACCGGGCGGTCGACCTGGTCTGCGTCCGCGCCCACGACTGGCTGGTCACGCACGGCGACTCGGTGATGGACGCCGTGCAGGGCGGCGCCCCGGGGTGGACGCCGCGGTTCGTGGACCGGAAGGTGGGGGAGCGGGTCTACAAGGAGCTGCTGCGGTTCGTCACCGAGATGCGCGACATGCCGGGGCACCCGGCGCGCGGCGCGATCGACCGGTTCCTCGGGGACTTCGCGACGGACCTCCAGGCGGACACGGAGACGCGGGCGCGCGTGGAGCGCCTGAAGTCGGACCTGGTGGCGCGGCCGGAGGTGCAGGACATCATCGCGTCGGCGTGGGGGTCCGTACGCGCGATGATCATGTCGGCGGCGGAGGACGAGCAGAGCGAGCTGCGGCTGCGGGCACGGGCGTCCCTGCTCTCCCTGGGCGCCCGGCTGTCGTCGGACGCGCAGCTCCAGCGGAAGGTCGAGGGCTGGCTGGAGGACGCGGCGGCGTACGTGGTGACGACGTACCGGACGGAGATCACCTCGCTGATCACCGACACGGTGGCGAGCTGGGACGCGGACCAGACGTCCCGCAAGATCGAGGCGCACATCGGCCGCGACCTGCAGTTCATCCGCATCAACGGCACGGTGGTGGGCGCACTGGCGGGCCTGCTGATCTACACGGTCTCCCACTCCCTGGGCGGATGACCGACCCCGCCCGGCCGGCGGCCGGGGACGCCCGCCCCGCGCGTACGCACACGGGCGCGCGGCCCCCGGAGGGCCCGGCCCAGCCGCCCCGGGCGGATCCGGGGCCGGAAGCCCCGGGGCGGGGCCCAGGCGGGCCCTGGATCCGGGACCGGCAGTCCCGGGGAAGGAGGCCCCCCGGACGGGTCCTGGGGGACAAGCCCAGCGGCCCCGGGAACGGGCCGGGACCAGTGGCCCCTGGGGCCGGGGCCCAGGCGGTTCCGAGACCGGGCCCGGGCGGTGCCGGACCGGGCTCGGTGATCCCGGGGGCGGGGCTCAGCGGCTCTGGCGGGTGACCGCCCAGGAGACCAGGGCCATGCCGCCCGCGACGGAGAACACCGCTGGCCAGGGGCCGACCTTCTTCGCCAGCGGGTGCGACCCGGCGAACGCGGCGACGTACGCGGCGCTCAGCCCGGCCGCCGCGGCGCCGCCGCTGCTCCGCTGCCACTCCCGCGCGGCCACCGCCCCGGCGGCGGCCAGCGCCACCCCTCCGAGCGGTCGCTTCTTCGTCCACCGGGCGACGCCGTATCCCCCGACAAGCCCACTCGCGGCGACGACCGCAGCCGGAACCCTGGCCATGCGAAAACCCTCCTGCCACATCAACGACACCCCCGAGGCTAACCCGCCCCGCCCCCACCACCCGGACGCCCTCCCGGCTGTCCTCGTGGTGTTCAAGGTTCTCACTCCGTCGAACTGCAGCCGCTGGGTGGTTCCGCACGTCGACGCCCGGTACGTAAGGATGTGAACCGTCGTGCGGAACGTCCGGAGCACTGCTTCCGAGCGAACTTCGGGGCACCTCGGGAAGGATCGTGCACGCGATCCGTCCACCACGTGGGGATTCACCACCCGAGGGCCTGTGCACGGTGCGGGCCCGGCCTTCGAACCGACCAACCCCGGACATCGGCCGCCCGGCACACCCCACCGCCCCGCACGTTCCGCTGATCGTCCGGATCGGTCGAGGGCGGCCGGAACACGGGGACCACCTCGTCCGACTGCCGAACACCGCGCCGTCCGGAGTTACGACGCCTGCCCTTCCAGAACCTTCGTCCCGTACCACGACCACGTGGAGGTGCACTTCGGGAAAAGGGCACCCGGGTACGGGTTCGAAGTCGTGGTTTCAGAGTGTCGCCACGTAACTGCGCAGCTCGTCGTAGTCGCGAATGCGACGTTGATCACACATGCGTCGGAAGTTGTCACGGATCCTGATGCGGTCCTTACGAGGCGCGCCCCGGCGGGTAGTGGCACGACCGTACTCCTCGACGGCTGCGGTGAGCGCAGGCAGATGAAGGTGGTAGACGCAGTCCACATCGCCCGAGCCGCCGCCCAGCAGTGCGAGCATCGAGGGTCTGGGCTCCATGGTCACGGACGCGAAATGCGGCATGCGGCCCCGTCGCAGAGCGGCCATTTTCGCCCCCTGGCTCCGACAGTCCTGGGCCCGGTCGGTACGCAGGGTCCACTTGAGGGAGAGGCCTGTGACAAGGTGCTGCAAGTGGACCTCGGGCATGCGTGGGTTCGGCATGCGCCGTGAGACAATAATGTCCAACTCGAGGACCGACTCCTACCCCAGGATGTCGAGGAGCTCCCGCCGCCTGGTCTCGGCCGCCCGAACCTCGGATTCGATGCGCCCCAAGTGGACACCGAGTTCGTCCATGAGTGTCGGGTCGACGGGGGAGTGCTGCGAGAATCGGCGCAGATCGGCCACGGCGCGCTCCACCTCGACGGCCATGTCGCCGCGCAGTTCCTCCGTGGCGCGGAGATGTGAGAACTGCTCGAAGCACGTGAACGGCTTCTCGGTGTGGACCTCGAGGTCCGGAGCTTCGAGGGAAAGTGTTTTCGCGAGGTCCTCCGCGAGGAGTCCTGCCATCGTGTTCCCCACGCCGTCGCTCGCCACTGCGTCCCGGGATATTCCCATGGCGTCGAAGAAGAGCCGGCCGAGTTCCACGGAGCCGGTGTCGTTCTTGTCCGATGTGTTGGGGCGTCCGTCGCGGTAGCCGCAGAGATGTGGGAGGAACGGTGCCGGCACAGAGGCTCCTGCTGTGTTTCGGGGCGGTCGGGGCGGAAGCAGCCCGGGATCCTAGCCCGCCCGCTCGTTCCTCGCCCTGATCACCGCCTCGGCGACGTCCCGGGGGTCCTCGTGCTCCCAGAAGCGGAGAACTGTCCAACCCGCGGCGCGCAGGTGATCCGTTGTCTCGCGGTCGCGTGCGATGTTCCTGTCGAGCTTGGTGCGCCACCAGGCGGCATTGCTCTTGGGACGAGTCGCGTGGGTCGGACATCCGTGCCAGAAACAGCCGTCCATGAAGACTGCGATCTTCACCCTTCCGAAGACGACGTCGATCGTTCGGCGGGGCATGCCGGGAACGGGTACATGAACGCGATAGCGGAGACCGGCGGCATGGAGCAGCTTGCGGACCGCGATTTCCTGTCCCGTGTCCCGTGAGGACTGGCGGCTCATGCGGGCCGAGACGCTCGGCGAAGACGGAACTGCTGCGTGCACATGACCATTGTGCCAGCCGCCCGAGAACCGATGCGGGGTCGGCGCACGAGATCGTCGCCCCCCTGCCGGAGGTGCGCTCCGGAACGGTGTTCGTCTCCGGGCGCACCACTCCGCCATCCGCGGGGACACGACCTCGAACGGTCCGGCCGCAGCCCCGTCCGTCCCCTGCCTACAGCCGCGCCCCGCCGTGGCAGTCCGCGTACGGGGTGCCCGAGCCGCACCAGCAGGGGGCGGTGCGGGGCGGGGGCCAGGGGAGGGCACGGCCCCGGGCGGCGAGGGTCGTGGCGTACTGGGGGAGGAGCGCCGCCTGGGACGGGGACGCGCCCTCGGAGGCGGCGAACGCCTCGTACGACGGGACCGTGCCCTGCACGACGCCCAGGTTCGGGGTGCCCGCCGCGGCCAACTCGCGCAGGGACGCCTCCAGGTCGGTGAGGTGCGCCTCGTGCGTCGGGTACTCGGCCTCCAGCTCCGGATAGGCCGCCAGCAGCTCGGCCAGCTCCTCGCGCGGCCACAGCAGGACGGCGACCGGGAACGGGCGGGACAGGGCCGTGCGGTACGAGCCGAGCTCGCTGCGCAGGCGGGTGATCTCCGCCTGGAGCTCCGCCGGGTCCGACGAACCCAGCGCCCACGTCCGCTTCGGGTCGTGCAGCTCGTCCAGCGGGACCGTGCCCGTGTGCAGCCGGTCCGCCAGGACGTCCCAGTCGTCGTGCTCCCGCGCCAACAGGCGCCGCACCCGGTGGCGCGAGGTGAGCAGCGACTGCGCCGCGTACGGCACCTCCTGCTCGTGCGGCAGCGGCACCAGCGCCCGTGCCGCCGCCGTCAGGGTCTCCTCCGCCGCCTCCAGCTCGTCGTGGGCCTCCAGCGCCTCCCCGGCGATCTCCCACGCCGCCGCGTCGGTCGGCGTCGTCGCCCGCAGGCCGTCGATGATGGCGCGGGCCTCCGCCTCGTGGCCGTACTCCCACAGGTTCGCCGCCTTCAGCGCCCGCACCAGGTGCGGGTTCTCCGGCTCGGGGGGCGTGGACAGCAGCGTGTCGTACAGCGTCGTCGCCCGGGCGCGGTCGCCGGCCAGCTCCAGGTGCGCGGCGGCCCGCAGGAACAGCGGCTCCCGGTCCCCCGGGTACTGCTCCGCGGTGCGCAGCAGGCGCTCGGCTTCGTTGGTGTGGTCAGCAGGCGTGTCGAGGCGCATGGTCACCACCGTACTGCTGTGCGCCCCGCCTCCGGCGGGGTTGGGGGCGACCTGTCGGATGCGCGGGGGCGCCGGACGCCCATTGGGTGAACTCCTGTACGGTGGCGGGCAGAACAGCCGTGTGTACGGGGAGGGAGGCGGCGTGTACGGGACGTTCCTGCGCCTGCTGCTGCCGCTCCTCCTCGCCGTCGTCCTCCTGGCGGACGGCCCCTCCCTCTCCGCCGTGGCCCTCGCCGCCGCCGCGCTCGTCGCCTGCGCCGTCGTCAGCGCCCTCAGCGTCCCGTCCGTGCCGCCCACGCGGGTGCGCACCGCCCTGCGCGACCGGGACCGGCGCACCGCGTTCCTGCCGCAGCGCGACCCCGACGCCTCGGGGCGCCGGCGCCCGAGGGCGCCCGGCCGCCGCCTCCCGGCGGCGGTCGCGGTCGCGGTCTCCTGATCCACGGGACCTCCCGGTCCACGAGGTCTCCTGGTCTACAGGGTCTCCCGGTCCACGGGGTTTCCTGATCCAGGGGATCTCCTGGTCCACAGGGCCTCCTGGCCCATGGGCGAGGTTCCCCCGCGCGTCCCGTCCCGCCCGCTCCGCCGCCACGCCGTGCGTTCCTCACTCCGGCCTGGCCGTCGGTACGACGGCACGACGACTCAGGGGTTCCCCTTGTCTGCCCTGTCTGCATTCGTGGCTTTCTTCACGTGGCTCTCCGGGATCGTCCCGGCCCCCGCCGCGATCGTCCTGCTCACCCTCCTCGTCCGCACCGCACTCCTCCCGCTCGCCGTCGCCGCCGCGCGCGGCCAACGGGCCCGCGCCCGGCTCGCGCCGCAGGTCGCGGCGTTGCGGAAGAAGTACGCCAAGGACCCGGACCGCCTCCAGCGGGCCGTGCTCGACCTCCACGCGCGCGAGCGGGTGTCGCCGCTCGCCGGGTGCCTGCCGGGCCTCCTCCAGGTGCCGGTCTTCTTCCTGCTGTACCACCTCTTCTCCCGCGACGAGCTGTCCGGCCACTCCCTGCTGGGCGCGCCCCTGGGCGGCCGGTGGGCGGACGCCCTGGCGCAGGGCGGCGTCCTGGGACGGCCCGGGCTGGTGTACCTGGCGCTGTTCGCGCTGGTGGCCGCCGTCGCCACGTACACGTACCGCGCCACCCGGGCACAGATGGGCGCGGTGCCGGCGGACCCGGCCGTGCCGGGGATGGGGCAGGTGCTCCGGTTCGTGCCGCTGCTGTCGTTCGCGACGCTCGTGACCGTCGCCGTCGTCCCGCTGGCGGCAGCGCTGTACGTGGTGACCAGCACCACCTGGAGCGCGGGCGAGCGGGCCGTACTGCACCGGCCGGACCGCGGGGGCGCCGGTGGCGGGGCCCCGGGCGGGGCCGGGCACGGGGCCGGGCGGCGGTCCAGTACGTGAACACGGGCTTGCGGGGTGATCCGATGTCTTGGAGGATCGACCAATCCTGACGATGGCCGCACCCCATCGGCCGGGGCCACCTCGACCACCAGGGAGAGAGACCATGAAGCTGTTGCGCGTCGGACCGGCGGGCGCCGAGCGCCCCGCCCTGCTCGACCAGGACGGCATCCTGCGCGACCTGTCGGCCCTCGTCGAGGACGTCGACGCGGCCCTGCTCTCCGACGGGGCCGCGCTGGACCGCCTCCGGGCGGCGGCCGGGGCCGGCGTCCTGCCCCCGCTGGACGCGACGGGGCTGCGGATCGGCCCGCCGGTCGCCCGGGTCGGCAAGGTCGTGTGCATCGGGCTGAACTACCACGACCACGCGCGCGAGACGGGCGCCGAACCGCCCGCCGAGCCGGTCGTCTTCCTGAAGGCGGCCGACACGGTCGTCGGGCCGTACGACACGGTGCTCGTCCCGCGCGGCAGCCGCAAGACGGACTGGGAGGTCGAGCTGGCCGTGGTCATCGGACGTACGGCCCGCTACCTGGACTCCGCGGAGGAGGCCCTGGCCCACGTCGCCGGGTACGCGGTCGCGCACGACGTGTCGGAGCGGGAGTTCCAGATCGAGCGCGGCGGCACCTGGGACAAGGGCAAGAACTGCGAGACGTTCAACCCCCTCGGCCCCTGGCTCGTCACCGCCGACGAGGTGCCCGACCCGCAGGACCTGCGGCTGCGCCTGTGGGTCAACGGCGAGCTGAAGCAGGACGGCAGCACGGCCGACCAGATCTTCCCGGTCGGGGAGGTCGTCCGGTACGTCAGCCAGTTCATGACGCTCCACCCGGGCGACGTCATCAACACCGGTACGCCCGCCGGCGTCGCCATGGGCCGGCCGGAACCGAAGCCGTACCTGCGGGCGGGGGACGTGGTGGAGCTGGAGATCGACGGCCTGGGCCGCCAGCGACAGGAGCTGAAGGACGCCTGACGGGCGGGACCGGGCGGCCCTTGCGGGGCGCCCGCCCGGTCCACCGATCGGTCCGGGCGGTCCGACCGGTCCGGGCGACCTGGTCGGTCCGTCGGGCACGCATGTCGGGTCCGCTCGGTTCGCCGGTCCGGTCCGCTCGGTCCTTCTGCCCGGCCCGCCGGTCCTGCTCGGCTGGGCGCGGGCGCATCGGGCCCGCCGCCCAGGGCCGCCCGCCGTCACCTCGGCGCGACCGTCACGCCAGCTCGACCGTCACGCCCTCGCGCGCCGAGCGCCGCGCCGCCTCCAGCACGTCGAGCGCCGCCGCGGCCTGCTCGGCGGTGACCGGCGGGGCCGTGCCCCCGCGCAGGGCGGACGCGACCGCCGCGTAGTACGCCGGGTAGTCGCCCGGCAGCGACGGCACCGGCCGTCCGCCGCCCGTCACCGGCGACTCGCCCGCGCCGATCCGCCCCCACAGGGCCTCCGGCTCCACGCCCCACGGCTCCCCGGCGGCCGGCCGGGCGCCCTCGCGCAGCGCCGCCTCCTGCGGGTCGAGCCCGTACTTCACGAAACCGCCCCGCTCGCCCAGCACCCGGAAGCGCGGGCCGAGCTGGGCCGCCGTCGCGCTGACGTACAGGTGCGAACGCACCCCGCCCGCGTGGGTGACCGCGAGGAACGTGTCGTCGTCCGCCTCGGCGCCGGGCCGCCGCACGTCCACCTCGGCGTACACCCGCACCGCCGGGCCGAACAGCACCAGCGCCTGGTCCACGACGTGGCTGCCCAGGTCGTACAGCAGCCCTCCGATCTCCTCCGGGGCGCCCGACTCCCGCCAGCCGCCCTTCGGCAGCGGTCGCCACCTCTCGAACCGGGACTCGAAGCGCCGCACGCCGCCCAGCTCGCCGCTCTCCAGGACGGCGCGCAGGGTGAGGAAGTCGCTGTCCCAGCGGCGGTTCTGGAAGACGGAGAGCAGCAGGCCCTTCTCCGCCGCCAGCGCCCCCAGGGCCCGCGCCTCGGCCGCCGTACCGGCGACGGGCTTGTCGACGACGACCGGCAGGCCGGCCTCCAGCGCGGCCGTCGCGAACGGCACGTGGGTCTTGTTCGGGGACGCGACGACGACCAGGTCCAGCTCGTCCGCCCGCGCCCACAGCTCGTCCGGCGACGCGGCCAGGCGCACGTCCGGGAACTCGGCGCGGGCCTGTCGGCGGCGCTCCTCGTTCGCGGTGACGACCGTGTCGAGCACCATGCCCCCGGTCGCGGCGATCAGGGGGGCGTGGAAGACGGAACCGGCCAGGCCGTAACCGACGAGGCCGACGCGCAGGGGAGGAGGAGTGCTCATGCCGCTACTTAAGCAACGCTGTTGCGTTACCGCAAGCCGGGCCCCACAATGCGGGCGTGAACCTCTCCGGCCTGCGCAGCCACAACACCGCCCGCGTCCTCGGCCTGCTCCGCGCGGCCGGCGGGGACGGGGTGAGCCGGCTGGAGGTCGCCGAGCGGACCGGACTCACCCCGCAGGCCGTCAGCAAGATCACCGCCCGGCTGCGGGAGGAGGGCCTCGCCGCCGAGGCCGGGCGCGGCCCGTCGACGGGCGGCAAGCCCCGCACGCTGCTGCGCCTCGTCCCGGACGCCGCCCACGCGGTGGGCCTGCACCTGGACCGGGACCGGCTGACCGCCGTCCTGGTCGACCTGGCGGGCGTGACCGTCGCGGCGCGCACCGGCGCCCTCGATCTGGGCGCCGGGCCCGGGGACGTCCTGGCGGCGGCGGCCGGCGAGGTGGCCGCGCTGCGCGGCAAGGGCACGCTCATGGGTGTCGGCGTGGCCATGCCGGGGCCGCTCGACCACACCGCCGGGGTGCCGCACCGGGTGACGGGCTTCCCCGCGTGGGACGGCTTCCCGCTGCGCGACGCCCTGCGCGACGTCCTGGCCCGGCGGCTGGGAGCGGCGCTGCCCGTGGCGCTCGACAAGGACACCAACGCGGCGGCGCTGGCCCTGGCGCTGCGGGAGCCGGGTGCGGGGTCGTTCGCGTACGTCCACGTCGGTACGGGGCTGGGCGCCGGCCTCGTCCTGGGCGGCGCGCTGCACCGGGGCGCGCGGACGGGCGCGGGCGAGTTCGGGCACCAGACGGTGCGGCTGGACGGCGCCGTGTGCGGGTGCGGCGGCCGGGGCTGCCTGGAGGCCCTGTGCCTGGCCGCCGCCGCCCGCGGCGACCTGGACGAGGCGGCCCGCGTCCTGGGCGTCGGCGCCGCGAACCTGGCGGGGCTGCTGGACATCGACCGGGTCCTGCTGGGCGGCCGGGTCGTGGCGGCGGCGCCGGAGCCGTTCGTACGGGGCGTGGCCGCCGCGCTCGCGGAACGCGCCCGCCGCACGGGCGGGCCCGCGGTCCCCGCCGCCCTGGCCCCCGGCACCCCGCACCTGATCGCCGAGGGCGCGGCCCAACTGGTCCTGGCCCCGGTCTTCGGCGTCTGACCCGCCGGGGCGTCTGACCCGCCGGGGCGCCGGGGCGGTGGGGCGGTGGGGTGCCGGGGCGGTGGGGTCCTGGGCCGGTCGGACGCCGGGTCGGTGGGGTCCCGGGGCGGCCGGGTGCCGGGTCGGTGGCGTGGCGGACCGATCAGGTCCCGGGGCGGTGGGGTCCTGGGCCGGTCGGACGCCGGGTCGGTGGGGACCCGGGGCGGTGGGGTGTTGAGCCGGCCTGGCGCCGGGCCGATCAGGTGCCGGCCGGCGGAGGGCGCGACCCGGCGGGGCGCTGACCCGGCCGGGTGCCGGGCCGGTGGGGTCTGGGCCGATCGGGCGCATTCCGCCGTACCGGCGGGGGAGGGCGCCCCGTCGGTGGAAGACCTCCGGGGACGACCGTCCGGTGAGCAGCGAAGGCAGTCCCCATGCGCGTGCGTACCGCCCTGGCCGCCTCGGCGGCGCTGGCCGTCCTCGCGATCCCGGCGCCCGCCCCGTTCCCGGCCCCGGCCGCCCACGCCGGTCCGCGCGCCGACGTGGCGGTCGCCGGCCGCGAGCCGAACTGCGGTGACCCCAAGGCCGCGGTCTTCCCGCTCCGCACCCGCATCACCGGCGGCCCCGCGGCGTACGAGCCGGGCGCGGCGCCCCGCACCTGGTACGTCGAGCTGACGAACACCACCCGGCGGCCGTGCCACAACATCCATCCGGTGATCGTCCTCACCGACGCGTCGGGCCGGCTCACCCCGGCGGGGGTCCGCATGGCGTTCTCCACCGCGGCCGGTGGCGGCCCGCGCCCGGTGCGCGTCGAGCACACCGACCACCGCGAGATCGTCGGCGTCCTCGACGACGACACCGACCGCGCCTTCGCCGGGTTCACGGTCCCGCCGTCCGGCACGGTCCGCGTCCCGGTGCACCTCGCCTTCGCGGCCGGCGCCCATCCGGACGAGGTGACGGCCACCGCGGCGGTGGTGCAGCGCCGGGGCGACGACGGCGACTGGGTCGGCACGTCCCCGCCGTACCGCTTCGCCCTCACCGGACCCGAACCGTCTCGGACCGCCCCTCCGGGGGAGCTGGCCGGTACGGGCCGCCGCGCCACCTCCCACCTCCTCCCGCTGGCCGCGACGGCCGCCGCGTGCCTCGTCCTCGGTGCGGCGGCCGTCCACCTGTCCCGCACCCGCATCCGCCCCCGGTCCCGCCGCCGCTGACGCACCCGGAACGGCCGTGGCACCGCCGCGGTCCGGCGCCCACCCGGGCGGGGTGCTCGCCCCGGACGGGGGAAGCCCGCCCGAGCCCGGGGCGCCGCCGTACGGACCGTCCGAGTCGTCCGGTGCCCCCCCAGCACCCGGTGCCCCCGTCCGCTCCGAGGGACCGAGCACGGGCGGGTGCCGAAGTGCTACGCGGCCGGGGCGCGGGTCGCGCTGCTCGCCGAGGGGCCCGGGGACCGCGGGAGGCCGGGACGCCGCTCGTCGGCCCCCGCCCGCGCCACCCCTGCCGCCCCGGTCGTCCCGTGGCGCCGCGGCCCGGTCCCCGAACGCGTCCGGAGCCTCTGCCGCGGGGACCGCTCCGGCCTCGCCCCCCCGCCTCGGGCGGCCCCACCCCGGCTGACGCCCGGTCATATCGGGAGGAGACAACTGGTCCAGACCAGTTTTGGTCGCTCGTTCACCGGCCCGTCGCCCCGCCGACCCGGTCGGGACATCCGTCGGCACGACCGTTTCCGGCGTGAGAGCCACGGGAACCGAGAGGGCCGCCATCGGGGCGGTGCGCGACTTCGGCGGCGGGCAGGGACCGACCAGGGAGCGCCTGAACAAGCCCCGGGCGGACGAGGTCGAACTCCTCGCCGCCGCCTACGACGCCCACGACGCCCATGCCGTCGCGCTCGACCGGCCCACGAAGGGCACGGAGGTCTTCGAGCCGGAGCGGGCGGACACCGGGAAGAGCCCCGCGTCGCACATCGGGGCGCGGAAGACGGCCACCGGAAGCTGAGGCCCACCGGCGGTCCACCGTACGGACCCGGCCCAGCGCCACACCACCACCCCGCCCGCGTGCTCGCCCGTACGACACCCCGCGCCCGCCCGCCCGTACGCCGCACGACCCGCGCCCGCCCGTACGCCGCACAACGCCCAGGCCACGCCGTCCACCGCCACCACGACCCGCACCACCGCACCACCCGCGCCGCCCCGCCCGCACCGTCCCACCAAGACCCGCGCCCACCCGCGCGCCGCACCGCCGCCGACCGCCGCCGACCCGCGCACGCACCGCCGCGCCACCCGCGCCCACCCGCTCGTCGCATCACCGCCCACCCGCGCCCCGCGCCCGCGCACCGCACCACCACCACCACCACCGAGCCGCGCCCGCGCACCGCCCCACCACCCCGCACCACCGCCCGGACCCACGGAGGACCCGCACATGCCGACCGCCGGCATACCCCGCCGCACCGTGCTCGCCGCCACCGCGACCACCGCGGCCCTCGCCGCCACCGGAACCGCCGCCGCCCACGCCGCCACCGCCGCCGCACCCGTGCTCCCGCCCGGCGCCAGCCGGGACAAGGTGCTCGTCGTCGGCATGGACGGTCTGCGCCACGACCTCATCGACGCGGCGAACGCCCCCCACCTGAAGGCGATGCGCGCGGCCGGCACGTTCGGCACGTCCCTGCTGTACGCCGCTCCCATGGCCGCCACGTCCTCCGGCCCCGGCTGGTCGACGGTCTCCACGGGCGTCTGGCCCGACAAGCACGGAGTCAGGGACAACACGTTCACGGGCCGCGACTACGCCCGCTACCCCGGCTTCCTCGCCCGCCTCCACCAGGTGCGGCCCGAGCTGTCCCTGTTCGCCGCCGTCGACTGGAAGCCGCTCGACACGTACGGCACGGTCACCGCGGGCGCCGACGCCAAACTGGTCCTGGACGGCGACCGCGACGGCTACGTCGCCCACGACGAGACCATCACCGCCACCACTGTCTCCGTCCTGCGCGACCAGGACCCGGACGTGCTCTTCGTCTACCTGGGCAACACCGACGTCGTCGCCCACGCGTCCGGCACGGGCCGGCGCTACCTCGACGCCATCGCCGTGCAGGACGCCCAGTTGGGGCGGATGCTCGCCGCGATCGAGGCCCGCCCCACCCGCGCCGCCGAGCGGTGGACGGTCCTCGTCTGCACCGACCACGGCCACGTCGACGCCGGCGGCCACGGCGGCAGTTCGATCGCCGAGCGGTCCACGTTCGTCCTCGCCACCGGCCCGGGCATCGCCGCCGGGGCCCGCCCGCACGACACGCGCCTCGTCGACGTCGCCGCGACCGTCTTCCACCAGCTCGGCATCGTCCCCGACCCGGCGTGGGGCCTGGACGGCCGGCCGATCCAGGAGCGGTCCACCGACCCGTTCGACTCCCTGTACGGCACGCTCTCCGGCCGCGTCGACGAGACCGGCGTCCCCCAGGGCGTACTCGGCTTCACCCACACCCCGCCCACCGGCTGGTCCGTCGTCAACAACGCCATGGGAACGGGCGGGATCACCGAGTGGCGCGGCTGGTCGTTCTCCACGGACGACTTCTGGTCCCGCACCCAGCGCGACCAGTGGCGCGAGCTGAACGTCCGCGCCCGCGGCGTCTTCGCCGTCGCCGACTCCGACGAGTGGGCCGACGCGGCCGGCTCGGGCCGCTTCGAGTCGACGCTGGTCACCCCCGCGTACGGCGTCGCCGGTAAGACGAAGGTGACGCTGGACTTCACCACGCACTACCGGCAGGAGACCGGCCAGACCGCGCAGGTCCTCGCCTCGTTCAACGGCGGCACCCCGGCCGTCGTCCGCGCCTACGCCTCCGACGTGGTCGCCCAGCCGCAGTCGCTGACCGTGGACGTGCCCGCCGGGGCCTCCACGGTCCACTTCCGCTTCCACTACACCGGCTCGAACAACTGGTACTGGGTGGTCGACGGGGTCAAGATCCGCACATCGTGATTACCCTGGGGGCGCCGCCACAGCGCTGTCGCGGCGCCCCCAGCACGCACCACGCGGTATCTGTACGGCAGGAGTCCCGCCCCATGGCAGAGCGCAAGCCGATCGAATCCTGGCTGACCGACATGGACGGCGTCCTCATCCACGAGGGCGTACCGATCCCCGGCGCCGACGCTTTCATCAGGAAGCTGCGGGACAACGAGAGGCCCTTCCTCGTCCTCACCAACAACTCCATCTACACGGCCCGCGACCTGCACGCCCGGCTGTACCGCATGGGCCTGGACGTGCCGGTGGAGAACATCTGGACGTCGGCGCTCGCCACGGCCCGGTTCCTCGACGACCAGCGGCCCGGCGGCACCGCGTACGTCATCGGCGAGGCGGGGCTGACGACGGCGCTGCACGACATCGGGTACGTCCTCACCGACCACGACCCGGACTACGTGGTCCTCGGCGAGACCCGCACGTACAGCTTCGAGGCCCTCACCAAGGCGATCCGTCTGATCAACGCCGGTGCCCGCTTCATCTGCACCAACCCGGACGAGACCGGCCCGTCCACCGAGGGCCCGCTCCCGGCGACCGGCTCGGTCGCCGCGCTGATCACCAAGGCGACCGGCCGCGACCCGTACTTCGCGGGCAAGCCGAACCCGCTGATGATGCGGACCGGGCTCAACGCGATCGGCGCCCACTCCGAGACCAGCGCCATGATCGGTGACCGGATGGACACGGACGTGCTGGCCGGCCTGGAGGCCGGGATGGAGACGTTCCTCGTCCTCACCGGGCTCACCACGCCGGCGGACGTGGACCGCTACCCGTTCCGCCCGTCGTCGGTGGTCGACTCCATCGCTGATCTGGTCGATCGGATCTGACCGGCCGAGAGCCGAGGTCGCGGGCCGTCTACCGCCCGGTAGGGGCCGGTGGGGGCGGCCGCTGCGGATGCGGGGAGCGCCGGCCCGGGTGAATCTTCCTCTACGAGGAGGTTCACGATGCGTCCAGGTGTGGTTGCCGTACGTGCCGCGGCGGTGGCGGTCGTCCTCGTGCTCGTCCCGGCGGCCGGCCCCGCCCCGGTGGGCGACCCGCCGGGGGCGCGGGTCACCGCCGTGGTCGTCCCGGCGGTCGCGGCGCCCGGCGGTGACGTGGAGGTCCGCGTCGAGGGCTGCGCGGGGCCGGGCGGGACGGTCCGGTCCGAGGTGTTCGTCGCCGACGCGGAGCTGTCCGGGCGCACCGGCGGCGCGGGCGGCGACCTGCGCGGCGGCACGACCGTCCGGTCGGGCACGGCGGCCGGCACGTACCCGCTGAGCGTCGTCTGCGACGGCCGCGACCACCGCGACGCCGGCCGTGTCCGCGTCGATCCGGCGCCGCAGCCCGGCCCGCACGCCCCCACCAGGGCCGGCGGGGGGAGCACCGCCGCGCCGATCGCGGACGCGCCGAGCGTCGCCGAGCAGGGGCCGGGCACCCGGCACACCGTGATCGGCCTGGTCCTCGCCACGGCCGCCGCCGTCGCCGTCGCGGTGCGCTCCGCGCGTCGCCGCCGCCGCGGACCGGACGCGGACTGACCGGACCCCGCCCCGCCCTACCTCGCCTTGTCCCGCCCTGCCTCGCCCCGCCTCGCCCTGTCCGGCGCCGGCCGGATGTCCACCGGCCCGACCTGACGGCCGTCCGCCGAGCCGGGGCGCCCCTGCCGCCGGACCCCGGGAACGACCGAGGCCCCCTCACCTGAGTGAGGGGGCCTCGATTGCGCGTGCGCCGCCAGGGACTCGAACCCCGGACCCGCTGATTAAGAGTCAGCTGCTCTAACCAACTGAGCTAGCGGCGCCTGCTGACCTGGATAACTCTACCCGACGCCGGAGGGTGCTCCCGACCACCCGGCCACCCGGTCGACCGCCCCGGCCGAGAATTTCCCGCCCCGCTGCGCCTGTCGGATGGTCATTTTTCCGCTTTTGACGGTCAAAATGCGGTATGCACGGAGAGATCTCGTCGAACGTCGAGGGGAACCGCATGCCCGTTCCGGTCTTCGAGGAGTACGAGCCGGCCGCCGACTGTCCCTGCCCCGGCTGTGCCCGGCGACGGCGGGAGCTCGCGCTCCGCCGGGCCGTGCGGGAGGGCGGGCACCCCGCCGCGCACGGCGCCCGGCGCGCCCTCGTCCTGTTCACCGCGGCGGGCGTCGTGCTGGGCGGCGCACCCGCCGCGGGCGGTGCCGCCCACCCCGCGGGACCGCTCCACCCCCCCGGCCCGGCCGGGCGCGCCACGGGCGGGCCCGGCACGGACACCCCCCAGGGCGGGACGACCGGACTGCACGGCCGCCCCCTGGCCGGCCCGGCGGCCGGCTCCCTCGCGGTGCCGCTGCCCGCGATCACCCGCACCGAGATCATCAACCGGGCCAAGCGCTGGGTCACCGCGAAGGTCCCGTACTCAATGGAGAAGTACTGGACGGACGGCTACCGCCAGGACTGTTCCGGCTACGTCTCCATGGCGTGGAAGCTGCCCGCCAACGAGTGGACCGGCAGCCTGCACCGCTACGGCGTGAAGATCGCCCGGGCGGACCTCCAGCCGGGCGACATCCTGCTGTTCCACAACCCCGCCGACCCCACCAAGGGCTCCCACGTCACGATCTTCGGCGGCTGGACGGACCCCCGGCGCACCCACTACGTCGCCTACGAGCAGACGAAGCCGCACACCCGCCGGCAGGCGACGCCGCTGGCGTACTGGACGAACTCCGACAAGTACGTGGCGTACCGCTACCTCGGCGTCACCGCGGACGGCACGACCACGGACGGCGCCCCGCCGTCGACGGCCTTCCCGGGCGCCCGGTACTTCGGTCCGGGCGCGGTCAACGCGTACGTCACCCGCCTGGGCCGGATGCTCGCCGAGCGCGGCGGCGCCCGGTTCTACGAGCGGGGGCCGGGCCCCCGGTGGTCGGAGGCGGACCGCAGGGCGACGGCGGCGTTCCAGCGGGCGCAGGGCTGGCGCCACACCGAGGCGGACGGACTGCCGGGGCCGCACACGTGGCGCCTGCTCACCACCGGCAGGGGCCGGGACATCCCGCCGGCCGCGGGCCAGGAGCCGCCCCCGTACCCGGGGCGGGCCCACTTCCGGCCCGGCCAGTCGAACAAGCACGTCGAGACGCTGGGCCGGCAGCTGGTGAGGCGCGGCTACGGCAAGCACTACCGCACCGGGCCGGACCCCCTGTGGAGCGAGGCGGACCGGCGCAACGTCCAGGACTTCCAGCGCGCCCAGGGCTGGCGCGGCGGCGCGGCCAACGGTTACCCGGGCCCGGAGACATGGAGGCGGCTCTTCCGATGACCGAGCACCACACCCGCAGGACGTCCCCACCTCCGGTGGAGGTCCCCAACCTGCTCCAGCCGACCCCGTCCGTCGTCATCGAGGGCCCCCGCGCGGAATCTCCGCCCCGGCCGCCGGTGGAGCGGCGCCGGCAGGGAACGGCCCCCGCACCGGGGCATCCGGCCCCCGCCCCGCACCCGGAGGCGCCGCGCTCCGGGCAGGCCGCCGGACCGGCCGCGGCGGCACCCCCGAGGACGGAACCGGAGTCCGGAACACCGGCCCCCGCCCGACCCGGCCCGGCCCCCGCCCCGCACGGCCCGGCTTCGGCATCCGCGCCGGGTGGGTCCGCGCCGCAGTCACCGATGAACGGCACTGCCGCGCCCCCCGACCGGCGACCGCCCACCACCGACCACCCCGCTCCCGCGGCCCGGCCCGGCTCGACGGCGGGCGAGGGGGCGGACGGAGACGGCCGTGCCCCCGCCACCCCGGCGGACCCCGCGCGTACGGGCGGTTCCGGAGCGGCTCCGGTGACCGGCACGGTTCCGGCGAGTCCCGCGCATGCGGACGGCTCCGGCACGGCTCCGGTGACCGGTGCGGCTCCGGTGGGCCCCGCGCGTACGGGCGGTTCCGGTGCGGCTCCGGTGACCGGCACGGTTCCGGCGAGTCCCGCGCATGCGGACGGCTCCGGTACGGCTTCGGTGACCGGTGCGGCTCCCGTGGGTGCCGAGCACCGCGCCACGGCCACCGCCACCGCCGCTGTCGCGGAGGCCGGGTGCCCCGGAGGCCCCGGGGCCTCCGGGGCGGTGCGCACGGGCGAACCGGCGGGTGGCGGCGCGGCGGCTCCGGGCGGCCCCACCGAGGCGGCGCGCCCCGCCGGGCCGGGCCCGGCCGGAGCACCCCGGGCAGCCGGGCCGGTGGGTTCGGACGGGGTGGCCGCCACCGAGGCGGCGCGCCCCGCCGGGTCGGTTCCCGCGGGGTCCGTGGGCCTGGACGGGGGTGTCGCCTCCGGGGGCCCGGCTTCCGGTGGACGGGTGACGGGCCCGGCCGGGCCGGGCGTCGACCGGCCGGTGCCCCCGGACGGCACCGTCGCCGATGGCCACGACGGGCCGGACCCCGCCGGTTCTGCGTCCTTCCGTACGTCGGCCACCGGGACGGCCGGGGCCGCCCCCGGTGGCACGCCTGCCGCAGTGGACGGACCGGTCCTCGCCGAGGAGGTGCGCCCGGGTGGGGCCGTCCCCGGCACGGGCGACCCGACCGTCCCCGCCGGGTCGGGTGGCACCTTCGGCCCCCCCGCCCCGCGTGCCGACGGACCCGCCGCCGTCCGGACGGGCGGCCCCGGCGAAGCGGGCGCGGCCGGATCGGCATCCCCCGCAGGGTCGGCGTCCTCCGTAGGGATGGCGTCCTCCGCAGGGACGGCACCCCCCGCAGAAGCGGTGTCCTCCGCAGGGTCGGCGCCCTCCGTGGGAGTGGTGCCGCGGACCGCTCACGTCGGGGCCGTCCGTCCGGCGGGTGCCGGCGGGGGCCGTACGGGTAGGGCCGGGGCGCCGGCCCGCCCCGCCGCGCGGTCCGCGGCCGGGGCGGCGGTCGGCGGTGCCTCCGCCGGTTCCCGCCGCGCCCGTGGCGGGGTTCTCGCCGCCCGGCCGGGGAGCGCGCCGGTCGGCGGTGCCGCCGATGCGCGGGTCCCGGAGGCCGGTACGCGGACGAAGGGGCCCCGGCGGGGGCGGCACGCCGGGGTGCGGCGGGGGTCGGCCCAGGCCGACGGGGGGCTCGTCGAACGGGACGGGGTCGCCCTGCCCGGGTGGGTGGGGCTGGCCGCCGGGGCCCTGGCCCTCGTCGGGTGCGGTGCCGTCGCCTGGTGGTCGGGGGCCCTGCCCGAGGACGCGGGCCGGCTGCTGGGTCTCCCGTACCGACCGCACCGGGGACTCGCCCTCGGCACCGGCGCGCTGCTGGTGGCCGGTGGGCTGCTGGCGCTGTTCGCGTTCGGCGGGCTGGTGCGCGGCAAGGTCGGGTACGCCTCCGTCCTCACCCTGTTCGGCGACTACCGGGGCACGGTGCGCCGCACCGGCCTGCTGTGGGTGAGCCCCCTGCTGCTGCGCCACCGCCTCGACGTGCGCCTCCGCCACTGGCGCAGCGAACCGCTCCCCGCCGTCGACGCGAACGGCACGGCCCTGCGCGTCGTCGTGCTGGTGGTGTGGCGGGTCCGCGACACGGTCCGCGCGGCGCTCGCCGTCGCCGACCACGAGCGGTACCTGCGCGAACAGGTCGAGGCGGCCCTCGCCCGCGTACTGTCCCGGCTGCCCGCCGACGCGTTCCACGGCGCCTCCCCGACGCTGCGGGACACCGACGCGGTCGGGGAGGCGATGACGCGGATGGTGGCCGCCGAGTGCGCCCCGGTCGGCATCGAGGTCTTCTCGGCGCAGCCGACCCGCATCGAGTACGCCCCGGAGATCGCGGCCGCGATGCGCCGCCGCCGGATCGCGGCGATCGACGCCCAGCACCGCGACGCGGTCCTCGGCTCGGTCGTGGACGCCGTGGAGGACATGGTGCGCCGGCTCACCGAGCGGGGCCTGGTCGACCTGGACGACTACGAACGCAAGGACCTCGTGAAGGACCTGGCCGTGGCGTTCTACACGGGACACGCCCTGCCGGCCGGCGCGGAGAGGGGCGCCTGACCCGGGCGACCAGACCCCGGGCGACCAGACCCCGGGCGGTCTGACCCCGGGCATGAGGAAAGCCCCCCGCTTCCGCGAGGGGCTTTCCCTGTCTGTGCGCCGCCAGGGACTCGAACCCCGGACCCGCTGATTAAGAGTCAGCTGCTCTAACCAACTGAGCTAGCGGCGCCCGCTGACAGAGTTAATACTACCTGGTCCCCGGGGGTGGTCCGGACCACTGCCCGCACCACCGTCCCCACGGGCGCCACCGAGCACCATGGGCATCACACGCCCCCACGGGCGCCACCCGCCCCCACCGGGCCGGCACCCGCCGCCTCACAGCGCCAGCGACAGCACCACCGGGGCCGCCTTGCGGTTCAGCGTGTCCGCCGCCGAGCGCAGCCGGTGGGCGTGCTCGATCGGCAGGGACAGTGCGAGGCAGCCGACCGACGATCCGGCCGTCAGCGGCACCGCCGCGCACACCGTGCCCACCGCGTACTCCTGGAGGTCCAGGACGGGAACGGTCGGCGGCTGGCTGTCCAGCTTCGAGAAGAGGACCCGCTCGCTCGTGATCGTCCGCGACGTCAGCCGGGCGATCTTGTGCCGGGCCAGGTGGTCCCGCCGCCCGTTCTGGTCGAGCTGGGTGAGCAGGCACTTGCCGACCGCGCTGGCGTGCGCCGCCGAGCGGAAGTCCACCCACTCGTTGACCTTCGGCGTGTGCGGCCCGTCCGCCATCTGCGTGATCTTGACCTCGCCGTCGATGTACCGGCTGATGTACACGGCCGCGCCGACCGAGTCGCGCAGCTCCGTGAGCGTCTCCTGGAGCTTCGCCTCCAGGGCCTCGCGCCGGGTCGCGCCCGAGCCGAGGAGGACCAGCGAGTCGCCCACGATGTACGCACCGTCGGCGACCTGCTCCACGTACCCCTCCCGGCGCAGCATCCGCAGGAGCGGCGTCAGGTGTGCCGGGGCAGCCCGGTCTCGCGCGCGATCTGCGCGTCGGTGACCCCGCCGCCGTGCCGGGACACCGTTTCGAGGACGCGCAGGGCGTACTGCACCGAATGGAACGGCGCGGTCGGCTCGGGCTTCAGCGCCACGGTTTCCCCCTACCAGGTTGTGACCGCAAGCTTCCGTACCACGATAACCGCCAAGGCCCGTTTCCGGGTCATCCGTTGACAAGAGAGGCGGCCCGTCCCGCCGCCCGCGCTGGAGCGTGTCCCCGCGGCACATGCCGGAGGCACGGCGGGGTCGAGGAAGGCGAGGTCAGAGCGTCGCGGTAAGGGGGTCGTACACGTGTTCGTGATCCGGGCCGAGAGGGGGGTCTCCCCAGGGGCTCGAATTCGATCACACGTTCAGAATCGAACACGAGCGCCTCGTCCGAGATGTCCGTGGCGGGATTCCTCTCCTGGGTGGCGCACGGCGTGGCGGTGTCCGGACCGGCCGCCCGGCCCTGGAGCATGACGGGGCCCTCCGCGGGGTACCCGGCGGTCACCGCACGGGCCCCGCGCGTGTCCGGCGCCGGTGGCGGGGCGGGCCCGCCGGTGGCGCTCGGGACCGGAGGCGAGGACCTGCCCGCGGCGCCCCCCGCGGGGCGCGCCGACGGGCACGGCGTCGAACCGCCGGACACCGGGGCCCGGCACGGGAGAGCCGAAGCCGGTGGTCGCGGACCGGACGGGCCACGGGAGCGCGGCCACCCGAACCGGTCGGGACGTGCCCGGTCGGCGTGCTCAGGACAGGAGGCTGCATGACCACCGTCGGACTTCTCCGCCCGGAGGGCCACCCGGAGGACGACTACCGCCGCATCGAGACGCTGCTGGGCAGCGACATCCGCGTCGACTCCGTCAGGTACGAGGGTCCCGGCGCGGACCCGGAGCAACTGACCGCCGGGGCGGAGCGGCTGCGGCTGGCCGCCGCCGACGCGGTCGTGTGGGCGTCGGCGAGCGCGTCGTTCGCCCAGGGCTGGGAGGCGGCGCGCGAACGGGCCCGGTCGCTCGCGCTGGCGACGGGCATCCCGGCGTCCAGTACGGCGATCGGCTTCGCGCACGCGGTACGGGCGGTGGGCGCGACCCGGGTCGTGGTGGCGGGCGCGCTCCCCGGGGAGGTCGCGGGGGCGGTGGTCCGGTTCCTGGCGGCGGCCGGGGTGGAGGTGGTGGGGGAGTGGCGCGTGGGCGGCGAGGTGCCGCTGCCCGAGCTGGTGCGGTCCGCCGACGACCCGCGCGCGCAGGCGGTGCTCGTCCCGGACACGGCCGTGCCGACCGTCGCGGAGGTGCCGGAGGCGGAGGCGGCGGTCGGGAAGCCGGTGCTGACCGGGACGCTCGTCACGGTCTGGGAGGGGCTGCGGCTCGCGGAGCGGCACGGGGCGTGGGCGGACGAGCTGGGCGCGCTGTTCGTCCGGCGGGGGCCGCGGGAGGTGTGGGAGCCCGGGGAGTGACCGGGGAATAACCGGACGACCCCTCCTGTTACGTGGTGGCGTAGAGACGTCAGGTGCGGGAGGTCCCCAGGTGAGCGACGACGAGGCGATGCGAGAGACCGCGACGGACGGGACGGCCGCGCGGTCCGGCCCGGGGTCCACGGACGGCGGGGCGGCGGCGGCCGGTGGCGCGGCGCCCGGCGACCCGAACCACGGGACGGCGCCCGGCGACCCGATCCGCGGGACGGCCCCCGGCACCGCGCCCGTCCCCCTCTCCGTCCTGGACCTGGTCACCGTGGGCAGCGGTTCCACCGCCTCGCACGCCCTCGCCACCAGCGTGGAGATCGCCCGGCTGGCCGAGCGGCGCGGCTACCACCGCCACTGGGTCGCCGAGCACCACTCGATGCCCGGCGTCGCCTCGTCCTCCCCGGCCGTGATCCTCGCGCACCTCGCCGCCCACACGAGCCGCATCCGGCTCGGCTCGGGCGGCGTCATGCTGCCCAACCACGCGCCCCTCGTGGTCGCCGAGCAGTTCGGCATCCTGGAGGCGCTGGCCCCGGGCCGGGTGGACCTCGGACTCGGCCGCGCGCCCGGCACGGACGGCGCCACCGCCGCCGCGCTGCGCCGCACGGACCGGCTGGACGAGGGGGCCGACGAGTTCCCGCAGCAGCTCGGGGAGCTGATCCGGTTCCTGGACGACGACTTCCCGGACGGCCACCCGTACACCCGCGTCCACGCCGTCCCCGGGCCGGTGCAGGGCCCGGTGGGGCGGCCACCGGTGTGGCTGCTCGGCTCGTCCGGCTTCAGCGCGCGGCTCGCCGGGGCGCTCGGCCTGCCGTTCGCGTTCGCCCACCACTTCTCGGCCCGCAACACGATCCCGGCGCTGGACCTGTACCGGGCGTCGTTCCGCCCGTCCGCCGTGCTCGACGCCCCGTACGCGCTGATCGGCGTCTCCGCGCTGGCCGCCGACGACCCGCGCGAGGCGCGGCGCCAGGCGCTGAGCGGCGCGCTGTCGATGGTGCGGCTGCGCACCGGGCGGCCGGGCCTCGTGCCGACGCCGGAGGAGGCGGAGGCGTACCCGTACAGCCCCGTCGAGCGGGACTTCGTCGACGGCTGGCTGGCGGACGTGGTCCACGGCACGCCCGACGAGGTGCGGGCCGGGCTGGACGACCTCCAGAAGCGGACCGGCGCCGACGAGCTGATGATCACGGCCAGCGTGCACGGCGGCGAGGCGCGGCTGCGCTCGTACGAGCTGATCGCGGACGCGTACGGAATGGGAGGCGCTGGTTCCTCCTCGGGAAGCGGCGCACAAGGTTCCTAAGACAGCCTTAAACCGCTCGTCATCGTGGATGGCGAGCGGTTTCTTTTGTGCCCGCACGCTTCTGATGAGGGGTTTTCCCTGCGGAATGGTCTAATCCTCGTCTGGTGCAGACCATTGACGCGGTGTTCTCGCGGCGGTTATCAATTCGTCAACTTCCGCACCACGTTCCGTGCTACACCCTCTCGGAGGCTGCTCGTGCACGCCCGCAAACCGTTGCTCGCCGCGCTCACCGGCCTGGCCATCGCCGCCACCGGCACCCTGGCCGCCGTGGCCGGCCCCGACACCGCCCGCGCGGCGGAGACCACGTCCTCCGCGGCCTCCACCGGCGGTGTGAAGATCGCCTACTACGACCAGTGGAGCGTCTACGGCAACGCCTTCTACCCGAAGCACCTCGACACGAGGGGCATCGCGGCCAAGCTGGACGTCATCAACTACTCGTTCGGCAACATCCACCCCACCGAGCACACCTGCTTCATGGCCAACAAGGCGGCGGGCGACGACAACAACCCCAACGCCGGTGACGGCGCGGGCGACTCGTACGCGGACTACCAGCGCTCCTTCTCGGCCGCCGACAGCGTCGACGGGGTCGCCGACAAGTGGGACCAGCCGATCGTGGGCGTCTTCAACCAGTTCAAGGAGCTGAAGGCGAAGTACCCCCACCTGAAGATCAACATCTCGCTGGGCGGCTGGACGTACTCCAAGTACTTCCACGACGCGGCGAAGACCGACGAGAGCCGCAAGAAGCTCGTCTCGTCCTGCATCAAGCAGTACATCCAGGGCGACCTGCCCGTCGAGGGCGGCTACGGCGGCCCCGGCACCGCCGCGGGCGTCTTCGACGGCATCGACATCGACTGGGAGTACCCCGGCTCGGACGGCGGCCACCTCGGCAACCACTACGGCCCCGAGGACAAGCGGAACTTCACGCTGCTGCTCGCCGAGTTCCGCAAGCAGCTCGACGCGTACGGCACCGCGCACGGCGGCAAGAAGTACCTGCTGACCGCCGCGCTCCCGGCCGGCCAGGACAAGATCCGGCACATCGAGACGGACAAGATCGGCGCGTACCTCGACTACGCGAACATCATGACGTACGACATGCACGGCGCCTGGGACGGCGACGGGCCGACGTACCACCAGTCGCCGCTGTACTCCGGCGCGGACGACCCGACCGACCCGATCGCGCCGGGCACCGAGAAGTACTCGATCGACGACGCCATCGACGCCTGGATCGACGGCGAGCCCGCCTACGGCATCGCCGGCGGCTTCCCCGCGAACAAGCTGACCCTCGGCTACGAGTTCTACTACCGCGGCTGGAAGGGCGTCCCCGCCGGCGCGAAGAACGGCCTGGCGCAGCCCGCGACGGGCGCTTCGGCGGCCCGCCCGGTCAGCCAGCAGGCCGGCATCGCCCACTACAAGGAGCTGGGCGGCATCGTCGACAACCCGGTGACCACCTTCTGGGACGACCAGGCGAAGGCCGCGTACTTCTACAAGGACGGCGAGTTCTTCACCGGCCTGGACAAGCGGGCCATCCAGGCGCGCGCCGCGTACGCGCACAGCCGCGGCCTGGGGGGCGCGATGATGTACTCGCTGCTCGGCCTGGACGAGAGGGCCACGCTGCTGAACGAGATCGCCGCGGCGGTCGGCGGCACCCCGCAGACCCCGAACCCCACCCCCACTCCGACCAACCCGACCCCGACTCCGACCCCGACGCCCACCCCGACCCCGACGCCCACGGGCCCGGCGGCGTGCGCGGCCCCGGCGTGGGGCGCGACGGCGTCCTACTCGGGCGGCGCGCAGGTTTCCCACAAGGGCCGTACGTGGAAGGCGAAGTGGTGGACGCGCGGCGAGGAGCCCGGTACCACCGGTGAGTGGGGCGTCTGGCAGGACCTCGGCGCCTGCTGACCTCCTGAACCACCCCCCACACCGCCGCCCCTGTCCGGAGAGCCCCGGCCTCCCGGACAGGGGCGGTCCCCATGGGCCGCCCCGCCCTGCGGCTCAGGCGTCCTCCGGCTCAAGCGTCCCGCGACTCAGGCGACCTGCGGTTCAGGCACAGCGGGGTTCAGGCGCCCTGCGGTGCGGTCGCCCTGCGGTTCAGGCGTCCCGCGTGCCGCCGCGGATCATCTCGGCGACGCGCTCCGGGGCGACCGCCCGCGAGTACCACCAGCCCTGGCCGGTGTCGCAGCCGATCCTCCGCAGGCGGTCCGCCTGCCCGGCGGTCTCCACGCACTCCGCCGTCACGGTCAGCCCCAGTCGGTGCGCCAGGTCCACCATCGCCTCGACGATCACCTCGTCGGCCGGGTTCGGATGCGCCTCGTCCTGGAAGCCCCGGACGAAGGACCCGTCGAGCTTCAACACCGACACGGGGAGCCGGCTCAGGTACGCGAGGTTCGAGTACCCGGTGCCGAAGTCGTCGATGGCGATCTGGACGCCCATGTCGCTGAGCGCCTGGAGCGCCTGGAGGGGGCGCCCGGCCGAGCCCATCACCGCCGACTCGGTGAGCTCCAGTTGGAGCAGCCCCGGCGCGAGCCCCGTCTCGTCGAGGATCTCCGCGACGTCCGCGACCAGGTCGGAGTCCCACACCTGGCGCACGGCGACGTTGACGCTGACGAACAGGGGCCGCGCGCCCGGGTGGTCGGTCTGCCAGCGGCGGGCCTGACGGCACGCGGTCCGCAGGACCCACCGGCCCAACTGCACGATGGAGCCGTCTTCTTCAGCAATTCCGATGAACCGATTCGGCGCCAGCGAGCCGAACCGCGGGTGGTTCCAGCGGACCAGCGCCTCGACGCCGCGCACCGCCCCGTCCGCCATGCCCACCAGCGGCTGGTACTCCAGCGCGAACTCGCCCCGGTCGACGGCGGGGCGGAGCGTGGAGCTGAGCTCCTGCCGGGTCATGCGGTGGGCGTTGCGCTCCGGGTCGAACAGCGTCCAGCGGGCCTTGCCGTCCGCCTTCGCCCAGTACTGGGTCGTCTCGGCGGCCTGCATCAGGCCGTTGACCGTGGTGCCCGCCGCGAGCCGCTCGACGACGCCGATGGACGCGGACAGCGACAGCCGCTGCCCGGCCAGGTCGAACGGCCGCTGCACGGCGGCGAGCACGGTCCGGGCGAGGTCCGCGAGCTGTTCCGTACCGGACGACCCCTCGACGAGGATCGCGAACTCGTCGCCGCCGAGCCGCGCCACGAGGTGGCCGCCCCCGCGCGCGTGCGCGTCGCTCTCGGCGCATTCGGTGAGCCGGGCGGCGACGGCGGCGAGCAACTGGTCCCCGACGCGGTGGCCGAGCGTGTCGTTGATGGCCTTGAAGCCGTCCAGGTCCAGGTAGCACAGGCCGATCCGGCCCGTCCCGCCGTCGCCACCGCCGCCGTCGCCGTACTCGTCGTAGGAGTCGTACGACGACGAGTTCTCCAGCACGGAGGTGAGGCGTTCGAAGAACAGGGTCCTGTTGGGCAGCCGGGTCACCGGGTCGTGCATCTGGAGGTGCCGCAGCCGGGCCTGGAGCTCGCGGCGGTCGCTGACGTCGGCGACGGACAGCAGCATGTGTTGGCTGCGGGGGACGGGCGCGACGGTGACCTCCGTCCACAGGGACCGCCCGTCGGGGTGCTTGAGGCGGCGCGTGCAGCGCAGGCGGGAGCGGTGGCCGCGCAGCACCTCGTGGTACGCGTTCCAGGTGCGGCTGTCGGCGGTCAGGTCGACGAGGTCCGCGGCGGCCCGGCGGCGCAGGGACGAGGGATCCGCGCCCAGGAGGGCGGCCAGCCCGTCGTTCGCGCTGACCACCAGGCCGTCGGTGTCGACGACGGCCATGGGGAGCAGCGCGGCGTTGAACGCGGCGTGCACGTCGCGCAGCTCGGCGACGGACGGGCAGCCGGGGTGCGGTGGCTCGCAGCACGCCGCGTGTCCGTCGGGGGCACGGTCGGCCGCCGCCGCGCCATCACCCTCCGTGTTCGTGTGGAGTGCGGTGCAGGGCTGGGCGACTGCCGCGTGTCCCGGTCCTTCTGGGGTTCCGCTCACCGCTCGCTCCCGCAGGGCAGTTGTGACGTACAGATGTGGTCGGGCGAGGTCAGCCATGGAAAGTGTGCCGATCATAGAGGCTGCCGTGGGGCCGTTCCAGCGACCCCTCCGGCCTGTGGACAACGGCTGGACCGCCCATCGGACACGGCCGATCGTTTCTGCGCGGGTGTGGCGGCACTCGGTCGAGGTCTGATCGGGTGTGACTGTCAGTTAAGTGACGCATGAGGCCCGGGAGTGTCGCTGCTCACCCGAGTGGTGCACTGGAACAGGACGTATGGGGGCAAAGCCCCACAGGGTGGAGAAACGTCCCGTATCTCGCACCCGGAGGCCGACGTGGAGGGTCAGCAGTCGCTCGCGCAGCCACCCGGGGGAGTGCGTCGGCCGGGTCTGCGCTCCGCGGCCGCGGGGGTGTTCTCCCTCGTCGCGATCGCCGCGACGGGCCTCGCCACGGGGCCCGCGGCGGCCGGCCCGCCCGCGGGGCCGTGCGCCCTGCCCCGCACCGGGGCGCACCACTCCCTCGGGCTGGACACTTGGAACACGGCGTACCCGAAACCCGAGCGGACGCTCGACGCGGTCATGATCTTCCTGTCGTTCCCGGACGCGGTGCCCGCGCACACGACGCGCGCGATCGCCGCCGACTACTTCCCGGACACCGCCGAGTTCTTCGAGCGGGCCTCCTACGGCCGGTTCTCGCTGCGCGCCCGGCCCCGGCACGGCTGGCTCCGGATGCCGCGCCCCTCCACGGAGTACGCCGTGCAGCGGGACTGGACGGCGGACCGGCGGGCCGCCTACCTGCGGGACGCGCTGGCCGTGGCGGACCCGTTCGTCGACTTCTCGCGGTACGACATCGTCTACCTGGTCGCGGACCCGGACGCGCCGGGCGTCGACTCGGACGCGACGAAGGTCGTGAACCTGCGGACGCCGCTGCGGGCGGACGGCACCGACATCGACCGGCTGGTGACGCTGTTCGAGCGGCACCCGCCGGACCGCAACGTCCTGGCCCACGAGACGGGCCACGTCTTCGACCTGCCCGACCTGTACAACCGGCCCTCGGACGGCAAGGGCGACTGGGACACCCACGTCGGCGACTGGGACGTCATGGGCAGCCAGTTCGCCCTGGCCCCGGAGCCCTTCGGCTGGCACAAGTGGAAGCTGGGCTGGATCGGCGGCCACCAGGTGCGCTGCGTACGGGACCCGCAGGTGGTGACGCTCCAGCCGCTGGCGGCGGAGGCGGGCGGCCCCGCCGCGCCGGGCACCCGCCTGGCGGTGGTCCGCACGGGCCCGGACAGCGCCCTCGCGTTCGAGGCGCGCGGGGCGGCCGGCAACGACCGGGGCACCTGCACGGAGGGCGTGCTGGTCTACCGGGTGCGCAGCGAGACGGAGTCGGGCGCGGGGCCCGTGGAGGTCGTGGACGCGCACCCGCTGACGGAGGCGTGCCGGGACCGTTCCGTGTACCCGCCCCTCGCGGACGCGCCGCTGGCGGAGGGCGAGGCGCTCACCGTGCGGGAGGAGGGGACCCGGGTGGAGGTCCTGCGCCGGACGGCGGCGGGCGCCTGGACGGTGAGGATCACCCCGTGACCCGGTGACCCCGTGACCCGGTGGCCTGGTGACCCGGTGGTCTGGTGACCCCGTGATCTGGTGGCCGCGTGGCCCGGTGGTCTGGTGACCCCGTGATCTGGTGGCCGCGTGCCGTGCGGCCCGATGCGGTGCCGCCCCGCGCCGGGCACGCGAAGAAGCCCCCCGCTTCCGCGAGGGGCTTCTTCCGTCTGTGCGCCGCCAGGGACTCGAACCCCGGACCCGCTGATTAAGAGTCAGCTGCTCTAACCAACTGAGCTAGCGGCGCCTGCTGACGTCGTAGACATTAGCACCCCGGTCGGCGTCGGGAGAAATCGATACCCGCACGTCACCGGCGGATGTGGCGCGCGCCACCCGTACGCAGGCCCACAGCACCACCTCCGGCCCCGGCAGCCAGGGGGAGCGCGTGTCGGGCGCCACGAGCCAGCGCGGGCCCTCCGCGGCGCCGGACGCCAGCGGCGGGACGGTGACCGCGTCCCCGACGCCGTGGCACAGCATCGGCGGGACCGCGGCGCCCCACTCCTCCCAGCCGAGCAGCGCGGGCAGCCGCTGGCTCGTGCCGGGGGCGGCGAACAGCAGCATCCGCCCGAGGTGCGCGGCGACCGGCCCGGAGCCGGGACCCTCCTCCCACAGCCGGTCCAGGAGGCGGCGCCCGAAGATCGCCGGGACGTTCACCACGTCGAAGACCGTGCCGCAGGGCAGGACGGCGGGGGCGGTGGGGCGGGTCTCCCACAGGGCGAGCGTGGAGGTCGGGTACGCGGAGGCGGACACGAGCCACTCGGCGCCGTCCGCGGTGACCTGCGAGGTGTGGTGCGGGCCGCAGTCCCGCGACCGCCGGAAGAGGTCGGCGCGGCGCTCGTCGGCGTCGGCGTGGGCGGGGCTCAGAGGGGTCTCGTCTCGCAGCCAGGTACTCATAGGCACACATCTACCGGCTGTGACGGATTGGTTTCGCTGAGTTTTCAGAAATGGGGACAGGGAGGGAACGGGAGGGGTATCTTTCGCCCTCGGCATATGCCGCCTGCGTGCCCGCCGGGTCTGGGCGGGCGGCTCAGTCGTCGTCGTTGCGGGCGCCGTCGCGCAGCAGGTCCCGGCCGAACTCGACCATCTTCTTCGCGTAGTCCTCGGTCCACTCCGCGCGCCGCGCGATGTCGGCGGTGGTCAGCCGGTCGAAGCGGCGCGGATCCGCGAGCTGTGCGGCGGCGATCGCCTGGTACTCGGCGGCCCGGTCGGCGGCCGCGCGGAAGGCGAGCGTCAGCTCCGTGGACCGGGCGAGCAGCTCGCGGGGGTCGTCGAGCGACTCCAGGTCGAAGAAGTGCTCCGGGTCGGCGGCGGCCTGCGCGGGTTCGAAGAGCAGGGGCGCCGGCCTGAGCCGCCGCTGTTGCTCGTTCCGCTCCGTCTCCGCCATCGAGGACTCCCCTCCGCTCGCCGTGCCGCCGTCCGTCCGGTCCGGCGGCCACCGACCATTGTCCCGCCTTCCGCACGGCGGTGTGCCGCCCTCCCGAGGAGGCCGCCCGCCTGCGGGCGCCGGACGTCCATGGGCGCCGCCGCCGGCCCGGGGATGTCGCCTGCCGGGGAAGCTGCCCGCCCGGGGAGGCCGCCGGACACCCGTGGCTGCCGCCGCTCGCCCTGGGGCGCCGCCGCCCGACGGCGGTGTGCCGCTCGCCCGAAAAGGCCGCCGGGCACCCGCGGGCGCCGCCACCCGCCCGGGGAGGCCCGCCCGCCCGGGGACACCGCCCGCGCCCGGTAGGCCGCCGGCCCGGGGCGCCGGCGGACGTGCCGGGTCAGGGGCGCCGGCGGACGCGGTGCTCCGCCAGGTGGGAGAGCACCGCGTGGTTCGCCTCCCAGCCGTCCGGGAACTTGACCGTCACGCCCAGCTGGACCGGCTCCGTCGAGGGGTGCTCGTCCAGGAGGTCCGCGACGCCCTCGCGGCACACCACCACGCACGCGTGGCGGTGGCGGGACACCAGGACGCACAGGCGGCCCGTCTCCAGGTGGAACGCCGTCGCGTCGGGGCGGCCCGACAGGGGGTGCAGCACGACCGTCACGTCGTACTCGCGGCCCTGGAGCCGGTTCGCCGTGTCGACCGTCACACCGAGGACGCCCAGGTCGGCGAGGGCCGCGCGGACGGCCGCCGCCTGGTCGCGGTGGGCGGTGCCGACCGCGACGCGGTCCGCGGTGACGGGCACGGGGTGCCCGGCGCGTTCGCTGACGGCCGCCGCGCCCCGGTCCAGGAGGCGCCGTACGACCAGCGCGCACGCCCGGACGGCCTCCGGGTCCGTACGCGGCGTGTGCCGGGCCGGCAGCTCCAGCAGGCCCCAGCCGGACTCCGCCGCCTCGTCCAGCACCCGGTCCGCCGCCGAGCCGTCCGACGCCGTGCCGAACGCCAGCCGGCGGTCGCCGGGGCCCGTGCCCGCGCGAAACGGCGTGTACGGGTAGAACGCGTCCGACACCAGCGGCGCCGCGGACGCGGGCAGCCGCCACGACACCGGCAGCCGGTGCTGCGGCAGGTCCGGATTGTGCGCCAGCAGCGTCGACACGGCGCTCGCCGACGGGTCGTACGACAACCCCGCCCACTGCTCGGCGCCCACCACCGAGAACGGGTCCAGCTGCCCCGGGTCCCCCACGAACAGCGCCCGCTCGAACAGCCCCGCCACGGCCAGCAGCGCGTCCGACCGCATCTGGTACGCCTCGTCGACGATGGCGTGCCGCCACGGCTCGACGCCCTTCACGTGCGCCCACTTCGCCGCAGTGGAGACGACCACCGGCAACCCGGCCAGGTCCGCCGCCTTCGTCGACGTCACGACACCGTCCAGCGCGTCCAGCGCCTTGTCGTACGCGTCCGCGTCACTCGCGTGCAGCCGCCCCACCGGCAGCTCGGGCTCCTTCTCGGCGAGCCGCAGCACCAAGTCGTCGACCTGCGCGTTCGTCTGCGCGACCACCATCAGGGGGCGGCCCGCCGCCGCCAGCTCCAGGGCGGCGCGCACCACCAGCGTCGACTTGCCCGCGCCGGGCGGCGAGTCCACGACGACGCCCCGCGCCTCCCCGTGGAGGGTGTCCTCCAGGATCCCGCGGGTCGCCTCGGCCGCCGCCGTCGACGGGTCGAGCACCTCGTGGTTCACAGCACGTCCTCCGGGGTCACGGGGTCCGGGGCCTCCGCCGCGTCCTGGCGGGGCGGGCCGCCGTGCGTCCACGGCGTCTCCTCCGGGTCGGGCAGTTTCGGGCCGACCCGCTGGTCGTGCTCGAACAGCGTCCACACGATCCGGTCGCCCTTCTCCGGCACGGAGCCCGCCGCCGGCTCCTTCGACCTGCCCATCCGGTCCAGCACGCGCAGCACCACCGCCCGGCCGCCCGCCGCGTCCCCGCCGCCCGCCGCGTCCGCGTCCCCGCCGTCCTCCGCGTACCCGACGAACTCCGCCGCCTGCGGCCGTCCGTCCAGCGACCGGTACGCCTTCACGCCCGCGTCCAGGTGCGGCGCGTCGTCGGTCCGCACGGTCACCAGCGGGCGCGGCGACGGGCGCTTCGACTCCGTCCACGTCATCGTCACGTCCACCACCTCCCCGGCGAACGCCTCGCCCGCGAGCCGCCGCCCCGCCATCACCAGCGGGTCGTCCAGCGCCTCCTGCGCCTCCAGTTGCGCCTGCGCGCTCTCCCGCGCGGCCAGCTTCCGCGCCGCCGTCACCGCGTCGTCCCGGCGCGGCTGCGGCGGCTCACCGGCCCGCACCCGGTCCCGGTGCCCGGTGAACGACCAGCGGTCCCGCGTCCAGCGGTCCGCGACGTGCCGCCCCGGCGGCAGCTCCCGCACCAGGTCCAGCGCCCGCCACACCGCGTCCCACGTCGGCCGCAACTGCGTCAGCACCAGCCGCCTGACCTCCTGCTCCGCCCGGTGCAGCGCGCCCAGCAGCTCGTCGGCCGCCTCGCCGTCCTCCGCCGCGCCCAGCGCCTGCCGGGCCCGGTCGTACCGCTCGATGGCGGGCGCCAGCAGCCGGTTGTCGAACGCGGGGTCGGTCGCCGGGCCCGCCGGCGGGCACAGCAACTGCCCGTCCCGGTCCCGGCCCAGCTCCGCGCGCAGGGCCGCCGCCGCGCCGGACTCCCCGGCCGGGGGGTCGATCCACGCCAGCAGCGCGCCCAGGTGCTGGTCCTCCAGCGAGGACTGGCCGGTCGCCCAGTGCCGGTTCAGCAGGTCCGTCGCCGCGACCAGCAGCGACGAGCCGGGCACCCGCGCCCGGTCCCCGTAGTGGGTCAGCCACCGGCCCAGCAACGGTACGCGCGGCGGGGCGGGGAACGGCGTCTCCGGGTCCTGCTCGGCCGTCCGCCGGAACCGCGTGGACCGCCCCAGCAGCCGTACGTACTCGACGCCCGCCCGGCTCGGCACGACCAGCTGCGGCGCGTCCAGGCACAGCTCGACCTCGACCCTCGTCCTCCGGCCGGTCTCCGGGTCGGTCTCGGACCGCTCGACCGGTTCGACGGCGTCCGCGTACGCGTCGACATACGGCAGCACGGCCTCCGCCAGGTCGGCGAGGAACGCGAACCGCAGGTCCCGGTCGCGGGGCTGCGGCACGGCGAGGAGCCGTGGCCGCTCCCGGTCCGTGCCGACCAGGGCGCCCAGCGGCGCACCGGCCTCGCCGGCCGTGGTCAGCGGGACGAACACGAGCGGCCGGTCCGACACGTGCCGGTGCCGCACGGTGGCCAGCTCCCGGGCCCGGCCGGACTCGACGGCCTCCAGCCGCGCGAGGGTGGAGATCAGCGACACGCCGCCGCCCCCGCCCCGGTCCGCGCGACCGCCCCCGCCGGGGCCTGCCCGGGCACCCCCGCGCCGGCCGGCGGGTCCGGCCGTCCGGCCGCCGCCCTCTCCTCGGCGGCCTGGGCGACCGCCTCCGCGCGCAGGGCCGCCGCGCGCCGCAGGGCCGCGACCGCCGGGTCCGCGGGGTCGCCCGCCTCGCCGCGGGCCGCCGACAGCACGGCGCCGACCGTCGTCAGGCCGCCCAGCTCGCCCCGTACGGAACGGCCCAGGGCCTCCACCGCGCCCGCCGCGCGGGCCCGGCCGCGGCAGTGGAACGCCAGCTCGCACGCCGCCAGGCACTCCGGCGCGTACGCGTGCGGCACGGCGTCCACGGCCGCCGTGAGCTGCTCCGTCGAACACGCCGCCACATCGAACGTCACGCCCTGCGGGACCGCCGCCGCGATGTCCTCCAGCCGCGTCAGCCGCGCCAGCTGACGCCGTGTGACCGCGAGCTGCCTGCGGACGTCGACGAGCGAGCCGGTCGGCTGGTTCGAGAAGTCCTTCGGGCAGACCAGCAGCACCGTGTGGTCCACCTCCGCCCCGTCCGTGACCGCGGCGACCCGCTCCAGCGCCAGCGCGTACACCGCCGCCTGTCGCGCCGCCGCCCCGACCTTCGCCGCGTCCGCCGAGCCGTCGATCATCGGGAACGACTTGATCTCCACGACGGTCCACCGGCCGCCCGGCCGCACCACTACCGCGTCCGGCTCCAGGTACGCCGGCGAACCGGCCACCTCCAGCGCCAGCATCGGGTGGTCGAGCAGCGCCCAGCCGCCCGCCGCCGTGGCCTCCCGCAGCGCCAGCGCCGTCCGCGCCGCCCGCCCCTCGGGGCCGGCCGCGGTCAGGTCGGGCGCGAACACCCCGTCCGGCGCGTCCGCCCCGAGCAGCCGCAGCAGTTCGGCGCCCCCGTCCGCCTTGACCTTCGCCTCGAAGGCGTGGCCCCGCATGAAGGCGAACTGCGACTGCCCGAACCCGGACGGCGCGCCCAGCGCCGACGCGAGCGCGGTCTTGTCGACCCCGGCGCCATCCAGCAGGGCGCGGCGGCGGCAGCCGGGGTTGGCGGCGAGGGCGGCCAGCGCGCGGGCGTCCAGCGGGTGCGGCGCCGCGGCGGGGCCGCGCAGTTCGGCCAGGCGCCGCCGCAGGGCCGCCCGCCGCGGGACCTCCGGCCCCGGCGGGATCTGCGCGGCCTGCGGGACGTGCGGGGTCTGCGGAGTCGAACGCGGTCCGCTGCCCAGGGAATCGCTCACCGCGGCAGTCTCGCATCCGCCACCGACAAACGGGGCCGGGCGGCGCCGCTCGCCCGCTTTCGACCGCTCCGCGCGCGTACGCGATGATGAACGGGTACGTCGTTGCACCCGCCGTCGTGTGCACCTTCTCGCGTGAACCCCCAGGAGTACGCCCCATGGCACCGCGCATCCTGCTCGCCCGGCACGGCCAGACCGCATGGTCGCTGCTCGGCAAGCACACCGGCCGGACGGACATCCCCCTCACCGAGGAGGGCCGGCAGGGCGCCAAGCTGCTGGGGGAGCGGCTGCACCGCGCCCGCTGGGCGGGCCTGGAGGGGTACGAGATCCGCACGAGCCCGCTCGTCCGCGCGCGGGAGACCTGCGAGCTGGCCGGCTTCGGCGCCCGCGCCGAGGAGTGGGACACGCTCATGGAGTGGGACTACGGCGCGTACGAGGGCCTGACCCCCGCCGAGATCCGGGCGTCCCGGCCCGGTTGGCTGATCTGGCGCGACGGCGTCCCGGAGGGCGAGACCCTGGAGCGGCTGACGGCCCGCGCCGACGAGGTCGTGGAGTGGGCCCGTTCCGCCGACCGCGACGTGCTGGTCTTCGCGCACGGCCACATCCTGCGGTCGATCGCCGCGCGCTGGCTGGGCGAGGACATCGCGTTCGCGGCCCGCGTCCGCCTCGACCCGACCAGCCTGTCGGCCCTCGGCTGGGCGTACGGCATGCCCGCGATCGAACGCTGGAACGACACGGGCCACCTGGAGCGGTGACCCGGCCCGCCCGACCGGGGCCCCGCGGCGGCCGGGCCGCCGCACCCCCGTACGGGCGGCCGGAGCGGACCCCGGGGCGGGTGGCCGGAGCGGATCCCCGGAGCGGGCGCCCGCCCTACGCCCTGCCCTGACGGGGGATCAGGGGTCGGCGGCGACTGAGGAACGCGGCGACCCGCGGGGCGGCGCGGTGGGGGTGCAGGACGCGGGCGGTTTCGGCCAGCATCGACTCGATGCGGGCCGACCGGACGTCTCCCAGCAGGTCCAGCACCTGCTCGCCGACGGCCGCCGCCTCCTCCGGGGCGCCGCCCCGGGCGAGGTCGGAGGCGAGCTGGGCGCGGTACAGGGCGAGGTTCCTGGCGAAGTGCGGGTCGTCCAGCGCTGCCGCCTGGCGGGCGTGGCGCACCGCGCGGTCCGGTTCGCCCAGCAGCGACCAGCACTGGGCCTCCAGGAACTCCAGCTCCGGCTCCCCGAAGAACGACATCCACTCCGGGTCCGCGTCCGAGGGGCCCCGCTCGAACAGGGCGTGCGCCCGCCCCAGCGCCTCCTCGCACGCCGCCCGGTCGCCGAGCCCGGCCCAGCCGCCCGCCTCCCGCAGCGCCAGCAGCGCCAGCAGGCGCGCCGACGCCAGGTGTTCGGCCGCGCGCTGCCCGGCCTGCGCCGCCCGCACCGCCTCCCGGAACCGGCCGTCGTCCCTGGCCAGGAACGACGTGTTGGAGAACGCGTGCGCCTCCAGCCCCGGATCGCCGCCCACGCGCGCGGTGGCCAGCGCCTCCGCGTAGTGCGAGCGGGCGTCCTCCAGCCGGCCGGAGTCGTGGGCCAGCCAGCCCACCGACAGGGCCAGCTCGCCGGCGCCCGAGTGGAGCCGGTCCGCCGCCGACTGCCGGGTCGCCCTCCCCGTGTCGAGCAGCGCGTACGCCGAGCGCAACGGCCCAGCGGCCCGCGCGTAGAGCCCGTCGGCGCCGTGCCGGTCGTCGAGCAGCCGGATGCGCCGTACGGCCTCCTCGACCGCCGCCACCTCGGTCTCGCCGAACCGGCCGCCGGCGCGGGGCGCCGGGATCGCACCGAGCGCGTCCTGGCCGCCGCCCGGCTCCGCGGCCCTGGCGGCGGGGCCGAGGCCGAGGGAGGCGGCCGCCACGGTGGCGGTGCCGCCTGTCATGAATGCGCGACGCAGCACGTCGCTCTCCTCATCGTTCCGGAAAGGTGTGGGGGGCGCCGGCGCACCGGCCGCCGTACGCGCCGCCCGGCCCCGTACGCGTTCCCGCGCGAGGAAACCCAGGTCGGTCAGCGACAGACCGGGAAACATGTGCAGGAACACCCGTTCGTACGCGTAGTTGGGGCAGCGGATCTCACCCGACTCCACACGGCCGATGTAGCGGGCGTCGCACGCCACCTGTTCCCCGATCTCCCGCGCGGCCCGGCGCACGGCGGCGGCGAACTCCGCGGGGGAGCGCCGCCCCCGCAGGCGGCGGAAGGCGAGATTCGGAACTGCCCGTGACGAGGCCATGGTGAGCCCTCTCCTACGTGCTGCCGATGCTCCGGCGGAGCAAGAACGTACCGGCTGTGACAGGGCACATACCCATGGTTTGGCTACAAACGGGATATCTCATACCCCATCCGCCATGAACTGCCATCCTTTGCGGCGGGATATCGCCGTAGCTGTTGACGCCCCCCGCCGTTGAACCGGGCGGAGAGACGGAACGTGTCTCCACTCGGGACTCGAGCGAGGAGGGGATCCCTTGTTGGAGGTCGATACGGAGGCCGGCCCGCGCGACGGCGGCGAACCGCAGACCACCCTGCGGCACGCGCCCACGCGGGACGAGAGCGCCCGCCCCCCGGCGGCCGGGGCCCGCGACGGCGCCCGGGCCCGGGAACGGCCCGCGGAGCAGGCGTGCGACCTGGTGACGGTCCCCGCCCGGCAGGGCCTGGAGGCGGTCGACATCCTGCGCCGCGGCGCCCCGGCCGTCGGCCCGGTCCTCCACGACGGCGCCAGCGACACGCTCGGCTTCCTCGTCCCGCCGGGCACGGCCGCCGCCTGGGACGTACCGGGCAGCGCCTGCACGCGGACGGACGGGTGCGGCCTGCGCCTGCCGGCCGGCCCGGACGCCCCGCGGGACGCGGCGCCGGAGCCGCCCGTGCCCGGCAGCGGCTGGCTCCTCCCGCCGGCCGAGACGGACCCGGTCACCGACCCGGTGCTGCTGCGCGAGGCCCTCGACGAGGCGGCCCGCCTCCTGAGGGTCGCCGACGACTGCGGCTAGGCGCGCGCCGGGGCCCGCCGCGGCGCGGGGCCGTGTCCGCCGCGCCGCCGGCGGGCCGATAATGGACGGGTGGCGAGGAACAGGCAGCGGGGCGGGCGGGCGGCCGTGGCGGAGACGGTCAGCGAGGCCGTCGACGGCGGCGTGGCCGAACTGGTGCCCGACCGGGAGCGGCCACGGGCGTGGACCCTGCTCATCGACGGCGCGCCGCAGTCGCACGTCGACCTCGACGACCCCGCGCACCTCGACTTCGCGTACCAGCGCCGCCTCGGCCACGTCGTCGACCTCGCCGCGCCCCCCGGGCGCCCCCTGCGCGCCGTGCACCTCGGCGGCGGGGCGTTCACCCTCGCCCGGTACGTCGCCGCGACCCGGCCCCGCTCCACCCAGCAGGTCGTGGAGATCGACGCGCCGCTCGTGCGGCTCGTGCGGCGGGTCCTGCCGCTCGACCCCGCCGCCCGGATACGGGTGCGCGGCGGCGACGCCCGCGCCGGGCTCGCCAAGCTGCCGGACGGCTGGGCGGACCTGGTGATCGCGGACGTGTTCAGCGGCGCCCGCACCCCCGCCCACCTCACCAGCACCGAGTTCCTCACCGAGGTGCGGCGCGTCCTCGGGCCCGGCGGGCACTACGCCGCGAACCTCGCCGACGGGCCGCCGCTGGCCCATCTGCGCGGCCAGATCGCCACCGCCGCCGCGCTCTTCCCCGAACTGGCGCTCGCCGCCGACCCGGTCGTGCTGCGCGGCCGTCGCTTCGGCAACGCCGTCCTGGTGGCCTCCGACGCGCCGCTGCCCGTCGCGGAGTTCACCCGCCGCGTGGCGGGCGACCCGCACCCGGGCCGGGTCGAGCACGGGCGGGCGCTGGCCGACTTCACGGGCGGCGCCGCCCCCGTGACGGACGCCGCCGCGAAGGCGTCCCCGGAGCCGCCGCCCTCCGTCTTCCGCGACTAGGGCGGCCCTTCGCGGCCGGGGCGCCCGGGGCGGTCCCGGCCCGCCGCGCCGTCCGCTACGTACGGCGGTCGTCGACCTCCACGCGGGGCGCCGAGTCGTGCCAGACGCAGAACACCGAGACCTCCCGGCCGTCCCGCGTGAACGTCACCCGGATCCAGCGGTCCTGCTTCCACACCTGCATCTGCCACCCCGACGCCGGTGTCGCGGACACCAGCTCGGCCGACGTCTCGCCGAGGTCGAACGCCACCCGGCCGCCGTCGACGGCGTAGCTCCTCACCGACCCGGCGGTCGGCGCCGCGGACGGGGGCGGCGGGGCGGGCGTACGGCTCCGGTCCGGCGGCGCCGGGGACGCGGCGGGGGACGCCGGGTCCGGGCGCGTCGCGGGCGCCACCTCCGGCGCGGACGGGGACGGGGAGGGGGAGGGGGAGTCCTGCGGCTGCCACGTCGCCGGCGCCCACGGCTCCGGGGCCGCCCCCGTCAGCGGCAGGGCGTTCGGCCGGTCGTACACCGTGCCGGACATCACCGTGTGCACGCCCCACCACGAGAGGGCGACCGCCGCGCCCGTGGCGAGCAGCCACGCCAGGGCGTGGACCAGTCCTCTTCGCATCCGGGCATACTGCACCACCCCGCCGGCCCCTCCCTCCGCCGGGGCGCCCGCGGCGGGCGCCGGGCGCGTCCGGTGCTCCGCCCCGGCCCCCTCCCGGTACCCGTGCCTCCGGTTCCGCCGCATGGCGTACGGTGCCGCCCATGGCAAGTGTGCTCGTGGTCGAGGACGACCAGTCCGTGCGCTCCGCCCTCGTTCGGCACCTGACCGGGGCGTCCCACGCGGTGCGGGGCGTCGGCACGGCCCTGGAGGCGCTGCGCGAGGTCGACCGGCACCGCTTCGACGTGGTCGTCCTGGACCTCGGCCTGCCCGACCTGGACGGGGCGGAGGCGCTGAAGGTGCTGCGCGGCACCACCGACGTACCGGTGATCATCGCGACCGCGCGGGACGACGAGGCGGAGGTCGTACGGCTCCTCAACGACGGCGCCGACGACCACCTCACCAAGCCGTTCTCCGCGGAGCACCTGTCGGCGCGGATCGCCGCCGTGCTGCGCCGGGCGCGCGGTGCCGGGGAGGCGCCGGCCGACACGGCCGTCCGGGTCGGCGGCCTCGCCGTCGACCCGCTGCGCCGCCGGGCCGAACTGGACGGCCGGACCCTGGACCTGACGCGCCGCGAGTTCGACCTGCTGGCGTTCCTCGCCCGGCGGCCCGGCGTCGTCGTGTCGCGCCGGGAGTTGCTCGCGGAGGTGTGGCAGCAGGAGTACGGCGACGACCAGACCATCGACGTCCACCTGTCCTGGCTGCGCCGCAAACTGGGCGAGACCGCCGCCAGCCCCCGCTACCTGCACACGCTCAGGGGCGTCGGCGTGAAACTGGAGCCGCCGCGGTGAGGTGGGCGCTCGTCAAGGTCGCGCTGGCCGTCACGACGATGGTCGTCCTCGCCTTCGCCGTCCCGCTCGGTCTGGTCATCGAGGAGCTGGCCCGCGACCGCGCCTTCGGCAACGCCGAGCGGCAGGCCGCCGCGATCGGCCCCACCCTGTCCGTCACCACCGACCGGGCGGCGCTGGAGCGCGCCGTCGCCTCCACGCAGGCCGGGGCGGACGGGCGCATGGCCGTGCACGTCCCGGCGCCGCCCGGACGGCCCGGGGCCGTCGCCCTGGAGATCGGCGCGGGCCGGGCCGCCGGGGCGGACCTGGCGACCGTACGGCGGGTGCCGCGGGCGTCCGTCGCGGAGGTGGCCGGGGGGTGCGTGCTGCTCCAGCCGATCGCGTTGGGCACCGGGCAGATCGCCGTCGTCGAGGTGTTCGTCCCGCAGGGCGAGCTGACCCGCGGGCTGGCCACCGCCCGGCTGGTCCTCGCCGGGGTCGGGGCCGCCCTGGTCGTCGGGTCGGTCGCGGTCGCGGACCGGCTCGGCGTCCGCGTGGTGCTGCCCGCCCGGCTCCTCGCGCGCGCCGCCCACGACCTGGGCGAGGGCCGGCTGGACGCGCGCGTACCGGAGGAGGGGCCCGCCGAACTGCGCTCCGCGGCCGTCGCCTTCAACTCCATGGCCGCCCAGGTCGTCCGGCTCCTCGCCAACGAGCGGGAGCTCGCCGCCGACCTGTCGCACCGGTTGCGCACCCCGCTGACGGTGCTGCGCCTCAACGCCGCCTCGCTCGGCGAGGGGCCGGCCGCCGACCAGACCCGCGCGGCCGTCGAGCAACTGGAGCGGGAGGTCGACACGATCATCCGCACCGCGCGCGAGGCCAAGCCGCAGACGACGGCGGCGGCCGGGCCGGGCGCCGGCTGCGACGTGTCGGAGGTCGTACGGGACCGGATGGCGTTCTGGTCGGCGCTCGCCGAGGACGAGGGCCGCGCGGCGCGGCTGGCCGGGGTCGAGCGTCCCGTGCGCGTCCCCGTCGCCCGCCCCGAGCTGGCCGCCGCGCTGGACGCGTTGCTCGGCAACGTCTTCCGGCACACCCCGGAGGGCACCGCGTTCGCGGTCGACGTGCACCGCGGCGACGACGCGGTGCACGTGCTCGTCTCCGACGCCGGGCCCGGCATCGCCGACCCCGAGGCGGCGCTCGCCCGCGGCAACAGCGGGGCGCGCGACGGCTCGACGGGGCTCGGCCTGGACATCGCGCGCCGCGTCGCGGAGTCCACGGGCGGCGACGTGCGCGTCGGCCGCTCCGTCCTGGGCGGCGCGGAGGTCCGCGTCCGGCTGGGCCCGGGCGTCCGCCCCGCCGCCCCGCCCGCCCGCCGTGCCCGCCGCGTGCGGCGCCGCGGTGCGCCCGCGTGAACCGGCCGCGCGGGCGCCCGCGTCCGGCTGCGGGCCGGTGCGGGCCGGTGCGGGTCGGTGCGGGCCGGCGGGGGTCGGTTCCTGCACCGCCGCGCGGCCCGCGCCGTCCGCGCGCCGCGCGTCCCGGCCGCCGCCACCCCGGTCGGGACGGCGGCCGGGACGCGCCCCTCACGGCACGACCGGGTCCGGCAGGACGCCGGTGCGGGCGAGCCGCGCGTACCAGCGGGCGCTCGCCTTGGGCGTGCGGGTCTGCGTCGCGTAGTCGACGTGCACGATGCCGAACCGCTTGGAGTACCCGTACGACCACTCGAAGTTGTCCAGCAGGGACCACACGAAGTAGCCGCGCACGTCGGCGCCGTCGGCCAGCGCCCGGTGCAGGGCGGCGATGTGGCCGTGGAGGTAGCGGACGCGGCGGACGTCGTGGACGGTGCCGTCGGGGGCAGGCCGGTCGGGGTAGGCGGCCCCGTTCTCGGTGACGAGCAGGGGCAGGCCCGGCGCCTCCCGGCTGTAGTGGGTCAGCAGGTCGTACAGGCCGGTCGGGTCGATGCCCCAGCCCATGTCGGTGCGCTCGCCGGGTTGCTGGTGGAAGGAGACGCCGTCGGCACCCGGCCAGGGGGAGTGGGCGCTGGCGCCGTGGCCGTCGTCGGCGGTGGAGGCCGGGCCGCCGGTGGCGGCCGACACGACGGTCGGCGCGTAGTAGTTGATGCCGAGCGAGTCCAGGGGGTGGCGGGCGATGGCGGCCAGGTCGTCCGCCCGGACGAAGGACCAGTCGGTGAGGTGCGCGGTGTCGTCGAGGAGGTCGTCGGGGTACGCGCCGTGCAGCAGCGGCCCGGTGAAGACCCGGTTGGCGAGCGCGTCGATGCGGCGCCGGGCGTCCCGGTCGGCGTCGCTGTCCGTCCGCGCCCTGACGGCGCAGGTGTTGAGGCTGATCGAGAGCTGGGCGCGGCCGGGCAGGGCGGCCCGCAGGGCGTGCGCGGCGAGGCCGTGGGCGAGGTTCAGGTGGTGGGCGGCGCGCAGCGCGTCGACGGGGTCGGTGCGGCCGGGGGCGTGGACGCCGGAGCCGTACCCGAGGAAGGCGCTGCACCAGGGCTCGTTGAGGGTCGTCCACCGCTCGACGCGGTCGCCCAGCGCGTCGGCGACGAGCCCCGCGTAGTCGGCGAACCGCTGGGCGGTGTCCCGCGCGGGCCAGCCGCCCTCGTCCTCCAGGGCCTGCGGCAGGTCCCAGTGGTAGAGGGTGAGGACGGGCGTGATGCCGCGGTCGAGGAGGTCGTCGGCGAGCGCGCGGTAGAAGTCGAGGCCCTTCTGCACGGCGGGGCCGCGCCCGGTCGGCTGGATACGCGGCCAGGAGACGGAGAAGCGGTAGGCGTTGACGCCGAGCTCCGCCATGGTGCGGACGTCGTCGGGCGCGCGGTGGTAGTGGTCGGCGGCCACGTCACCGGTGTCGCCGCCGAGGGTGCGGCCCGGGGTGTGGCTGAAGGTGTCCCAGATCGACGGCCCGCGGCCGTCCTCCTGGGCGGCGCCCTCGATCTGGTACGCGGCGGTGGCGGTGCCCCACAGGAAGCCGGGCGGGAAGCTGACGGACAAGGAGGATCTCCCAACGGGTCGGGACGGGGGTAGGGACGGAGGCGCGCGCGGGGGTCAGCCCTTGACGGCGCCCCGCATGATGCCGCCGACGATCTGCCGGCCGAAGGCGGCGAAGACGAGGAGGAGCGGGAGCGTGCCCAGCAGGGCGCCGGCCATGACCACCGCCTGGTCGGGGACGTAGCCGCGGCCCAGGCCGGTGAGGGCGACCTGCACGGTCGGGCTGCCGCTCTGGGTGAGCGCGATGACGGGCCAGAAGAAGTCGTTCCACGCCATCACGAACGTGAGCATCGCCAGGACCGCCATGGCGGGCCGCGCCGCCGGGAAGACGACGTGCCACACGATCCGCCACGCGCCGGCGCCGTCGACGCGGGCGGCCTCGACCAGTTCGCCCGGCAGCGCGCCGAGCAGGTACTGCCGCATGAAGAACACCCCGAAGGCGCTCACCAGGGCCGGCAGGATCACCGCCTGGAGCCGGTCGGCCCAGCCGAGCCGCGCGACCAGCAGGTACAGCGGGACGGCCGACAGTTGCGGCGGCACCATCATCGTGCCGACCACCACCAGCAGCAGCGCCCGGCGGCCCCGGAACCGCAGCTTGGCGAAGGCGAAGCCGGCGAGGGTGGAGACCAGCACGGTCCCGGCGGCGACGGTCCCGGCGACGAACGCCGTGTTGCACAGCGCGGCGCCCAGGCGGGCGTCGGTCCAGGCGGTGGAGAGGTTGCCGGCGAGGCGGTCGCCGAACCAGAGGGGAGGCGGCGTCCGGGCGAGCCGGGTGGTGTCGCCGGAGGCGGCGACCGCCGTCCACAGCAGCGGGAACAGTGAGACGGCGGTGACGCCGGCCAGGACCGCGTACGTGAGCGCCCCGCCGCGCCGGGGACGGCCCGCGCGCGTACGGGGACGGCCCGGCCGGGCGCGGGGGGCGGGCGGCACGCGCATGTCAGCGGCCCCCTTCCCGCGCCGCCGACCGGGCCCGTGCCGCCGACCGGGCCCGCGCCAGGCGGGCGGTCGCCCCCGTGGCCAGCGCGAGCAGGACCAGCAGCAGGAACATCGTCCACGCGATGGCGGCGGCCCGGCCCAGGTGGAAGTTGACCCACCCCTGCTCGTACAGGTAGAGGCCGAGCGTCTGGAACTGGTGGTCCGCGCCGCCGGTCGCGCCCGCGCTGCCGTTGAACAGCAGCGGCTCCCCGAAGAGCTGCGTCGCGCCGATCGTGGCGACGACGCAGGTGAACAGGATCGTCGGCCGCAGCGCGACCACCGTGACGTGCGCGAACTGCTGCCACCGGGACGCGCCGTCCAGCTCCGCCGCCTCGTACAGCTCGGGCGGCACGGACTGGAGCGCCGCCAGGTAGATCAGCGCGTTGTAGCCCGTCCACCGCCAGACGACGATCGTCGACACCGCGAGCTGCGACGTCCAGCGGCCGCTCTGCCAGTCGACCGGACCGATCCCGGCGAGGTCCAGCAGCCAGTTCACCATCCCGTGGTCACGGCCGAACAGCAGGACGAAGACGAGCGTCGCGGCGGCGACGGAGGTGGCGTACGGGGTGAGCACGGCGACCCGGAAGAACGTCGAGCCGCGCAGCCGGTGGTGCAGCAGGTGCGCGATGCCCAGCGCCATCAGCAGTTGCGGCACGGTCGACAGCAGCCCGATCGTCACCGTGTTGCGCAGCGCGTTCCAGAAGAACTCGTCGGCGGCCAGCCGGGAGAAGTTCCGCAGCCCCACCCACTCCATGCGGGTCGGGGAGGTCAGTTCGACCCGGTGCAGGGCCGCCCAGCCCGTGTAGAGCAGCGGGAACAGCCCGAAGGCGAGGAAGAGGACGAAGAACGGCGCGAGGCAGGCGTACGGCGTCCACCGCCCGTCCGGTCCGTGGCCCGCCGCGGCCGGTCCGCCCGCCGGGCCCTTCGCGGACGCGGGGACGGGTGCGGCGGACGCGCGGGGCGCGCTCACAGGTCGAGGGCGTTGTCGATGGTCCGCACGGTCGACCGCCACGCGTCCGCGGGCGACGCGCCCCGCTGTTCCACCTGGAGCATCCCCACGTCGGCGAGGTTCTGGGCGATGACCAGGTCCTTCGGGCCGAGGACCGTCACCGGCACGCCGCGGGCCGCGCGGGAGAAGATCTCCCCGATCGGCGCCCCGCCGAAGTACGGGTGCCGCGCCCCCGCGACGGACGGCCTCCGGTACGCGGCGGACGCGCTGGGGAAGCTGCCGCGCCGCTCGAACAGCGTCGCCTGCTGCGCGGGCGCCGTCAGCCAGGCCGCGAGCCGTACCGCCTCCGCCCGGTGCCGGCCCGCCCTGGGGACGACCAGGAACGAGCCGCCCCAGTTCCCCGGCCGGGGCGCCGCCGCCACGTCCCACCGGCCGCGCCCGGCGGGGCCCGCCTTGTCCTGGATGTAGCCGAGCATCCACGCGGGGCAGGACACGGTGGCGAAGGTGCCGTTCGCGAAGCCCTGGTCCCAGGCGGGGGTGAACTGCTGGAGCCGTGCCGTCAGCCCGCCCGTCGCGAAGGCCGCCGCCACCGACCACGCCTCCCGCACGGCGGGGCTCGACCGGTAGGAGACGGTGCCGTCCGCGTCGTAGAACCGCCGGGCACTGGACCCGGTGATCGCGGCCATCACCCCGGACGCCGAGTCCGTGAAGGCCGTACCGGCGGGGGCGTTCGCCCGGTAGCGCCGTCCGACGGCCAGGTACGCCCGCCAGCCGCCCGCCCACAGCCGGCCCACCTCCGCCCGGGCCGTGGGCAGCCCGGCCCGGGCGAACAGGTCCTTGCGGTAGCAGACGGCCTGCGGTCCGACGTCCGTGCCGAGGGCGACGGTCCTGCCGTCCCGGGTGGTCCCCTGCGCCCACTTCCACGGCAGGAAGTCCTCCTTCCGCACGCCTTCGGCCGTGCCCAGCTCCACCAGTCCGTCCGCCTGCGTGGCGGTGATCTCGGCGATGTTGTTCACCTCGACGGCCTGGACGTCGGCGAGACCGCTGCCGCTGCCCAGGTGGGTGAGGAGCTGCGGGTAGTAGTTCTCGTTCCGCGCGATCGACGTCTGCTCGACGACGACGCCGGGACGCAGCCGCATGTACGCGTCGTACAGGCCGGCCTCCCGGTAGCCGAACGACCCGAAGACGCCGACCGTCAGCCGGATCCGGCCGTCGGTCCCGGCGCCGCCGCCCGCGCAGCACCCGGCGAGCGGGGCGGCGGCGAGCAGGACGGCGGCGAGCCGGGTGGCGGCGCGGGCGCGGGGGTCGCGCCGGCCGCCGCGGCGGGAGCGGGGGCGGGGGCGGCTGGGGGACCCCGCCCCGCGGGTGCGGCTGCGCATCGCGTCCTCCCGGTACGGAACCTCCACCACGAACGAGGACGATTCTGTACGTACCGGGCGCCGCCGCCGCGCTCCCGCCGGGGCGTGTCACGCGGCGCCGGAGCGGGTCACCCGCCGCCGGGCCGGGTCACGCGGCACCGGAGCGGGTCACACGACCGCCTCCGGCGCGGGGAGCTGCCCGCTGCGCGCCACCCGCGCGTACCAGTGGGCGCTCGCCTTCGGGGTGCGCACCTGCGTCTCGTAGTCGACGTGGACGGCGCCGAACCGCTTCTCGTACCCGTACGCCCACTCGAAGTTGTCCAGCAGCGACCACAGGAAGTACCCGCGCACGTCCGCGCCGCTCTCCACCGCCTGGTGCACCGCCTCCAGGTGGCTGTGGACGTACGCGATGCGCTCCGGGTCGTGGACCGCGCCGTCCGGCCCGACCGCGTCCTCGTACGCCGCGCCGTTCTCCGTGATGTACAGCGGAAGCTCCGGGTACTCCCGCGTCAGCCGCATCAGCAGGTCGTACAGGCCCGACGGGTCCACCGACCAGCCCATCGCGGTGAGCGCGCCCGGCGGCTGGTGGAACGCCACCTCGTCCGCGGCCGGCCACGGCGAGAAGGAGCCGCCGCCGTGCCCGCCGTCCGCCATCCCCGGCTGGGCGCCGCCGGCCACCGACACGACCGTCGGCGTGTAGTAGTTGACGCCCAGGAAGTCCAGCGGCTGGTGCGCCGTCGCCGTGTCGCCGGGCCGGACGAACGACCAGTCCGTCAGCCGCGCGGTGTCGGCCGCCAGGTCCTCCGGGTACGCCCCGTCGAGCATCGGGCCGAGCCAGACGCGGTTGCCGACCGCGTCGATCCGCCGTGCCGCGTCCACGTCGCCCGGCGCCTCCGTCAGCGGTCTGACCTGGTGCAGGTTGAGCGACACGCCGATCTCGGCGCGCGGCGGCAGGGCCGCGCGCAGCGCCTGCACGGCCAGGCCGTGGCCGAGGTTCAGGTGGTGGGCGGCGCGCAGCGCGGCGACCGGGTCGGTGCGCCCCGGCGCGTGCACCCCGGAGGCGTACCCGAGGAACGCGCTGCACCAGGGCTCGTTGAGCGTGGTCCACCGCTCGACGCGGTCGCCCAGCGCGTCCGCGACGAGCGCCGCGTACTCCCCGAACCGCTCCGCGGTGGCGCGCTCCGGCCAACCGCCCGCGTCCTCCAGCTCCTGCGGCAGGTCCCAGTGGTACAGGGTCAGCGCGGGCTGGATGCCCGCCGCGAGCAGCTCGTCGACGAGGGACCGGTAGAAGTCGAGGCCCTTCTGCACGGCCGGGCCGCGCCCGGTCGGCTGCACCCGCGACCAGGACACCGAGAAGCGGTACGCGGTCAGGCCCAGCTCCTTCATCAGCCCGACGTCGTCGCGGAACCGGTGGTAGTGGTCGACGGCCACGTCACCGGTGTGGCCGCCGAACACCTTGCCCGGCGTGTGGGAGAAGGTGTCCCAGATGGAGGGCGTGCGGCCGTCCTCGGCCGCGGCACCCTCGATCTGGTACGCGGCGGTGGCGGCCCCCCACAGGAAGCCGGGTGGGAACTGGCGGGTGGCGGTGAGCGGCCGGACTTCGGACGCAGTCATAGAGAGCGCTCCCAACGAGGAGAGGAATGGATGACGGGGGGGATGGGGGGAATGGGGGGACGGGGGGAGGGGCGGCGCGGGCGGCGCCCGGGCGCGTCAGCTCTTGACCGCGCCCGAGGTGATGCCGCCCACGATGTGCTTGCCGAGCAGGGCGAAGACCACCAGCAGCGGAACCGTGGAGATCAGCGCGCCGGTCAGCACGATGGCCTGGTTGATGGTGTGGTTGCCGGAGCCCAGGCCGGCGAGTGCCACCTGGAGCGTCGGGTTGCCGTCCGGGGTCAGGGCGATGAACGGCCAGAAGAAGTCGTTCCACGCCTGGACGAAGATCAGCATGCCGAGCACGGCCATCGCGGGCCGCGCCACCGGGAACACCACGTGCCAGATGATCCGCAGGCTGTGGGCGCCGTCCATGCGGGCCGCCTCGACCAGCTCGATCGGCAGCGCCTCCAGCAGGTACTGCCGCATGAAGAACACGCCGAACGCGGCGACCAGCGACGGCAGCACCACCGACTGCAGTTGGTCCACCCACCCCAGGTCGGTGATGATCTGGTACAGCGGGATGACGCTGAGCTGCGGGGGGATCGTCATCGTCGCCACGACCAGGGCGAGCAGGACGTTGCGGCCCCGGAAGGGCAGCTTGGCGAAGGCGAACCCGGCGAGCGTGGAGAACACGACCGTGGACGCCGCCACGAGCCCCGCCACGATCGTCGTGTTGATCAGTGCCTCGCCCATGTCGACCTGGTTCCAGGCGAAGGTGAGGTTCTCGAACAGCCGCGGCCCGGGCAGCAGCGGCGCCGGCGCCTCGACGACCCGCTCGCCCGTGTGGGACGCGGCGACGAGGTTCCAGTACAGCGGGAAGAGGGAGACCAGGGCGGCCAGCCCGAGCAGGACGTACGTGATGGGGCCGGCGTGGTGCTGCCGCCCGGCCGCTTGCTTGAGCTTCATGGTTCAGGCCCCCTGCTTCTTGCGGTTGACGCGGCCGGCGAGCAGCCGGAGGCCGCCGATGAGCAGCAGGAGCAGCAGCATCACCCAGGCGATGGCCGAAGCCTGCCCCAGCGCGCCGGTCATCCAGCCCTTCTCGTACATCAGCAGGCTCAGCGTCTGGAACTGGTTGCCGCTGCCGCCGCTGATGCCCAGGCTGCCGCCGAACAGCATCGGCTCACCGAACAACTGGGTCGCGCCGATGGTCGAGACGACGATGGTGAAGAGGATCGTGGGGCGGATGGACGGGATGGTGACGCTGATGAACTGCCGCCAGCGCGACGCCCCGTCGAGCGAGGCCGCCTCGTACAGGTCCTGCGGGACGGCCTGCATCGCGGCGAGGTAGATCAGCGCGTTGTACCCGGTCCACCGCCACGTCACGATCACCGAGATGGCGATCTGGGCGGGCCACTTGGAGGACTCCCAGCTGACCGGCTCGAAGCCGACCCAGCCGAGGATCGTGTTGATCAGCCCGTAGTCGCTGTTGAACAACTGGGCGAAGACGAGGGTCGCGGCGGCGATGGAGGTGGCGTACGGGGCGAGGACGGCGACGCGGAAGAAGCCACGGCCGCGCAGTTTGTAGTTCAGCAGGTGCGCCAGGCCCAGCGCCATGAGGAGCTGCGGGACGGTCGAGAGGACGCCGATGGTGAAGGTGTTGGCGAGCGCGTTCCAGAAGAAGTCGCTGTCCCACAGGGCGGTGTAGTTGTCGAAGCCCCGCCACTCGGGTTCGCCGCCCAGCTCCACCCGGTGCAGGGAGAGCCAGCCCGTGTAGATCAGCGGGAACAGCCCGAACGCCGCGAAGCAGAGGAAGAACGGCGAGACGAACGCGTACGGGGTCGCCTTGAGGTCCCAGCGGTAGAGCTTGCTGCGCCAGCCGGTGCGGGCCGGGGGCGGTGTGGGTTTCCGGGGTGCGGAGGGCGGCGGCGTGGCGGGCGGCGATGTGCCGTCGGCCGCCGCCTGGACGGAGGTGGCCACGAGGGGCGTCCTTCCAGGTCGGTGCGTACGTCGGGGAGGCTGCCGGACGGTCCCGGCGCCCGGGGCGCCGCCCGCCCGCGCACGCGTCCGGCCGCGAGCCGTGCGGGCGCGGGCGCGCGTGCGGGGTGGCGGGCGGTGCGGACGGCGCGGGCGGTACGGGCGGTGCGGGGCCGTGCGGGTTGCCGGGGCCGCGGGGCGTGCGGGCCGCCCGCGCGCCCCGCGGCCCCGCGCGGAACGCGCGGTCGCCGGGCGCGCCGGACGGACCCGTCCCCGCCGAGGCGGGGCGGACGCTCCCGTCGGGCCGGGTGGTTCCGTTCCTGCCGGGCCGGGCGGATCCGTCGCCGTCGGGCCGGGAGGCCCGTCCCCCACCGGGCGGGGTGGACGCTCCCGTCAGGCCGGGCGGGCCCGTCCTCGGGGACACGTGCCGCCCGGCCCCGCACGCGGCCGGCCGCGCGGCGGGGGAGCGCCGGGCGGCCGGACCGGACCGCCTACTGGGCGATCTTGTCGTCGATCAGCTTCTTCACGTTGTTCCACGCCTGTTCGGGCGAGGTGCCGCGCTGTTCGATGTCGAGGATGCCGTTGTCGGTGATGAAGGTCTTCACCTGGCCGTCGTGGCGGCTGACCGGCGCCGGGGTGATCCCGGCCGCGGCCGACGAGTAGATCTTGCCGACGGGGGTGTCGCCGAAGTACTCGATCTTGGCGTTCTGGACGGTCGGCGAGGCCAGGGTCTCCTTGGTGGAGGGGATGTTGCCGTTGACGCCGAAGACCTTGGCGTGCTGCTCGGGGGCGGTCAGCCAGGCGGCCAGCTTGGCGGCCTCCTCGGCGTGCTTGCCGGCCTTCGGGACGGCGAGGAAGGAACCGCCCCAGTTGCCGGCGACGGGCGGGGCGGCGATGTCCCACTTGCCCTTGTTGGCGGGGCCGGCCTGGTCCTTGATGATGCCGGTCATCCAGGACGGGCAGGCGACGGTGGCGAACTTGGAGTTCTTGAACCCGGCGTTCCAGGTGCCCTTCTCGTCGAACTGGCGCAGCTTGGCGGTGATCCCGCTGCCGGCGGCCTCGACGGCGAGGTTCCAGGCGGTCTTGACGCCGGGGCTGTTCTCCCAGTCCAGCTCGCCCTTGTCGTTGGCGTACTGCTGGGGCTGGCTGGACAGCACGGCGTTGAACAGGCCGCTGGCGGAGTCGTGGAAGGCGGTCCCGGCGGGCGCGTTGCGCTGGTAGTTCTTGCCGGTGGCGACGAACTTCGCCCAGTCGCCCGCCCACAGCTCGGCGACCTGGTCGCGGTTGGTGGGCAGCTTGGCCTTGGCGAAGAGGTCCTTGTTGTAACAGATGGCCATGGGGCCGATGTCGGTGCCGAGGGCGATGACCTTGCCGTCGGCGGTGGTGGCCTGCTTGATCTTCCAGTCCAGGAACGCGGACGTGTCGGCGCCGCCGGTCTTCGACAGGTCGACCCACTTGTTGCCCATGGTGGGGCCGATCGCCTCGGCGATGTAACCGACCTCGATGGCCTGGATGTCGGCGAGGCCGCTGTTGCGGGAGAGGCGCAGCTTCAGGGTGTCCCAGTACTTCTGGCCGTCGGCGACGTTCGACTCGACGATCTTGATGTTGGGGTTCAGCTTCTCGTACTCGGCGTAGAGCTTGGCGCCGTTCTCGTTGTCGTAGCCGAAGGACCCGAAGGTGCCGATCCGCAGGGTGATCTTCCCGTCGTCGCCCGCGGCCGTGCCGGAGCCGTCGCCCCCGCTGTCGCTGCACCCGGCGATCAGGGCCGCGCAGGCCATGAGGGCGGTCGCCGCGAGTGCGGGGCGACGTCTGCGGGCCAGGTCACGGGTACTGCTGGAAGTGCGCATTCTCCACTCTCCTCGTCCAGGGTGGTGCTGGTTGTGCGCCGGGTGGGGCTGGGGGCCGGGACCGGGACCGGGGTCCTGTGCGGTCCTCCGCCGGCCCCTCGTGTGGTCGTGATCGTGCGGATCGGATCGATGTGCTGCGGCTCACGTGCCGATGGGGACACGTGTCCGTGGGAGCGCTCCCACGTCGTATGCCCGGAAGGTTGCTGCCTGGCGGGTACGGGTGTCAAGAGATGAACGCGAATTGTTGCGGGAGGGGTGGGCGGGCGTCCGCGCTGCGAGGACCGCCTTCAGTTCCTCAAGGCGCCCGCTGGAGGTGGACGCCACGATCCGCTAGCGTGGGAGCGCTCCCACTACCCAGGGTCAATTTCCGGGTCTCCCGCTTGGGGTCGAGGAGGGGGGCAGGCTCTACTTTGACTGCATCAGAAGCTTCGCGGCCCGGCGGGCGCGCGGCTTCCCGGTTTCCCGCCCGTCGGCGGGCCGGCGGGCTGAGGACTGGACGGGAGACGTGACGCGATGGCGGTGAACGGACGGCAGGGGAGCAGGCCCACCCTGGAGGAGGTCGCGGCCCGGGCCGGCGTCGGCCGGGGCACGGTGTCGCGCGTGATCAACGGTTCGCCGCGGGTCAGCGACCGCGCGAAGGCCGCCGTCTCCCGCGCCATCGCGGAGCTGGGGTACGTGCCGAACCGCGCCGCCCGCGCCCTGGCGGGCGCCCGCACGGACGCGGTGGCGCTGGTGATCCCGGAGACGGAGGCGCGGCTGTTCGCGGAGCCGTACTTCCTCGACATCATCCGCGGCGTGAGCGCCGAACTGGCCGACGCGGACAAGCAGCTCCTGCTCACGCTGATCCGGTCCCGCAAGGAGCGCCAGCGCTTCGAGCAGTACCTGGCGGCGCAGCGCGTCGACGGGGTGCTGCTCGTGTCGGTGCACGCGGACGACCCGCTGCCGGACCTGGTGCGGGAGCTGGACATCCCCGCGGTCCTCAACGGCCGCCGCTCGGAGGCGGAGCCGGTGGCGTACGTCGACTCCGACAACGTGGGCGCGGGCCGCTCGGCGGTGGCGCGCCTGGCGGAGGGCGGACGCCGCCGCATCGCCACGATCACGGGCCCGCTCGACATGTACGTGGCCCGCTGCCGCCTCGACGGCTACCGCCAGGGCCTGGCGACGGCGGGCCTGGCCGCCGACGAACGGCTGGTCGCCGCAGCCGACTTCACCGAGGAGGGCGGCCGGCGGGCGATGCGCGAGCTGTTGGAGCGGTGCCCGGAACTGGACGCGGTGTTCGCGGCGTCGGACGTGATGGCGGCGGGCGCCCGGGTGGCCCTGCGCGAGGCGGGCCGCCGGGTCCCCGACGACGTGGCGCTGATCGGCGTGGACGACTCGGCGGTGGCCCGTCACATGGACCCGCCGCTGACGAGCGTCCGCCAGCCGATCGAGGAGATGGGCCGCGTGATGGCCCGCGTCCTGCTCCAGGAGATCACCGGCACGACGGCGGAACCGCGCCAGTTGGTCCTCCCCACGGAACTGGTCGTCCGCGAATCGGCCTGACCCCGACCCGGCCCGGGCGGCGCGCCGGAGAACCCCTGGGGCGGGGCCCGGTGGGGTGGTGAGGGTCCGGGCACGGCTGACGTGCTGCGACTCGTGGAGATCACCCCCGACAACGTCCTGGAGGCGTGCGCGCTGCGGGTGCGGCCCGAGCAGGAGGGGTTCGTCGCGCCCGTCGCGCGGTCGCCGGCCGAGGCGTACGCCTCGCCGGACGTGGCCCGGCCGCGGCTCGTGTACGACGGCGACCGGCTCGTCGCGTTCGTGAGGGGCTTCTTCGGCGTCCGCTTCGACCCCGACGACCCCCGCGACCGCCCCCGCAGCGGCCCGTGGCGGCCGGCCGTCTCCGCCGGCCACCAGGGCCGGGGGTACGGGCGGTTCGCCGTCGGGGCCGTCTGCGAGGAGGTCCGCCGCCGCGGGGGGAGCCGGGTCACCGTGAGCTGGAAGCCGGGCGGGCACGGCCCCGAGAGGTTCTCCACCGGGCGCGGCTTCCGTCCGACCGGTGGGGTGAGCGGCGACCAGGTCGTCGCCGAACTCGACCTCGACCCCGTCCCCGCCTCCGCCCCCGCGGTCTAGGCGGGACGCGCGTACGGGCGGGTCATGATCTCCATGTTGTGCCCGTCGGGGTCCTCGAAGTAGGCGCCCCGGCCGCCGAAGAGGCGGTTGATCCGCCCGGGCTCGGTGTGGTGGGGGTCGGCGTAGTACGTGACCCCGGCCGCCCGGAGCCGGTCGATCATGAGGTCGAACTCCTCGTCGGGGACGAGGAACGCGTAGTGCTGGGACGCGACCGGCGTGCCGCCCGCGTCGTGGAAGTCCAGCGTCACGCCGTTGCCGGTGTCCACGGGGACGAACGGCCCGAACGGCGCCCCGACCTCCAGCCCGAGGATCCCGGCGAGGAATTCGGCGGAGGCCAGCTTGTCGGAGGCGTGCACGACGGTGTGGTTGAGATCGGCGGTCATGGTGACCCTCTCGTGAGTGCGCGGAGGAGGAAGGAGCGGGGAGGCACGCGCACGACGGCGCGCGGCACCCCGGGCGGGCCCCTGGCCCGCCCCGCCCTCACGAGGAGGCCGGGGACTTCTCTCGTTCGTGGCCCATGGCCGACCCGGCAGTCACGTCCCCGACCCTAGCCCCGCGCCCCGCCCCCCACAACGCGGTTCCGGCCGTTCCGGCGTCCGAAGCCGCCTCCCGCGTCCGCCCCGGAGGGCGCCTTCGCCGACCCGCGCCCGCGGTGACCGCGCCGCGGACGTGCGGAGCCCCCGCACCCGGGGGTGAACCAACACCGGGTGCGGGGGCTCGTTCAGGAGCCGGCTCTGGCCGTCAGAGCGCCGGGTAGGCGTTCTTCAGCAGCTCCTGGAACTGGGCCGAGAACCAGTGGCCCGAGACGGGGGCGTCCGGGAGGGCGCCCGACATGTTGTTGTTGTTCCGCGGGTTGCCCGTGTACGTCGGGTCGCACATCCGGTCGAAGCCCTTGCCCTCGTCGTTCGGGATGGCCTTGCTCGACCCGTCGGACTCACCCGGGGGCTTCATCCACACGTACGCGTCGATGCCCGGCTCCGGGTTGGCCTTCGGCCGCTCGCCGAGGCCCGCGCCGGCCTGGTTGCACCAGTTGCCGAGGTGGATGCGGCGGTCGTAGCGTCCGCCGTCGACGTACGTGTCGACGTTGGTCTTCGCGCCCGGGCCGGCGGGCCGGGCCGCGCCGCCCCAGCCGTTGCGGGACGTGTCGATCAGCATGCCGAGGTTCGAGTCGAAGCCGATGCGGATCAGCTCGGCCCGCATGGCCTGCGCGTACGACAGCTCGTCGGTGTAGCGGTTCCAGTCGATCCACTTCGAGGTGCGCACCGACTGGCCGTTGACCGTGTCGTTGATCGTGAAGTTGTTCTCCTTCAGGGCGCTGTAGTTCGCCGTGTTCACGATGAAGCCGTGGACGTTGGCGACCGTCGAACCCTCGGCCGTCGCCGCCTGCTTGAAGATCTGGGCGGAGGCGCCGAAGTTGTCGTCCCAGCCGAGCCAGCCGTGGTGTCCGGCGTCGACGTAGTTGTAGACGTTCTTGATCGCGCCGAGCTTGGCCAGGGCGTAGCCGACACCCTTGACGTAGTTGCCGTTCGCCTTCATGACGTCACAGTTCGGCGTGGCGGTCGGGCGCGGGGAGACGTTCGTGACCAGGTTCGGCAGGCTGTCGATCTCGACCGTCGTGACGATCCGCAGGCCCGCGTACTTCGGGTCGGCGAGGATCTTCGCGATCGGGTCGATGTACTCGGTCTTGTACCGGTCGATCTCCGTCGGGCCCAGCTCGCCGTTGGAGGCGAGGGCGGCGCAGTCACGGCCCGGCAGGTTGTAGATGACGAGCTGGATGGCGAGCTCGCCGCTGCCCTTCTGGCGCAGCGCCTCGTCGAGGTGGTCGCGCAGGCCCATGCCGCCGTTGACGCCGTTGATCGCGGCGATCCGGTCCAGCCAGACACCGGTCGGCTGGTTGGAGACCTTCGTACCGCCCGGCTCGGCGGCGGCCTTCCTCGACCACTCCGGGTTGACGTACCCCTTGGCGCCCGCGTACGGGTTGTCGACGCGGCTGCCGACCGGCGGCGGGTCGGTGGGGGTGGGCGGCGGGTCGGTCGGTCCCGGGACGCCGTTGCAGACCACGCCGTTCAGCTTGAACACGGTCGGCACCGCGTTCGTCCCGCTGTACGAGCCGTTGAAGCCGAACGAGGCCGTGGCGCCGGTCGCCAGGGCGCCGTTCCACGAGACGTTCTTCGCGGTGACGGCCGCGCCGGACTGGGTGATGCCGGCGTTCCAGTGCTGCGTCACCTGCTGGTTGCCGCCGAACGACCACTCCAGCGTCCAGGCGCTGACGGGGTCGCCGGTGTTGGTGACGGTGACGTTCGCGCCGAAGCCGTTGCTCCACTGGTTGGTCACGGTGTAGTCGACCTTGCAGCCCGGGGCGGCTGCCCCGGCGGGGGAGGACAGTGCGGTCGCGGTGGCGCCGGCCGTGACGAGCAGGGTGGAGGCGGCCAGCAGAGCGGTTCTGCGGCGGGGAGGTGATTGGGTGGTGCTGGTGCGGCTCATGGGGGTGGGGTTTCCTCTCTGAATTCCTCTGTGTTCTCCGGGGTGTCGCTCGGTTCCCCGGTGGTGCTCCGGGTGGGCGCGGGTGCGCCCGGGGCCCGGTGTCCCAGTGGTGCGGGACGCGGCCGGCGTCGGTCGGTCCGCCGGTTCGCGGGTGGAGGCGCGGACCGGTGTCGAAGGCATGGGGTGCCGTCGTCACCGCTGGTCGGCGCGGGGGTTGACGTGGTGGACGTGCCGGGCGGCGGCGGGATCGGCCACCGGGCCGGTGGGGCCGTGGGCCGGCACGCGGCCCTGGACTACGGGGACTCGCCGGCGGAGCGGTTCGCACCGAGCAGCCGGCGGGTCGCGCCGTTCTGGTCGAAGGGTTCGTCACCCCTCATGGACGGCACGGGCGGTTCGCCACCCGTCGCCGGCGGGCGGGACGGGTCCGCCGCGCCTCCCGGCTCCGCGCCGCGCACCGTGCCGTTCGGCGTGAACGCCGTCGGTGCGGGGCGGGAACCGGAGTACGAGGCGATGGACCCGGCCGTGACGCCGGCACCCGTGCCGAGCACCGCGTGCCCGCTCCCGTCCGCCGCGGTCACCGGGACCCCGCACGGGGACCACCGGACTTCCCGGCCCCGTGCGGCCCACCGGCCGCCCGGGAACACGGACCCGGAGCTCCGGCCGTACGGCGCGGAGCCGTTGCCGGTGATCGTGACGGAACCCCGGAAACCGCCGGCCCACCGGCCGACGGCGGAGTGCTCCACCGTACGGATCGGAGTGCGGAACGAAGTGGCGGTCGGGGCGGCGGACGCGGGGTCCGCCGGTGCGAGGACCGTACCCGCCGGGGCGAGCGCGGCTCCCGCGGAGAGTGAAACAGCACGCGGGGGGTGTCGCATGAGCGACTCCTTGCAGCTTAGGTGCGTACCTGACAACGCACCGACTGGATGGAACCGCTCCCACTGGTGCCGCTGACCGTAGCGCTCCTCCGCCGTCAAGCAACAGAGGGAGGGAAAAGTTTTTCTTTCGAACTTCTTCGAGACTTCAAGGACCTTGACCGCGCACCGGGGCCTCCTCATAGTGGGAGCGCTCCCACTGGTTCAAGGCTTGTCACCCCCACCCTCCTGCCCCCACTGAGCCGCTAGGAGAGACACCGCATGTCGCCAGGACCACGTACGGGTCAACGCAGACGGCTGACCACCGTCCTGGCCGCGGTCCTCGCCCTTCCCCTGGGCATGACCGCGGCCAACGGCGCACCCGCCGAGGCGGCCGCCGCAGCCGTGCAGTGCAGCGTCGACTACAAGACCAACGACTGGGGCTCGGGCTACACCGCCGAGCTCACCCTCACCAACCGGGGTACCGAGGCCCTCAACGGCTGGACCCTCCGCTACGACCAGACCGGCAACCAGCGGTTGTCCAACGGCTGGAACGGCACCTGGTCCCAGTCCGGCAAGACCGTCACGGTCACCAACGTCGACTGGAACCGGACCGTCGCCGCCGGCCAGGCCGTCACGACCGGCGCCCAGTTCACCTACAGCGGCAGCAACGCGGCGCCCACCAGCTTCACCGTCAACGGCACCGTCTGCGCGGGCGCCCACCAGCCGCCCATCGCCGTGCTGACCAGCCCCGCGCCGGGCGCCACCTTCACCGCGGGCGACCCGGTCCCGCTGGCCGCCACCGCGGCGGCCGCCGACGGGGCCACCATCAGCAAGGTCGAGTTCTACGACGACACGACCCTGCTCGGCACGGACACGACCTCGCCGTACACCTTCACCGCCCAGGGCCTCGCCGCCGGCACCCACTCGCTCTACGCGAAGGCGTACGACAGCCAGGGCGCCGCCGCCGAGTCCGCGCCCGTCGGCATCACCGTCGCCGCCGGGCCGGCCCTCGTCGCGTCCCCCACCCAACTCGGGGTGCGCCAGGGCGAGTCCGCCACCTTCGACGTGAAGCTCTCCACCCGGCCGTCCGCGAACGTCACGGTCACCGTCGCCCGCGCCTCGGGCAACACCGGCCTCACCGCGGCCCCCGGCACGCTGACCTTCACCCCGACCAACTGGAGCACCGCCCAGAAGGTGACCGTCACCGCCGCCGCGTCCGGCACCGGTTCGGCCGTGTTCGCCGTGACGGCCCCCGGCCACACGAAGGCCGAGGTCACCGCCACCCAGCTCGACGGCGACTCCACGTACGACGCCCGCTTCCTGGCCATGCACGCCAAGATCACCGACCCGGCGAACGGCTACTTCTCGCCGGAGGGCATCCCGTACCACTCGGTCGAGACGCTGATCGTCGAGGCGCCCGACCACGGCCACGAGACGACGTCCGAGGCGTACAGCTACCTGATCTGGCTGCAGGCCATGTACGGCAAGGTCACCGGCGACTGGACCAAGTTCAACAGCGCGTGGGACACCATGGAGAAGTACATGATCCCCACCCACGCCGACCAGCCGACCAACGACAAGTACAACGCTTCCAAGCCGGCCACGTACGCCCCCGAGCACGACCTGCCGTCGCAGTACCCGTCGCGCCTCGACGCCGGCATCCCCTCGGGAGTCGACCCGATCGCCGGTGAGCTGAAGACGGCCTACGGCACCTCCGACGTGTACGGCATGCACTGGCTCCAGGACGTCGACAACGTCTACGGCTTCGGCAACGAGCCCGGCAAGTGCTCCGCCGGCCCGTCCGCCACCGGCCCGTCGTACATCAACACCTTCCAGCGCGGCCCGCAGGAGTCGGTCTGGGAGACCGTCACCCACCCGACCTGCGACAACTTCACCTACGGCGGACGCAACGGCTACCTGGACCTGTTCACCGGCGACGCGTCCTACGCCAAGCAGTGGAAGTACACCAACGCCCCCGACGCCGACGCCCGCGCGGTCCAGGCCGCCTACTGGGCCGACATCTGGGCCAAGCAGCAGGGCAAGGGCTCCGCGGTCGGCGGCGTCGTCGCCAAGGCCGCCAAGATGGGCGACTACCTGCGGTACTCGCTCTTCGACAAGTACTTCAAGAAGGCCGGCAACTGCGTCGGCCCGACGAGCTGCCCCGCCGGCACCGGCAAGGACAGCGCCCACTACCTGATGTCCTGGTACTACGCCTGGGGCGGTGCCACCGACACCTCCGCCGGCTGGGCCTGGCGCATCGGTTCCAGCCACTCCCACAGCGGCTACCAGAACCCGCTCGCCGCGTACGCGCTCAGCGAGTACGCCCCGCTGAAGCCCAAGTCGGCCACGGGCGCCCAGGACTGGGCGACCAGCCTGGACCGGCAGGTCGAGTTCTACCGCTGGCTCCAGTCCAACGAGGGCGCCATCGCGGGCGGCGCCACCAACAGCTGGCAGGGACGCTACGCCACCCCGCCGGCCGGCACGCCCACCTTCTACGGCCTCTTCTACGACGAGAAGCCCGTCTACCACGACCCGCCGTCCAACCAGTGGTTCGGCTTCCAGGCGTGGTCCATGGAGCGCGTCGCCGAGTACTACCACCAGAGCGGTGACGCCCTCGCCAAGAGCGTCCTCGACAAGTGGGTCGACTGGGCCCTGTCGGAGACCACCATCAACCCCGACGGAACGTTCCGCTTCCCGTCCACCCTCCAGTGGTCCGGCAAGCCCGACACGTGGAACGCCTCCTCGCCCGGCGCCAACGCCGGCCTCCACGTCACCGTCGCGGACTACACCAACGACGTCGGCGTCGCCGCCGCGTACGCCAAGACCCTGACGTACTACGCCGCCAAGTCCGGCGACGCGGACGCCAAGCGGGTCGCCAAGGCGCTCCTCGACGGCATGTGGCAGCACCACCAGGACCCGCTGGGCATCGCCGTCCCGGAGACCCGCGCCGACTACAACCGGTTCGACGACCCGGTCTACGTCCCCAGCGGCTGGACCGGCACCATGCCCAACGGCGACCGGATCGACTCCACGTCCACCTTCGCCTCGATCCGCTCCTTCTACCAGGACGACCCCGCCTGGTCGAAGGTCGAGGCCTACCTGAAGGGCGGCGCCGCGCCGGTCTTCACGTACCACCGCTTCTGGGCGCAGGCGGACATCGCCCTCGCCATGGGCTCGTACGCGGAGCTTCTCGAATAGCCCCGCGCTGACTCCGCGTACGTCACAGCCGGGTGGGCCGCGCTGCCCGTGGTCCGCCCGGCTTCCGCACGTCCCCGTACGTGCCGGCGCGCCGCCGTACGCGCCGGCACGTTCCCCCCTCCCGCACCCCCCGCACCCGCACGCCCCGAGAGGAAGCACCGTGCGCAAGAAGTGGAGCCTGCTCACCGGACTGGCCCTCGCGGCCGGTCTGCTCACCGCCGGACCACCCGCCGTCCACGCCGCGCCCCGGGCCGAGCCCGCCCCGCGCGCCGCCGTCGCCGCCGACACCTACACGTGGAAGAACGTCCGCATCGACGGCGGAGGCTTCGTCCCCGGCATCGTCTTCAACCGCTCCGAGAAGAACCTCGCCTACGCCCGCACCGACATCGGCGGCGCCTACCGCTGGCAGCAGTCCACCAAGACGTGGACGCCGCTGCTCGACCACATCGGCTGGGACCGCTGGGGCCACACCGGCGTCGTCAGCATCGCCACCGACTCCGTCGACCCGAACCGCGTGTACGCCGCCGTCGGCACGTACACCAACAGCTGGGACCCCGGCAACGGCGCCGTCCTGCGCTCCACGGACCGGGGCGCCACCTGGAAGAGCGCCGACCTGCCGTTCAAGCTCGGCGGCAACATGCCCGGGCGCGGCATGGGGGAGCGCCTCGCCATCGACCCGAACCGCAACAGCGTCCTCTACCTCGGCGCGCCCAGCGGCCACGGCCTGTGGCGCTCCACCGACTCCGGTGCCACCTGGTCGGAGGTCACCGCCTTCCCCAACCCCGGCAACTACGCCCAGGACCCCTCCGACACCAGCGGCTACGGCTCCGACAACCAGGGCATCGTCTGGGTCACCTTCGACGAGTCCACCGGCACGGCCGGGCAGGCCACCCGCACCCTCTACGTCGGCGTCGCCGACAAGGAGAACTCCGTCTACCGCTCCACCGACGCCGGCGCCACCTGGTCCCGGCTGCCGGGCCAGCCCACCGGGCTCCTCGCCCACAAGGGCGTCCTCGACGCGAAGAACGGCCGGCTGTACCTGGCGTACAGCGACACGGGCGGCCCGTACGACGGCGGGGACGGCGCGGTCTGGCGGTACGACACGAAGGCCGGGACCTGGCAGGACATCACCCCGGACGCCGACCCGTACTACGGCTTCAGCGGCCTGAGCATCGACCGGCAGAAGCCCGGCACGGTCATGGTGACCGGCTACAGCTCCTGGTGGCCCGACACGCAGATCTTCCGCACCACCGACAGCGGGGCGACCTGGACCCGGGCGTGGGAGTTCACCTCGTACCCCAACCGCTCCGACCGCTACACGATGGACGTGTCCTCGTCGCCCTGGCTCACCTGGGGAGCGAACCCGTCCCCGCCCGAACAGACCCCGAAGCTCGGCTGGATGACCGAGGCCCTGGAGATCGACCCGTTCGACTCCAACCGGATGATGTACGGCACCGGAGCCACCGTCTACGGCACCGAGAACCTCACGCAGTGGGACAGCGGCGGCAAGATCACCATCAAGCCGATGGTCCAGGGCCTGGAGGAGACCGCCGTCAACGACCTGATCTCCCCGCCGTCCGGCGCCCCGCTCATCAGCGCCCTCGGCGACATCGGCGGCTTTCGCCACACGGACCTCACCAAGGTCCCGGCGATGATGTTCACCTCGCCCAACTTCACCACCTCGACGAGCCTCGACTACGCCGAGACGAAGCCGGACACCGTCGTGCGCGTCGGCAACCTCGACTCCGGCCCGCGCATCGCGTTCTCCACCGACAACGGCGCCAACTGGTTCGCCGGGCAGGAGCCCTCGGGCGTCTCCGGCGGCGGCACGGTCGCCGCGGCGGCGGACGGCAGCCGCTTCGTGTGGAGCCCCGACGGCACCGGCGTCCACACGACGTCCGGGTTCGGCGGCGCGTGGACCGCGTCGCAGGGCATCCCGGCGGGCGCCGTCGTGGAGTCCGACCGCGTCGACCCGAAGAAGTTCTACGGCTTCAAGGCCGGGACGTTCTACGTCAGCACGGACGGCGGCGCGACGTTCACCGCCAAGGCCACCGGCCTGCCCGCCTCCGGCAACGTCCGCTTCAAGGCCGTCCCCGGCCGGGCCGGCGACATCTGGTTCGCCGGCGGCACCGCGGGCGCGTACGGGTTGTGGCGCTCCACCGACTCCGGGGCGACGTTCACCAAGGTCAGGGGCGTGGAGGAGGCCGACACGATCGGCTTCGGCAAGGCCGCGCCCGGCGCCTCGTACGACACGCTCTACACGAGCGCCAAGATCGGCGGGGTGCGCGGCATCTTCCGCTCCACCGACACCGGCGCGACCTGGACGCGGATCAACGACGACGCCCACCAGTGGGGTTGGACCGGTGCCGCCATCACCGGCGACCCGCGGATCTACGGCCGGGTGTACGTGTCGACGAACGGCCGCGGCATCGTCTACGGCGACACCTCCGACGCGGGCGGCCCCACCGACCCGCCGGACCCGACCGACCCGCCGGTGCCCGCGGCCTGCCAGGCCACCTACAAGGTGACCAACCAGTGGCAGGGCGGCTTCCAGGCCGACGTGACCGTCAAGAACACCGGCACCACCGCCTGGAGCGGCTGGCAGGTCGGCTGGACCTTCCCCGACGGCCAGCGCGTCACCCAGGGGTGGAACGCGACGTACAGCCAGTCCGGCACCGACGTGACGGTCGCCCCCGCAGGCTGGAACGCACGCGTCGAACCGGGCGGCACGGTCGCCTTCGGGTTCACCGGCTCGTGGTCGGGCACCAACCGGCCCCCGACCGCGATCAAGATGAACGGCGCGCCCTGCGCGACGACCGCGCCCACGGGCACCACGGCCCCGTGACCCCCGGCCGGGATGCCCCGCATCCCGGCCCCACGGGGGAAACCCACGTGTGGGGGCCGGCCCGGCGTTTCACCGGACCGGCCCCCGTCCGTACGCGGCGTCGCGCAGCGGGGCCGTGGTCCGGGGTCCGTCACCCGTGGTGGGGAGGAGGATCCGCGGCGCCCGGTGGGAGGGTCACAGGACGCGGGCGAAGATCCGCGCGCCGTTGTGGAAGGTGAGCGTGAGCCCCTTCTGCCCACCCGGCTGGGAGCGGGTCGACCAGCGCTCGATGCCCGCCACCTCCGGGCACTCGGCCAGGGCGAGGGCCGCGGCCAGCCACGCCTCGGGCTCGTCACCGGCCTGCGGCGCGGGCCCTGCGGGGACGGGCGTGCCGTGCACCGGCTCGTCCGCGAAGCCCTCGTGCTTGGCGCCGTCGGGAAGCTGCCCGGTGAACTGCCACCGCGTCTCGCGTCCGCCGCCCTGGAGCGTGATGGCGACCCCGTACGGGTGTGAGGAGTCGCCCGCCTCGGCGAGGGTCTGCACGCGGTCGGCGGTGGGCTGGTTCTTGACGACGTCGATGACGAATTCGGTGAAGCGGGCAGGGCGCATGTGTGGTCGTTTCCTCTCGTCGTGACCCGGCAGGACGCCCGTGGAGGGGGCGCGGCGGCCGTCACCGGGCCGGATACGCGGGTGGCGCGGCGGACCGGGCGTCCGCGGGCCGTGCCACCCTCCGACATTCTCCGGGCGCGTGAAGCGGGCCAGGACCTCGAACAGGGCGCCGGGGCGGTCCCACCGCCAGACGGTTCCGGCGCCCGCAGGCGCGGTGCGGGTCTCCCCGTAGGGGGAGAACACCACCGCACGGGGGACACGCACGGGACCTCCCTCCCGGGACGGGGACGCCCCGTCCCGGTCGCTCTCCGGCCGGGGCGAACGCCCGGAGCGGGGCCTCGGCCCGGCGCGCCGGGGCCGGTGCCGCGCCGGACGCGGCCGGTCACTTCCCGGCGACGGCGCACGCCTCGTGGGCCGGTACGCGGTGCCCGCCCCCGTCCGGGCCGGGCCGATGCACGCTGGTGGTGGGCCCGGGCCGGCCGCACAGCCCGCACCACAGGGGACCCTCCTCGTCCGGGGCTGCGGTCGTCAGTGCCTCGAAGAGGGTGATGGGGTCGGTGAGGGTGTCGGAGCCGTCCGGTGGTGTCAGCCAGTACAGGTCCGGCGAGTCGGCGGGTTCCGGGGAACGCGCGTCGGCGGGTTCCGGGGAGCGCGTGTCGGGTGCGGGGACGCACACCATGGTGCCGTCGGTGAGGTGGGCCGTGCCGCGTGCGCCCCAGCCGTCCGTGGGCGGGACGAGGAAGAGGACGGCGCCCCGGGCGGTGTCGCGGAACGCCGGTCCGCGTACCAGTTCCAGGGCGAGCAGGCCGGTGGTCTCGGGGACCTGGACCGCGTCCCACCGGAGGCCGGTCTCCAGGGCGGCGCGGCCGTGCCGCAGGAGCAGCCGCAGGGCGTGGTCGGGCGCGGGGTGCGCCTGCGCCAGCCACTCCCAGGCGGCGTAGGGGTCGGGGGTGCCGGTCACGGTGCGCTGACCTCCAGGGTGACGGCGAGCCCTACGCGGGCTCCGGCCCCTCGCGGGGCGCGGCGAAAAGCGGCCGGCGGCCGACGACGGGTCACTGGTCGGCCTCCCGAGCCGCGCAGCGGGAACACGAACACGGCGGATACCGCAGCGTCGCGGGCGGCCCGTCGTTCGGCTCGATCCGCCTGCGCTCCCGCACGGTGACGGTGCTGCCGTCCGCCTGAACGCGGTACACGTGGAGGGTCATCCCACTGGTTTCTGAGGGATGCCCGGCGGGCGTATGGACCCGTGATAGGGAGGTCACGTCGACTCCTCGCAGTTGGCCACGCCCCGGGCCGTGACAGCGGCGCCGGGGTCCATGCGTCACAGGACAGTGGTGACGCGCCTCACATGCTGGGCCCACGACAAGGCCCCGACTATCAACACCTGGTGATAGTCGGAGCCAAGGCTTCACACCGTGTCAGACACCCAGCCAGGTGCCGTAGGAGAGGAACGTGTCCGGGAGCGCCCGCTTCGCCGCTTCGAGACCTTGGTAGGTCTCGCGTACGGTCGGGTGGTACTTCGCCTGCTGAGGAGCGGCCTTCCGCGCCGCCAGCAGGCTCGCGAACGCGCCTTTGAGGTCGCCGTCCCACATCTGCGCCCGGGCCAGGTCGGTGTAGTGGTGGCTGCGGCGCGAGGGGGGCCAGTCCCGGGGCAGCACGACCCGGACCCCCTCCCGCGCCGCCTCGTCGTACCTGTCGAGCTCGGCCAGCACCGCCACGCGGTGGACGCTGACGTTCGTGGGGCCGAACGCCAGGCGGTGCACCTCGACCGCTTCACCGGTTCGGTCGGCGTAGCGCTGGGCCTCGGCAAGGTGTTCCTCGGCGACAGGAGCGTGCTTGGCGCGGCCGGCGAGGACGGCGGCGCCGAGGTGCAACTGGCCGGTCACGGCGTCGCGCTCGCGGCCCGCCTCGGCCTGGTCCAGGACCTTGAGCCCGGTCTGGACGAGCCGGGCCCCTGTGCGGTACTGCCCGGTACGGAGGTAGGTGAGGGCACGCATGTACCGGTACATGCCGCCGATCACAGCGTCGGAGGCGTGCCCGGCGGCCCAATCCATCCGGCTCAGCGCGATGGCGGCGAGGTCGCCGTACCCGAGCTTGGCGGCCACGTCGTAGGCGGTCCGGTACGTGCTGGCGAGGGTCCGCCAGCCCTCTGTGGTCCGCGCGAGGTGGGCGGCGGTCGTCACCTCCTGGATGAGCCCGGACACCTCGCTCGCGGCCTTCTTGATGTTTCCCGCGCGCACGTCCAGCAGCAACTCGTCGGTGTCGGCCTGTAGGAGCGGCCACGATCGAGGGGAGATCTCGGGGTCGGGGCCGAGGTCGTAGACGTCCAGGGCCTCCCGGATCGGCAGCAGCAAGACGTCCAGGGCGTCTGCCCGCAGCTCGTCGGCGTACGGCTGGCCGGCCACCGTGGCGGCCTCGACGCGAAGTGCCCTGGCGACACTCGCGATGACGTACGGAGTGGCGGCGATCCGGCCCTGCTCCGTTTTGGTCAGCGTGCTGTATGGAATCCCGGAGAGGTCCGAGAGCGCCTTCTGAGTGAGTCCGTGCTGCAGGCGCAGACGCTCGATGCGTGCGCCGGTGTGGTCGTGCGGCAAGGAGTGCATACGGGCCTCCGGTCCTGACTCGACATCAGAACGGTACCGCCGGCCGTACGGCGGCACACCGGAGAAGGCCCCCAGCCACCACACGCGGCGGGGCCTTCCCCCGTTCACCCGGCCACGCGGAAGTGGCCCCGCGCTTTCGGCCCGTTGTCGTGCCACCGGGCTGTTCCCAGGGGCCTCCGGCTCGCTCGGTGTGCGTGGTCAGCCGGTGAAGGGCTCGGGGCCGAAGCGGCCCCACGCGGCGAAGGCGGACAGGGCGAGGTAGAGCAGGTCGCCCGCGACCGTCGCCCTCTCGCCGCGGCGGAGCCGCATGGTCGCCGCACCGGCGAACAGCAGCACGAGTCCCGTGGCGGCCCACGGCACCAGCACCGGCGCGATGCCGAGCGCGGCGGGCAGGACCAGGCCCGCTGCGGCCAGGAGTTCGACGGCGCCGATGGCCTTGAGGGCGCCCGGGCTGAAGTCCTCGACCCATTGGGCGGAGGCGCCCATGCCTACGAGCTTCTCCTTGGGCACGTACATCTTGGCGCTGCCGACCAGGCAGACGAAGGCCAGCAACCCGGCAGTGATCCACAGTGCGAGGTTCATCATCAGCTCCTTGATCGGGATTCGCCCGCGCCCCTGGGACGAGCCGGCGCCCCGGCCCGTGACACGACCGGACTCCGACTGCCGGGAGACGCAGGTCACACACGTCGCCGTGTCACAGGGGGCCGGGCTGCCCCGTCTCGGGGATGTGGCCACCGACGGCCACCGGAACCACGGAGGAGCCCACCATGGACGCACGACTGAACTACATGGCCAGCCCGACCGGCGGAAAGGTCCTCAAGCACTTCATGGCGGCGGGCCGGGCGCTCAAGGAGACGTCGCTGCCCGCCGCGACGCAGGAACTGGTGGCGCTGCGCGTGAGCCAGATCAACGGCTGTGCCGTCTGCATCGACATGCACACCAAGGAGGCCGCCGCGGCGGGCGAGACGTCGGTGCGGCTGAACCTGGTCGCGGCGTGGCGGGAGGCCACGGTCTTCACCGAGGCCGAGCGTGCCGCGCTGGAGCTGGCGGAGCAGGGGACCCGGGTCGCGGACGCGGCCGGCGGGGTCAGCGACGAGGTCTGGGCGCGTGCCGCGAAGCACTACGACGAGGAGCAGCTCACCGCCCTGGTGATACTGGTGGCCTTCATGAACACGGCGAACCGGCTGAACGTCATCGCCCAGCAGCCGGCCGGCGACTACGTGGCCGGGCAGTTCCACTGAACGACAGCACCCGTCCCGGGCCCGGGATCGCGGCCCGGGGCGGCGTCCCGGGCCGCGCCGGGCCGGACGGCCCCCACGGGGCGCCCGCGCCGGAGGCCGGGCGGGGCGGGAGGACGCGGAGGGAACCAGACGTGAGCGAACCAGACGTGAGCGAACCAGCCGTGAGCAAGGTCGAGGAGTTCGAGGAGCTGCGGCCGCTGCTGTTCTCGATCGCCTACCGGATCCTGGGCAGCGTGGGCGAGGCGGAGGACGCGGTGCAGGAGACGTGGCTGCGCTTCGACGGCTCGGCGACCCGGCCCACGTCGACCAAGGCGTTCCTGTCGACCACGGTGACCAGGATCTCGATCGACGTCCTGCGCTCCGCGCGGGTGCGGCGGGAGGCGTACGTCGGGCCGTGGCTGCCCGAGCCGCTGCTCAGCGACCCGTACCAGGACCCGGAACGCTCGGCGGAGCTGGCCGACTCGGTGTCGATGGCGGCGCTGCTCCTGCTGGAGCGGCTCAGCCCGCTGGAGCGGTCGGTGTTCGTCCTGCGGGAGGTGTTCTCCTTCGGTTTCGACGAGGTCGCCGAGGCGGTGGGGCGGTCGGAGGCCGCGTGCCGGCAGTTGCTGGTGCGGGCGCGGCGGCACATGCGGGCCGGGCGTCCGCGTTTCGCCGCGGACCGCCGGGAGCGGCAGGAGCTCGCGGAGCGGTTCTTCGACGCACTGAGGAGCGGTGACGTCGACGGGTTGCGGAACCTGCTGTCCGCCGACGTCCACCTGGTCGGGGACGGCGGCGGCAAGGCCCCGCAGCTGGCCAGGGCCGTCGTCGGCGCCGAGAAGGTGGCACGGCTGCTCGCCGGCGTCTACCCGCTGATGGCCCGGATCGACGTGACGTTCGAGCCGTGCGAGGTCAACGGCCAGCCCGGCGCGGTCTTCCGCGACCGGGACGGCAAGGTCCTCCACACCCTGGCCCTCGACGTGCTCGACGGGCGGATCCAGGCCATCCGCTCGGTGATCAACCCCGACAAGCTCGACCACCTCGGCCCGGTCGCCGACGCCTGGGCCCTCGACCGCGAGGTGAAGCAGGTCCGCCGGCGGATGCGCTGACCGCGCCCGCGGCGGAGGCCCGTTCGCGTACCGGCGGCCCACTGCGGCGGTCGCGGGCGGCCGGTGCGCGTACCGGCGGCCACGGGGCGGCCGGTACGCGGACGGCGGCCGGTGCGCCCGTCCGGCGGGTCCGGGGCGGCGCGGGCGGACCGCCGCACCACCGGTCGCAAGGCACGACGACGAAGGGCCGACCCGTTTCCACGGGTCGGCCCTTCGTTCATCAGGGTGAGTGACGGGACTCGAACCCGCGGCATCCTGGACCACAACCAGGTGCTCTACCAGCTGAGCTACACCCACCATGTCCGGTCGTTTTCCTGACCGGCCGAGAAAAAGTGTACAGGGTCCTGGAGGGTGCTCGCGCACACGTTTCCTCGGGGCGGTGCCGGGGCGGTCCGGGGACCTACTTCGGGGGCTCCGCCGGGAGGACGTGGCGGGCCGCGATGGTCTTCGCCGTGTCCGAGTCGGGGCCGGGCTGCGGGACGAAGATCGCCTCGCGGTAGTACCGCAGCTCCGCGATGGACTCGCGGATGTCGGAGAGCGCCCGGTGGTTGCCGTTCTTCTCCGGGCTGTTGTAGTACGCCCTCGGGTACCAGCGGCGGGCCAGCTCCTTGACGGAGGAGACGTCGACGATCCGGTAGTGGAGGTACCTCTCCAGCGTGGGCATGTCACGGGCGAGGAAGCCGCGGTCGGTGCCGACGGAGTTGCCGCACAGCGGGGCCTTGCCGGGCTCCTTGACGTGCTCGCGGATGTACGCCATGACCTGCGCCTCCGCGTCCGCGAGAGTGGTGCCGCCCGCGAGCTCGTCGAGGAGTCCGGAAGCGGTGTGCATCTCGCGCACCACGTCCGGCATCGTCTCCAGCGCCACGTCCGGCGGGCGGACGACGATGTCCACGCCCTGACCGAGCACGTTCAGTTCCGAGTCGGTGACCAGCGCGGCCACCTCGATGAGTGCGTCGTCCGTCAGCGAGAGCCCGGTCATCTCGCAGTCGATCCACACCATGCGATCGTTCATGCGTCCACCTTAAGGGGGCCGCCGGTGGCGGGGTGGTCTCGCGCTCCCCTCACCGACGGCCCCCTCGGGACGTGCCGTGTCCTGCGTTACGGCGCGCTGCGCTGGCCCGGCAGCGAGGCCCGGCCGGACGTCAGCGCGTCCATGTGCTGCTTGCCCGGCTCGCCGCCCAGGCCGGCCGTGGCGCCCGCCGTGGGACGGCGCAGGCCGTGCCCGCCCTGCCCGCCCGCGCCCTGCGGCGGTACGAGCGGCTCACCGACCGGCGCGGCCCCGTCGCCCTGCGGGCGGCGTGCCCGGTAGGCGGCGCGGTACGCGGCCGGGGACGAGCCGAGCTGGCGCCGGAAGTGGCCGCGCAGCGCCACGGGCGAGCGGAAGCCGCAGCGTCCGGCGACCTCGTCGACCGAGTAGTCGGAGGTCTCCAGCAGCCGCTGCGCCTGGAGCACCCGCTGGGTGATCAGCCACTGCAGCGGCGCGCTGCCGGTGAGCGAGCGGAACCTCCGGTCGAAGGTCCGCCGGCTCATGTACGCCCGGGCGGCGAGCGTCTCCACGTCGAACTGCTCGTGGAGGTGCTCCAGCGCCCACGCCACCACCTCGGCCAGCGGGTCGGCACCGATCTCCTCCGGGAGGGACCGGTCCAGGTAACGCTCCTGGCCGCCGCTGCGGCGCGGTGGCACGACGAGCCGCCGGGCGAGCGCGCCGGCCGCCTCCGTGCCGTGGTCGGTCCGCACGATGTGCAGGCACAGGTCGATGCCCGCCGCCGTTCCCGCGGACGTCAGCACGTCGCCGTCGTCGACGAACAGCTCCCGCGGGTCCACGTGGACCGACGGGTAGCGCTTGGCGAGCGTCGGCGCGTACATCCAGTGCGTGGTGGCGGGCCGCCCGTCCAGTAAGCCGGCGGCGGCCAGCACGAAGGCACCGGTGCACAGGCCGACGATCCTGGCTCCCTCCTCGTGCGCGCGGCGCAGCGCGTCGAGCGCCTCGGCGGGTGGCGGCGAGGTGATCGACCGCCAGGCCGGTACGACGACGGTGCCCGCTCTGCTGATCGCCTCCAGGCCGTACGGTGCGGAGAGTTCGAGTCCCCCGGTCGTGCGCAGTGGCCCTTCCTCGCCCGCGCAGACCAGCAGCCTGTAGCGCGGAACTCCGGCGTCCTGGCGGTCAACCCCGAACACCGAAAGTGGGATGGAACTCTCGAAGATGGGGCCGCCGCTGAACAGCATGACGGCGACGACCTCGCGACGGCGGCGTCCGGACAGTTTGCGTCCGGTCTCCGGTGCGGCGGAGTCCTGGCTCATGACGCTAAGCCCCCCTCGGTGTTCGCGTCTCCTAGGTCCTGTCGCTCCTGCACGTTTCCCCTCGGTTTTGCACGAGACCCCGTTCTCCGATAGTCATGATCGAATCTACTGCGTCCCGCAGCGCCGGAATGACAAGTTCCGCATCCAGCGCTATGTCGACAAGGCAACTTGGCGTGAAGCATTCGATCACGAAGCGTTTCACCCTCAGGGGCCCCCAGGGAAGTGCGTCTCACGCTCATGGCCCATCCGCGTAGGGTGCGCGAGACGGCCGCGGCCCTTATCTCCCAGGTGGCAAGGGGGTTCGCAGGCCATTCCGGCAAGGATCGGCGGGCACGCCGAAGTTGGCTGAAAACATATGGGTCCGCGTGTGCGAACCCGTCAGCCTCGCGACACGTGCGGCGCCCCGGCTCCGTCCGCGCGCGGCTCCCGGCGCGTCCCCGGCGCGGCTCTGGCACGGCTCGCGGGTGGGCGCCCGCCGCCCCGTACGGCCCCGCTACCCCCACCTCGGCGCGGTACGCCTCCCGGTCCGGGACCGGCTCCGGCGCGGTGGGGGACGCCCGGGGCGGCGGGCGAGGCGGCGGCGCTACGGAGCGAGAGGGCAGGGGCCCGGGCCGGGCCCGAGCCCACGTTCCGGCCGCCCCGGGCGTCGGGATCCTGCGGCGGAACGCCGCCTGTGGCGGCCTGCCGCCACCCGGTCCGCCGGGGGGAGGGGGCGCACCAGTGGCCCGGCAGTGCGGGGCGGGATTCCCGGTGGCGCGTGGGCCACTGTGAGAGCCGGGTGTCGCTCGTCCTGGGAGGGGCCCCGCTCGTCCCGGGGCGGCCGGAGCCGTCGCGGGGACCCGGGGGTACCGTGACGGCGGTCACTGTGGGAGCATCCCGAGTGACCCTCCGAAACTGCTGTAGGGGCCAACCGGCGTTGCGTCGAGGAGCGGGCTCGTGCATGCTCCTGGAACGCCGCGAGCGCGGTGGCGGACCCTGGGCACGAGAGGAGTGGCGCCGTACCCTTGGGGGTATGGGCAGGGGAAGATGATTCCCGGACACGGCTCCGCTGTCAGACGCCCCTTGAAACCCTCCCACAAGGACCTTCTTCGCCGAGACACCCATGGCCGGTCACGAATTCCCTGAACCAGCCGACCGCAGGCAGGTCGCCGATTCGGCGGTGGACCCCCTGGCGGCGGCAGACACGCGTCATGCATGTGACCCCGCGTTCCAGCACGGCGTCGTCGTCGGCTTCGACGGCTCGACCTCCAGCGAGCGGGCGCTCGCGTACGCGATCGGCATGGCCCGCCGGTCCGGGTCCGGTCTGATCATCGTGCACGTCGCGAACCGGCTGCCCACCACCGTGTGGGCGGGCTGCGAGCCACCGGTCTTCGTCGACGTCCCCGACCACCGCACCGAGGTCCTGGGGCTGGAACTGGCCTGCGCCGACCACCTGTCCGAAGTGCCCTGGATCCTCGTCGAGCGCGGCGGCGACATCTGCCACGAACTGGAGGAGGTCGGCCGCGAGTACTCCGCCGACGCCATCGTCGTCGGCTCCACCCACGGCCTCGCCGGGCGGATCTTCGGCTCCGTCGCCGGCCGGCTCGCGCGCCGCGCGCAGCGGCCCGTCGTCGTCATCCCGTAGCGCGCCCCGCCGCGCCCCGTAGCGCACCCCAGATAGTTCACGGATAAATCAAGCCACCGTCGGAGGTGGCTTGTGCGCTTGTGAAGCACTGGGGGGGGCGGGAAGCCGCGCGATCGCGCAGGAGGCCCGTTGTGGCGGACGGCGCCTCCACCCCGGCCGTCCCGCGCTCGCCCGGTCGCCCCGACCGTCCTGCGCTCATCCCAGCCCCTCCGCGCCCGACCCCGGTCGTCCTGGTCCTCCTGGGCTCGCCTCGGCCGCTCCTCGGTCACCTCGACCGCCCCGCGCTCGCCCTGCGTTCGCCTCGGCCCTCCCGCGCTCGCCTCGGTCGTCTCTGCCGCCTCGGTCGTTCCGTACCCGCCCGCCCGCCCGCCCGCCCGCCTGCCCTTCGCCCGCCCCGCCGTCCCGTGCTCGTCGCGTGCCCGCCCCGGTCGTCCCGCGCTCGCCCCGGGCGCTGCGCGCTCGTCCGGTCGCGGCCCTCCCCGCCCCCGCCTGCCACCTCGGTCGTACGGTGACGCCGCGTCAACAACCTCCGGGCGTACGGGAGATCACCCCCCGGGCGTACGGCTCCCGGACCGGAGGACGACGACCCGGCCCCCGCCGTCCGCCTAGCGTCCTGCCCATGAAGTCGCCACGTACTCTGCGCACGGCCGCCGCCGCGGCCCTCCTCATCGCCCTCACCGCCGCCGCCCCGGCGGTCGCGCAGACCCCGCCCCCCGTCACGACCGTCACCGCCACCACCACCGACCAGGCCGCCCAGCGGTCCGCCGAAGGGGTGCTGCTGCCCCGGCCCACCGGGGCCTTTCCGGTCGGGCGGGACACCCTCCACCTCGTCGACCGGTCGCGCGCCGACCTGTGGGTGCCCGAGCGGCCCCGCGAGCTGATGGTCGACCTGTACTACCCCGCCCGGTCCGCCGCCGGCGCCCCCGCCCCGTACGCGGACCCGCGCGAGGCGCGGCTGCTGCTGGAGGCCGTCGGCGCCCGCGACCCCGAGGCCGCCGCCAAGCTGGCCGCCACCCGCACCCACAGCGTCGCCGGTGCCCGCCCGGAGCGCGGCCGGCACCCGCTGGTCGTGCTGTCGCCCGGCTTCGGCGGGCCCCGGTACACGCTGACCACCCTCGCCGAGGACCTCGCCAGCCGCGGCTACGTCGTCGCCGTCGTCGACCACGCCCACGAGGCGGCCGGTGCGGTCTTCCCCGGCGGACGCGTCCTGACCTGCGTGGCCTGCGAGAAGGCCGAGACGCTGGAGGACATGCGGAAGGCCACGGTGAACCGCGGCCAGGACATCGCGTTCGTCCTGGACCGGCTGACCGGGCCGCGCCCCGCCTGGCGGCACGCCTCGATCGTCGACCGGAAGCGGATCGGCGCCGCGGGCCACTCCCTGGGCGGCGCCTCGGCGGCCTCCGTCATGGCCCAGGACCCCCGCGTGCGCGCGGGGGTCAACATGGACGGCTCGTTCGGCGACCCGGTACCGGCCGGCGGGCTCGACGGGCGCCCGTTCATGATGCTCGGCACCCACACCGGCGTGCACCTGCCCGGCAGCCAGGACCCCACCTGGGACGAGGCGTGGCGGAACCTCGACGGCTGGAAGCGCTGGCTCAGCGTGGAGGGCACCGACCACCTGACGTTCTCGGACATACCGATCCTCTTCGACCAGCTCGGCATCCCGTACGACGCGCCGACCCAGCCGACGATCCGCGCCGAGCGCGCCGTGGAACTGGTCCGCGCGTACGTCGCGGCCTTCTTCGACCTGCACCTGCGGGGCCTGCCCCGGCCGCTCCTCGACGGGCCCACGGCGGACCACCCGGAGGTGCACTTCAACCCGACCGCGCGGTGACGCGTTCCGTCCGGGCCGCCCGTCGCCGGGTGCACTCCAGCCCGACCGCGCGGTGACCCGGCGGCCGGGGGCGCGGTCCGCGCCGTTCCGGTCGCGCCGAAAGCCCTGACGGGAGCGGTGCGCCCCGGCCGGCCCGCAGGTCGGCCGGGGTGCCGGGGCGGCCGAAAGGCGGCGGACCGCGGGGGAGGGGCACTTGTCCGGGGCGAGTGCCGCTGACAGTCTTCCAGCGCGCGCCCTGCGGCGGCCGGGGCACGGGTCAGACCCCCGGTCGACCCCCCACCCGTTGGCTCTGCCCGATGGACCGTCCACCAGGAGTGCCTCCCATGCTGCGAACGATCCCGCGCACGCTGCTCGCCGCCGCGGCCACCGCCGCCCTCGCCGTCGCCACGGCCGTCACCCCGGCCGCCGCCGCCCCCGCCCCCGACACGGCGCCCGCCTCCGTCGCCGAGGCGCCCGCGCCCACCGCCGAGGCGGGCGGCACGGCGGCGGCCTCGGGATTCTGGTCCTGCACCGTCCCGTCCGGCTACACGTACACCAGCGCCCGGAGCACGCTCGGCTGTTCCACCGGCAGCGGCTTCACCACCGAGTACTACGTCCAGCCGCCCGCCGACAACCTGTGGGCCTGCACCACCATGCCGGGCTTCACCTACACCTCCACGCAGAGCACCCTGGACTGCTCCACGGGCAGTGGTTTCCGCACCAAGTACCTGCTGCACACGCCCGTGACGGGCCTGTGGGCGTGCACCGTCCCGACCGGCTTCACCTACACCTCCACGCAGAGCACCCTGGACTGCTCCACGGGCAGCGGCTTCCGCACCAAGTACCTGCTGCGCGCCGTGTAGGCCGCCTCCGGACGCGACGGGGCCCGGGACCCGGACGCCGAGGCGGCCGGGCCCCGGGCCCGGGGCACGTGGGGGACGTACCGGCTACTCGACCGTGACGGACTTCGCCAGGTTGCGCGGCTTGTCGATGTCCCGGCCCATGGCGAGGGCCGTGTGGTACGCGAAGAGCTGGAGCGGGATGCCCATGAGGATCGGGTCCAGCTCGTCCTCGTTCTTCGGCACGACGATCGTGTGGTCGGCCTTCTCCTGCTCCTGGTGCGCGACGGCGAGGATGCGCCCGCTGCGGGCCTTGATCTCCTCCAGGGCGGCGCGGTTCTTCTCCAGCAGGTCGTCGTCCGGGACGATCGCGACGGTCGGCAGCGCCGGCTCGATCAGCGCGAGCGGGCCGTGCTTCAGCTCGGACGCCGGGTACGCCTCGGCGTGGATGTACGAGATCTCCTTGAGCTTCAGGGAGGCCTCGAGCGCCACCGGGTAGCCGCGCACCCGGCCGATGAACATCATGGACTGGGCGCCCGCGTACGCGGCGGCCAGCTCCTTGATCTCGTCCTCCAGCTTGAGGATCTCGCCGATCTGCTCCGGCAGCTTGCGCAGGCCCTCGATGATCCGCTTGCCGTCCGTGACGGACAGGTCGCGGATGCGGCCGAGGTGCAGGGCGAGCAGCGCGAAGGCGACCACGGTGTTGGTGAAGCACTTGGTGGAGACCACGCAGACCTCCGGCCCGGCGTGGACGTACACGCCGCCGTCGGCCTCGCGGGCGATGGCCGAGCCGACGACGTTGACGACGCCGAGGACGCGGGCGCCCTTGCGCTTCAGCTCCTGGACGGCGGCGAGCACGTCGTACGTCTCGCCGGACTGGGAGACGGCGACGTACAGCGTGTCGGGGTCGACGACCGGGTTGCGGTAGCGGAACTCGGAGGCCGGCTCGGCGTCGGCGGGGATGCGCGCCATGCCCTCGATGAGGCTCGCGCCGATCATGCCGGCGTGGTACGAGGTGCCGCAGCCGAGGATCTTGATCCGGCGGATCGTGCGGGCCTCGCGGGCGTCCAGGTTCAGCCCGCCCAGGTGCACGGTGGAGAACCGGTCGTCGATGCGTCCGCGCAGCACGCGGTCCACCGCGTCGGGCTGCTCGGAGATCTCCTTGTGCATGTACGTGTCGTGGCCGCCCATGTCGTACGAGGCGGCCTCCCACTCCACGGTCTCCGGCGTCGCGGTGGTGGAGGCGCCCGACGTGGTGTAGGTGCGGAAGTCGTCGGCCTTCAGGGTGGCCATCTCGCCGTCGTCGAGCGTGACGACCTGGCGGGTGTGGGCGACCAGGGCGGCGACGTCGGAGGCGACGAACATCTCCTTCTCGCCGATGCCGAGGACGACCGGGGAGCCGTTGCGGGCGACCACGATGCGGTCGTTGAAGTCGGCGTGCAGCACGGCGATGCCGTACGTGCCCTCGACGACCTTCAGCGCCTCGCGGACCTTCTCCTCCAGCGTGGCGGCCTGCGAGCGGGCGATCAGGTGGGTGAGGACCTCGGTGTCCGTCTCCGACGCGAAGACGACGCCGTCCGCCTCCAGCTTGGCGCGCAGCTCGGCGGCGTTGTCGACGATGCCGTTGTGGACGACCGCGACCTTGTTCTCGGGGTCCAGGTGCGGGTGCGCGTTGTGGTCGCTCGGCGCGCCGTGCGTGGCCCAGCGCGTGTGGGCGATGCCGGTGGTGCCGGTGAAGCGCTTGGGGATGCGCGCCTCCAGGTCGCGGACGCGGCCCTTGGCCTTGACCATCTTCAGGCCCGAGGACTTCGGGCTGGTGATCACGACACCGGCGGAGTCGTAGCCGCGGTACTCCAGCCGCTGGAGGCCCTCCAGCAGCAGCGGGGCGACATCACGCTTACCGATATAACCGACAATTCCGCACATAGAGTTGGTACCCCTCCTGGTTTCGGGTGTGTGCCCGGGCGCTTCCCGTCCGGACGGGCCGGCCCGGTCGGATCGACCGGCCCGGTCGGGCCGACCGGTCCGGTCCGGCCGGTTCAGCCGTAGACGATGCGGCGCAGTTGCCGGAGCGAGAGCTCCGGTGGCGCCACGGCGCGGTGCGGCAGCTCCGCCGCGATGCGTTCAAAGATCTCCGCGTTCACCGCCCCGGCGGCCTGGAGCTCCCGGTGGCGGCGGCGGACGAACTCCTCCGTCGTCTCGTCGAAGTACGCCAGCACGTCGAGCACCACCCGGGCGGCCTCGCCGCGCTGGAGCGCGGTGCTGCGCACCAGGTGGTCGATGAGGTCGTCATGTGACGGGCGGCGATCGAGCACCCGTAGATATTGCGGGGTGAAGGGGCGCCTCCGCAAGAAATCTGCCCGCTATCGGGCAGGAGCCGTCATGATCGGAAGCAAAAACGGGCCTGGTCTAGACCGGAGGGGTCGGGAAACGACGAAACCGGGGCCCGGAGGAGGACCGTACTCCTCCGGGCCCCGGCCGGTCCGGGGCGCCCCTACGGGCGGTACTTGGCGATCGGGTTCCGCAGCGTCCCGACGAGCTGGAGCGCCGCGGACGGGTCCGCCAGGTCCACCATCTGCCGGTTGTTGCGGAGCTGGAGCCGGTTCAGGCAGGACAGCGTGAACTCCTCCGCGAAGACGTCGTACTGCGCGAACCTGTCCGCCAGCTCCGGCCGCGACTCCTGGTACGCCGTGACGCACTCGGCGACCGTCCGCCAGAACGACTCCTCGTCGAGGACGCCGTCGGCGTCCAGCGTGGCGCCCAGGAAGCGGAAGAAGCAGTCGAAGACGTCGGTGAAGACCGACAGCAGCTTCTGGTCCTCGGGCACCTCGACCCTGATGCGCTCCACCGCCGGCGGCAGCACCGCGTGCGGGTCCATGACGACGATCTCCTCGGCGATGTCCTTGAAGATCGCCCGCTGGACCGCGCCGTCCTCGATGACGAGGATCACGTTCTCGCCGTGCGGCATCCACGCCAGGTCGTACGCGTAGAAGGTGTGCAGGATCGGCAGCAGGTACGCGTCCAGGTAGCGGCGCAGCCACCGGTCCGGGGCGAGGCCCGACTCCGCGATCAGCGCTCCGGCGAACGACGCGCCCTCGTGGTCGACGTGGAGCAGCGACGCCATCGTGGCCAGCCGCTGCCCCGGCTCCAGGGAGGGCACCGGGCTCTCCCGCCACAGCGCGGCGAGCATCTTGCGGTAGGGCGAGTACCGGTCGGTGGCCGCCTCGTACTCCAGGTGCCGGTAGCCGACCGCCGCGCGCTCCCGGATGATCGAGAAGCGGGCCGCGCGCAGCACGTCGTCGCGGTCGATCAGGTTCGCCAGCCAGTCGTTGATGGCGGGCGTGGCCTGCATGTACGCGGCGGACAGGCCCCGCATGAAGCCCATGTTCAGCACCGACAGGGCCGTCTTGACGTAGTGCTTGGCCGGGTCCGAGGTGTTGAAGAACGTACGGATCGACTGCTGCGCCAGGTACGCGTCGTCGCCCTCGCCGAGGTACACCAGCCGCTGCTGGGCGATCTCCGCGGCGAAGGTGACGGTCAGCTTGTTCCACCACTGCCAGGGGTGGACCGGCACGAGGAGGTAGTCGGCCATGTCCAGGCCCCGCTCGGCGAGCGTGCGGGCGAAGGCGTCGACGGTGGCGTCGCCCAGCTCGGCGCGGACGAACGCGTCGTACTCGATGTCCGCGCCGGCCGTGAAGGCGGCGCGGTCCCGGTGCGCGGCCAGCCAGACGAGCCGCAGCGGGCTCGCCGCCTCCGGCGCGTACGCGTGGTACTCGTCGCCGCCGAAGCCGAGCCGGCCGTTGTTGGCGACGAAGCACGGGTGGCCCTCGGTCATGCCCGTCTCGACGGCCTGGAAGTCCGACGCCGCCAGCTCGGCGGCGGTCACCGGCGGTTTGGCGGACTTGTACGCCGTGCCGGAGAGGGTCGAGGAGATCTCCTCCAGGTACACGGGGAGGATCTCGTCGCTCAGGCCCAGCGCGCCGCGCAGCTCGATGACGAACTCCAGCGCGTCGACCGGCAGCTCCCGGCCGTCGCGGTGGCGGCTGATGGAGTCGGCGTACACCTGCCAGTGGTCCAGGGCGAACCGGCCGGCGGTGAAGCGGTACTCGGTGGTGCCGTCGTCGCTGAGGACCCGGTAGCGGCCCTCGCCCAGCGGCTGCGGGTCGAGCAGCCGCTCGTGGGAGAACTCGGCGAGGGCCTTGCGGACGAGGAGGCGGTTGGCGTGCGCCCAGCGCTCGGGGGTGAGGTGGGCGACGGCGCCGGCCGCGCGGTACGCGGGGGCGCTCATCGGGCGGCCCCCACGGCCGCCTCGAACGCCTCGCGGGTGCACACGCTCAGCAGTGCCTCCTTCTCGGGCTTGACGATCTTGTCGACGGGGACGAAGCCGACCGCCTCGTTGAGGGCGTGGACGGCGGTGTTGCGGACGTCCGGCTCGACGACGACGCGGGCGGTGGCCGGGTCGCGGAACAGTTCGGCCATCACGGCGGTGATCACGGCGCGGGTGAAGCCGTGGACCGGGGTGTCGGTCGGGGCGACCAGGAAGTGCATGCCGACGTCGCCGGGGAGCGGGTCGTACAGGCCGACCAGCTCGACCCGCGCGGGGTCGTAGCGCTCCATCAGGAACGCCGGCTCCCCGTCGTGGAGGCCGAGGAACGCGTCGTGGTGCGGGTGCGCGGCGATGGCCATGTAGTCCCGCTCGACGTCCTCCAGCCGGTGGTCCTGCATCAGCCAGTAGGACGCCTTGGGGTGGGTGACCCAGCGGTGCACCAGCTCGGCGTCGGCCAGCGGGTCGAGCGGGCGGAACGTGAAGGTGCCTATGCCGGGCGCCGCGTGCGCGGCGGTGGTGCTGGTGGTGCCGGTGGTGCTCATACGGTGAACTCCTGGAACGCGATGGACTTCTCGACGGGGTAGTACTCGGTCCCCAGCAGCTCACGAATGATGTAGGAGTTGCGGTACGCCCCCATGCCCAGGTCGGGGGAGGTGATCGAGTGGGCGTGGACCCCGGCGTTCTGCAGGAACACGCCGCGGCCCGTGACGTCGATGGAGTAGTTGCGGGCGATGTCGAACCGGCCGTGCCCGTCCCACTTGAGCCGTTCGTGCACGGGCTCCAGGAACGCGGGCACGCGGTACTTGTAGCCGGTGGCCAGGACGAGGCCCTCGGTGCGGATCTCGTACTCCTTGCCCTGCTCCTCCTGGCGCAGGCCCAGGGTGTACGTGCCGGTCGCCGCGTCGTACGACGCGGTGTTCAGCGACGAGTTGGTGAGCAGGCGCGTGGGGGCGGGGCCGTTCAGGTTCTTCTGGTACAGCAGGTCGAAGATGGCGTCGATGAGCTCGCCGTTGATGCCCTTGAAGAGGCCCTTCTGCTGGGCCTCCAGCCGGTAGCGGGTCTCCTCGGGCAGGGCGTGGAAGTAGTCGATGTACTCGGGGGACGTCATCTCCAGCGTGAGCTTGGTGTACTCCAGCGGGAAGAAGCGCGGGGAGCGGGTCACCCAGTTCAACTGGTAGCCGTGGACGTCGATCTCGGAGAGCAGGTCGTAGTAGATCTCCGCCGCGCTCTGGCCGCTGCCGACGAGGGTGATCGACTTCTTCGCCTTGAGGGCGTCCCGGCCCTGCATGTACCGGGAGTTGTGGAGGAAGTCGCCGCCCAGGTCCCGGCAGGCGTCGGGGACGTACGGCGGGGTGCCGGTGCCCAGGACGAGGTGGCGGGCGCGGAACGTGTCGCCGGCGTCCGTGTGGACCGCGTACACCTCGGCGGCCTCGTCGTACTCGACGCGGGTGACGGTCGTGCCGAAGCGGACGTTGCCCAGTTTCCCGGCGGCCCAGCGGCAGTAGTCGTTGTACTCGGCGCGCAGCGGATAGAAGTTCTCGCGGATGTAGAACGAGTACAGCCGGCCCTTCTCCTTCAGGTAGTTGAGGAAGGAGTACGGCGAGGTGGGGTCGGCGAGCGTGACGAGGTCCGACATGAACGGCGTCTGGAGGTGGGCGCCCTCGAGGAACATCCCCGAGTGCCACTCGAAGTCCGGCTTCGACTCCAGGAACAGGCCGTCGAGCTCCGCGATGGGCTCGGTCAGGCAGGCGAGGCCCAGGTTGAACGGACCCAGTCCGATACCGATGAGGTCAAGAGGCGTGGACAAGGTTCTCTCCCAGGTACTGCTCGGCGTGGCCGGCTATCAGATCGAGGACGGCGGCGATGTCGTGCACGGTCGTCTCGGGGTTGAGCAGGGTGAACTTCAGGTACTGGCGGCCACCGACCTTCGTGCCGGCGACGACGGCCTCGCCCGACGCGAACAGCGCCTTGCGGGCGTGCAGGTTGGCGCGGTCGATCTCCGCGGGGGCGGTGACGGCGGCCGGGACGTAGCGGAAGACGAGCGTGGACAGCGACGGCTGGACCACCACGTCGTACCGGGGGTCGGCGGCGAGCAGGTCGAAGCCGGCCGCGGCCAGGTCGCACACCTCGTCGAAGAGCTGGCCGATGCCGTCGGCGCCCATGACGCGCAGCGTCAGCCACAGCTTGAGCGCGTCGAAGCGGCGGGTCGTCTGCAGCGACTTGTCGACCTGGTTGGGGATCCGCTCCTCGACGGTGCGGCGCGGGTTGAGGTAGTCCGCGTGGTACGTGGCGTGGCGCAGCGTCGCCCGGTCGCGGACCAGCACGGCGGAGGAGCTGACGGGCTGGAAGAACGACTTGTGGTAGTCGACGGTGACGGAGTCGGCGCGCTCGATGCCGTCCAGGAGGGAGCGGCGGGTGGGGGAGGCGAGCAGCCCGCAGCCGTAGGCGGCGTCGACGTGCATCCACGCGCCGTACTCGGCGGCCAGCGCGGCGATCTCGGGCAGCGGGTCGATGGAGCCGAAGTCGGTGGTGCCGGCCGTGGCGACGATCGCCATCGGCACGAGGCCCTCGGCGGCGCAGCGGGCCAGCTCGGCGGCGAGGACGACGCTCTGCATGCGCTTGTCGCGGTCGCAGGGGATCGACACGACGGCGGACCGGCCGAGGCCGAGGAGCTGCGCGGACTTCTGGACGCTGAAGTGGCTGCACTCGGAGGTGAAGATGCGCAGTTTCGTCAGGTCGTCCGTCTTGGCCTCCTCGCGGGCCAGGAGCAGCGCCTGGAGGTTGGACTGGGTGCCGCCGCTGGTGAACACGCCGTCGGCGGAGGGCCCGAGGCCGATGCGCTCGGCGGTCCAGTCGACGAGGCGGCGCTCGATCAGCGTGCCGCCGGCGCTCTGGTCCCACGTGTCCAGGGAGGAGTTGACCGCCGAGAGGACCGCCTCGCCGAGCACGGCCGGGATGACGACCGGGCAGTTGAGGTGGCCCAGGTAGCGGGGGTGGTGGAAGTAGACGGCGTCCCGGAGGTACAGCTCCTCCAGCTCGTCCAGGGCGGCGGAGGTGTCGCCGAGGGGCCGGTCGAGGTCGACGGCGGAGACGAGCGGTGCGAGGTCGTCGGGGGTGACTCCGGTGAACGGGCGCCGCGTGGTGGCGAGTTTGCGCGCCACCCGCTCGACTCCTTCGGTGACGGAACGTCGGTACTGTTCCGCCGTCGCGTCGTTGAGCAGGTGCGAGCGCATGCGACATCCTCCCGGATGCGGGGACTTGGGCGTCCCTCAGGACAGGGTGAGGGGCGAGGGACGTTGTGTTACTTAGGTTAGCCTAACCTAAGTTGATCTCGCAACGTCGCTCGCCCCCACGGGTACGGCGTGAACTGCGGTGATGGGCGCGGCGGACGGTTCCTACGCCTGGTCGGCGGTCTCGGGCTCGGTCTCCGGGGCCTCGCGCAGGGCGTCCTCGCTCAGGCCCTTGCGCCAGTATCCGACGAACGTGACGCGGCGGCGATCCACCTGGCGCTCGTTCACGAAATGACGGCGCAAAGCCTTCACCGAACCGGACTCGCCCGCGAGCCACACGTACGGCGCCGAACCGGACACCCCGGCCGCGCGGACCGCCTCGACGGCCGAGGGCGCACCCTCGTCCCGCACGAGCCAGGTCACCGTCGCGTCCGCCGCGGTGCGCGGCTGGATCCGGTCGCCGGCGTGCGGGACCTCCAGCCACACCCGGACCCTGGTCCCGGCCGGCAGCCACTCCAGGATCGCCGAGGCGGCGGGCAGCGCCGTCTCGTCGGCCCACATCAGCACCTCGTCGGCGTCCTCCGGCAACCGGAAGCGGACACCGGTGTTGTCCTCCACGGTCGGACCCAGGACGGCCACGCGGTCGCCCTGGGCCGCCCGCAGCGCCCAACGGCAGGCGGGGCCGCCGTCCTCGTGGACGGCGAAGTCGATGTCGACCTCCGTCGTCCCGTCGTCGGCCCGGCGCTGCTCCCGCACCGTGTACGAGCGCATGACGGCCCGCACGTCGTCCGGCATGGCCCGCCACGCGCCCAGCGCGCCGTACAGGTCGCCGTCGACGACGGCCGGCACGACCGGCTCCGGCTGGCCCGGATGCGGCAGGAACAGCGACAGGCTCTGGTCCCGGCCCCCGGAGGCGAAGCCCGACAGGTCCTCGTCACCGGCGCCGGTGAAGGTCACGCGGACCAGCGACGGCCCGAGCCGCCGCGTCCGTACGACCTGGAGGGGAAAGAAGTTGAACGGCAGTGCGGCGGTCTCGGCGGTCGTCATGGGGTCAGGCCACCTTCTTCGCGTTCTCGATCGCCTCGGCGAGGTCCTCCAGCAGCGGGGCGCACTTCTCGTACGAGTAGATGGGCTCCGTGACACGGGGGATGACCTGGCCGGCCTTGACGGCGGGAAGCTGCGCCCAAGTCGGCTTGGAGGCGAGGTCCTTGGGCTGGATGGCCGAACTGCGGTTGTCCATCATGATGATGTCGGCCTTGTACTTGTCGACGTTCTCCCAGCTCAGGCCCTCGAACCAGCCGCCCTGGTCGAGCTTCGTGGGCACGACGACGTTCACGCCGAGCTCCTTGAAGTACAGGGTGTCGGTGGGGCGGGCCGGGGTGGAGACGTAGAACAGGTCGGCGCTGGCCGAACCGATGAGGACCTTGATCTCCGGCTTGGCCTTGGCGGCGGCGCGCAGCCGCGCGGCGGCGGCCTCGAAGCGGGCCTTGCTGTCGGTGACCTTCTTCGACGTCACGTCGCCGCCCAGGCTCTTCGCCAGGTCGGCGTGGCGCTGGAGCACCTTCGGCATCGACTGGTCGGCGGCCCACAGGGCGACGCTCGGGGCCAGCTTGAGGATCTTGTCCTTGGACTCGTCCGGCACGTACCAGAGCGCGTCCTTCTCCCACATGTCCGTGATGAGGACCTCGGGCTGGAGCTTGATGTACTCCTCGATGTTGAACTCGCCCCAGACGTTGCCGATGATCTTGACCTTGGCGATGTCGAGGTCGCCGGCCTGGACGTCGGGCTTGCCGTCGGCGGTCTTCGTCGGGCCGAAGACGCCCTTCACCTCGACGCCGAAGTCGTGCAGCGCCGCCGCCATGCCCGTGAAGGCGACGATGTTCTTCGGAGTGGCCTTGGCCTCCGCCACGACACCCCGGTCATCGGTGAACTTCCACGGGCCCGACGTCGCCGCGGCGTCCGCGCCGCCGGACTTCTCGGCGCCCTCGTCCTTGCCGCACGCGGCGAGCGCGGCGCCCAGCCCCAGGGCGCCTCCCGCGGCGAGGAGTCCACGTCGGGTCAGGTGGGTGGCTCGGGCGTTGCTGGGCATGGCGGGGTCGCTTTCGTACGGCCGGATTCCGGCCACTGGGCAAGTTCGAAGGTAGGTTAGCCTAACCTCAGATCTTGTCCAGAGGGTCCCCCTTTTTTAGGCTCGTTCCGCCTCCGGGGCGCTTTGAGCGGGTGTCGAGGCGGCGAACGTGCTCAGCGCTTCGCGCCGCCCTTTTTTAGGCTCGTTCCGCCTCCGGGGCGCTGTGAGCGGGTGTCGAGACGGCGAACGTGCTCAGCGCTTCGCGCCTCCGCGCGATCGCCCCCTCGACACCCGCGCGCCCCTTCGGCTCCACGAGCGGCCCACGAGGGCGTCCTCCCCCTACCTGCTACAGGGTCTTCGGCTCCAGGAGTGGCCCACGGGGCACCGTCCCCTCCCGGACCGCAGGGGGTTTCCGCCTCACCCGTCGCGCAGCCCTCCGCTTCCATGGGCGGTCCACAGGGGCACCGTCCCCTCCCGGTCCGCAGGGGACTTCGGGTCCGCGGGGTGCGCCCAGGGGGGAACCGTCAGGCCGACAGGCCCAGTTCGCGGGCGATGAGCATGCGCTGCACCTCGCTCGTGCCCTCGCCGATCTCCAGGATCTTGGAGTCCCGCCACATCCGCGCCACCGGGTACTCGTTCATGAAGCCGTACCCGCCGTGGATCTGCGTCGCCTCCCGCGCGTTGTCGACGGCGACGGTCGACGAGTACAGCTTCGCCAGCGCCGCCTCCTTCTTGAACGGCTCGCCCAGCACCAGCCGGGACGCCGCGTCCCGCCAGCCGATCCGGGCCATGTGCGCCCGCATCTCCATGTCGGCCAGCTTGAACTGGATCGCCTGGTTGTCCCCGATGGGCCGGCCGAAGGCGTGACGTTCCTTCGCGTACCTCACCGACTCGTCGACACAGCCCTGCGCCAGGCCCGTGGCCAGCGCCGCGATCGCGATGCGGCCCTCGTCCAGGATGCGGAGGAACTGCGCGTACCCGCGGCCCTCCTCGCCCAGCAGGTTCGTCACGGGCACGCGGACGTCGGAGAACGACAGCTCACGCGTGTCCGAGGCGTTCCAGCCGACCTTCGAGTACGGCGCGGCGACGGTGAAGCCCGGCGTGCCCGACGGGACGATGATGGACGAGATCTCCGGGCGGCCGTCCGGCTTGCGGCCCGTCACGGCGGTCACCGTCACCAGGCCCGTGATGTCCGTGCCGGAGTTGGTGATGAAGCACTTCGTGCCGTTGATCACCCACTCGTCGCCGTCCCGCACGGCCGTCGTGCGCGTCCCGCCCGCGTCCGAGCCGCACTCCGGCTCGGTCAGCCCGAACGCGCCCAGCACCTCCCCGGAACACAGCCGCGGCAGCCACTCCCGCTTCTGCTCCTCCGTGCCGAACCGGTGGATCGGCATCGCGCCCAGCGAGACGCCCGCCTCCAGGGTGATGGCCACCGACGAGTCGACGCGGGCCAACTCCTCCAGGGCGATGCCCAGCGCCAGGTAGTCGCCGCCCATCCCGCCGTACTCCTCGGGGAACGGCAGGCCGAACAGGCCCATGCGGCCCATGTCCCGCACGATCTCGTACGGGAACTCGTGGCGCTCGTAGAAGTCGCCGATCTTCGGCGCCACCACGTCGTGGGCGAACTCCTCGACGGTGCGGCGCAGTTCCTCGTGCTCGGCGGAGAGCCGGTGGTCCAGGGGCATGGGGGTCACTCCTTGTGGGAGAGGGCGCGGACGGTACGGGACGGGCTCGGGCGGCCCAGCTCCTCGGCCAGCCACACGCTCGTGGCGGTCAGCCGGCCCAGATCGACCCCGGTCTCGACGCCGAGGCCGTGGAGCATCCACACGAGGTCCTCGGTGGCGAGGTTCCCGGTGGCGGACTTGGCGTAGGGGCAGCCGCCGAGCCCGCCCGCGGAGGCGTCGACGGTGGTCACGCCGTGCTGGAGCGCGGCGAACGTGTTGGCGAGGGCCTGCCCGTACGTGTCGTGGAAGTGCACGGCGAGCGCGGACGCCGGCACGCCGGCCGCGCCCAGGGCCGTCAACAGGGCCGCCACGTGGCCGGGCGTGGCCACGCCGATCGTGTCCCCGAGGCTCAGCTCGTCGCACCCCAGGTCGGCCAGGCGGCGGGCGACGCCGACGACCCGTTCGACGGGGACGGGACCCTCCCACGGGTCCCCGAAGCACATCGACAGGTAGCCGCGCACCGCCAGCCCCTCCGCCTTGGCGCGGGCGACGACCGGCTCGAACATGGCGAGCGACTCGTCCACCGTGCGGTTCAGGTTGGCCCGGGCGAACGACTCGGTCGCGCTGGCGAACACGGCGACCTCGCGGGCCCCCAGCGCGAGCGCCCGGTCCAGCCCCCGCTCGTTCGGCACGAGCACCGGCAGGCGCACGTCCAGGTCGCGCACGAGCGGGAACAACTGCTCGGCGTCGGCCAACTGCGGCACCCACCTGGGGTGGACGAAGCTGGTCGCCTCGACCGTGTCCAGCCCGGCGTCCGCGAGGCGGCGGACGAACTCGGCCTTCACCCCGGTCGGCACGACGCCCGGCTCGTTCTGCAGCCCGTCGCGCGGGCCCACCTCGTGGATCCGCACGCGCGCGGGCAGCCCCGGCGCGGGAACCTCCATCGGGAGTCCACCGGTCATGTCGCGTCCTCCTCCGGGGCGTGCGGTTCGACGACGGCGAGCACCTGGTCCATGGCGACCGTCGTCCCGGGTGTGACGTCCAGCTCGACGACCGTGCCGTCGTGCGGGGCGGAGATGACGTGTTCCATCTTCATCGCCTCCACCACGACCAGCCCCTGCCCGGCCGTCACCCCGTCGCCCACGGCCACCTTCACCACCGTGACCGTGCCGGGCATCGGCGCGGTGAGCGCGTCGGCCCCGGCGTGCGCCGAACGGGTGAGGGAGGCGGCGACCGGGTCGTGGTCCAGGACGTTCCAGCCGTCCCCGTCCCGGCCGAGCCAGGTGCCGGCGCGGTGGAACGCGTGCGTCACGCCGTCCAGCGTGACCGTCACCCGGTCGGCGGTCACCGTACGGTCCGTGGCGCGCGCCCGGTGGGTGACGGGTTCGAGCCCCGCGACCCGCAGGTGGTGGGTGACCGGCAGCCGCTCGCCGCCCAGCCGCCACCCGCTCGGCACGGAGAACGGGTCGGTCCACCCGCGCGCGTCCGGCCGCGCGGCGAGCGCCTCCTCCCGCACGGCCGCCGCCGCCTCGTACACCTCCTCCGGCACCCCGTCCGGGACCAGCGCGTCGGCCTCCCGCTCCACCAGGCCCGTGTCCATCTCGCCCGCCACCACGTCCGGATGGGCCAGGAGGCGGCGCAGGAACCCGGCGTTCGTCGGCACGCCGAGCGTGACCGTGTCCGCGAGGGCGGCGCGCAGCCTGCGCAGGGCGGTGGCCCGGTCCGGGCCGTGGGCGACGACCTTCGACAGCATCGGGTCGTACAGGCTGGACACCTCGGTGCCGACGCTCAGCCCCGAGTCCGTCCGCACCCCCGCGCCCTGCGGCTCGCGCAGCGCGAGGACCGTGCCGCCGGACGGGAGGAAGCCGCGCGCCGGCTCCTCGGCGCAGACGCGGGCCTCCACCGCGTGCCCGGTGAGGGCGATGTCCTCCTGCCGGAACGGCAGCTCCTCGCCGGCCGCGACGCGCAACTGCCACTCCACCAGGTCCAGGCCCGTGACCAGCTCGGTCACCGGGTGCTCGACCTGGAGGCGGGTGTTCATCTCCATGAAGTAGTACTGGGTGGGGTCGCCGCCCGGGACGATGAACTCCACCGTCCCCGCGCCCCGGTAGTCGCACGAGCGGGCCGCCTGGACGGCCGCCTCGCCCATCGCGGCGCGCGTCCCCTCGTCCAGCAGGACGGACGGCGCCTCCTCGATGACCTTCTGGTGGCGGCGCTGGAGGGAACACTCCCGCTCCCCGAGGTGCACGACGTTGCCGTGGCCGTCGGCGAGGACCTGGATCTCGATGTGCCGGGGCCGGTCGATCCACCGCTCCACCAGCAGCGTGTCGTCGCCGAACGACGCCCGCGCCTCCCGGCGGGCCGCCGCGATCTCGTCCGCCAGCGCGGCCTCGGCCCGCACCAGGCGCATGCCCTTGCCGCCGCCGCCCGCCGAGGGCTTCAGCAGCACCGGCATGCCGATCTCCCGCGCCGCGTCGGCCAGTTCGCCGTCGCTCAGGCCGCTGCCCGAGGAGCCGGGCACGACCGGGACACCGGCCGCCCGGACGGTCTCCTTCGCGCGGATCTTGTCGCCCATCAGGGAGATCGCGTCGGCGGGCGGCCCGATGAAGACCAGCCCCGCGTCGGCGCAGGCCCGCGCGAACGCGGCGTTCTCCGCGAGGAACCCGTACCCGGGGTGGACGGCCTGGGCGCCGGTCCGGGCGGCGGCCTCCAGCAGCCGGTCGACGCGCAGGTAGCTCTCGCGGGCCGGCGGGGGGCCGATCCGCACCGCCGTGTCGGCCTCCCGCACGTGCCGGGCGCCGGCGTCGGCATCGCTGAACACGGCGACCGACCGCACCCCCAGGGCGCGGAGCGTCCGGATGACGCGGACCGCGATCTCGCCCCGGTTGGCGACGAGGACAGTGTCGAACATCGTCATGGTCGTCAGGTCCCTCACATCCGGAAGACGCCGAAGCCGGGCGCCCCGGGGTCCCGCTGGGGGAGGGGGGCGTTGGCGCACGCGGTCAGGGCCAGGCCCACCGCCTGGCGGGTGTCCAGCGGGTCGATGACCCCGTCGTCCCACAGCCGGGCCGTCGCGTAGTACGCGCTGCCCTGCCGCTCGTACTGGGCGCGGACCGGGGCCTTGAACTCCTCCTCCGCCTCGGCCGGCCAGCTCTCGCCGCGCGCCTCCAACTGGTCGCGCTTGACGGTGGCGAGGACGGACGCGGCCTGCTCGCCGCCCATGACGGAGATCTTGGCGTTGGGCCACATCCACAGGAAGCGGGGGCTGTAGGCCCGGCCGCACATCGAGTAGTTGCCCGCACCGTACGAACCACCGACGACGACCGTCAGCTTCGGCACGCGCGTGCAGGCCACGGCCGTGACCATCTTCGCGCCGTGCTTGGCGATGCCGCCCGCCTCGTAGTCCCGGCCCACCATGAAGCCCGAGATGTTCTGCAGGAACAGCAGCGGGATGCCGCGCTGGTCGCACAGCTCGATGAAGTGGGCGCCCTTCTGCGCGGACTCGGCGAACAGGATGCCGTTGTTGGCGACGATCCCCACCGGGTGCCCGTGGATCCGGGCGAAGCCCGTCACCAGCGTCTGCCCGAACTCGGCCTTGAACTCCGCGAACCGGGAGCCGTCCGTGACGCGCGCGATCACCTCCCGCACGTCGTACGGCGTGCGGGGGTCGACCGGCACCGCCCCGTACAGCCCCGCCGGGTCGACCTTCGGCTCCTCGACCGGCTCGACCGTCCAGGGGAGCTCCCCGCGCGCGGGGAGCGTCGCCACGATGTTCCGCACGATCCGCAGGGCGTGCGCGTCGTCCTCCGCGAGGTGGTCGGTCACCCCGGACGTGCGGGAGTGGACCTCGCCGCCGCCCAGCTCCTCCGCGGTGACGACCTCGCCCGTGGCGGCCTTCACCAGCGGCGGGCCGCCCAGGAAGATCGTGCCCTGGTTCCGGACGATCACGGCCTCGTCGCTCATCGCCGGCACGTACGCCCCGCCGGCCGTGCACGAGCCGAGGACGGCGGCGATCTGCGGGATGCCCGCGCCGGACATGCGGGCCTGGTTGTAGAAGATCCGCCCGAAGTGGTCCCGGTCCGGGAACACCTCGTCCTGCATCGGCAGGAACGCGCCGCCCGAGTCCACCAGGTACACGCAGGGCAGCCGGTTCTCCAGGGCCACCTCCTGCGCGCGCAGGTGCTTCTTGACGGTCATCGGGTAGTACGTGCCCCCCTTGACCGTCGCGTCGTTGGCGACGACGACCACCTCGCGACCACTGACCCGGCCGATGCCGGCGATCACCCCGGCGGCGGGCGCCTGGTCGTCGTACATGCCGTTCGCCGCGAGCGGGGCCAGCTCCAGGAAGGGCGAGCCCGGGTCCAGAAGCGTGTCGACGCGGTCGCGCGGCAGCAGCTTGCCGCGCGCGGTGTGCCGGGCGCGCGCCTTCTCGCCGCCGCCGAGCCGGGCGGCGGCCAGCCGTGCCCGGAGGTCGTCGGCCAGCTCCCGGTGCGCCGCCTCGTTGGCCTGCCAGGCCGCCGACGCGGGATCCGCCGCGCTCGCCAGCACAGGTGCCTGCTGCATCGTGTCGAGCCCCCTTGCCCGTACGAGAGCGTTAATGAGCGTTAACGTATGGCCTTCAGGTTAACGAGCGCTAACCGCATTGTCTAGAATCGATCCATGACCACCAGGACCGACGCCCCGACACGCCGCGAGCAGATCCTCCGGGAGGCCGCCCGTCTCTTCGCCGAGCGCGGCTTCCACGGCGTGGGCGTCGACGAGATAGGCGCCGCGGTCGGCATCAGCGGTCCCGGCCTGTACCGGCACTTCGCGGGCAAGGACGCCATGCTGGCCGAGCTGCTCGTCGGGATCAGCGAGCGCCTCCTCGACGGCGGTCGCCGCCGCGTCGCGGAGTCCGACGGCGACCCGGAGGCGCTGCTCTCCGCCCTGATCGACGGCCACATCGACTTCGCGCTCAACGACCGCTCGCTCATCACCCTGCACGACCGCGAGCTGGACCGCCTGCGCGACGCCGAGCGCAAGCGGGTCCGCCAGCTCCAGCGGCAGTACGTCGAGCTGTGGGTCGACGCGGTCCGCCGGGCCTACCCGTCCCTGGACGAGTCCGACGCCCGGGCCGCCGTCCACGCGGTCTTCGGCCTGCTCAACTCCACCCCCCACCTCGGCCCCGCCGGGACCCTCGCGGACAGCCCCGCCACGGCCGCCCTGCTGCACCGCCTCGCCCGCGGCGCCTTCGCGGCGGCGGCGCCCCGCGCCCAGGAGGCCCCCGCCGGAGCCCCCGCCGCCGGGGCCCCTGTCCCCGGAGTCCCTGCGGCCGGGTGAGGCGCCCGCCGGCGGACGCGCGAAGGGCCGGCCGCGGCGGTCGGTGACCCCGCGGCCGGCCCCTCCACGTCACGCCCGCGTCAGCAGGCGTACGTCGTGCCGTCCGCCGCGTTGCCCCAGTTGCAGGGGCTGATGGAGCCGGTGGACGTGTTGTTGTCCGGGCTGCCGGGCTTCTTCAGGCGCAGGTCCGGGTTGCGGGACCGGCCGTCGTTGGGCAGGACGTGCCGCGCGTAGCCGCGGTAGATGTGGTGCCAGCCGCTGCTGTCCCGGTGGTTGGTGCCGCTGCCGGTGTGCACGTACGCCTTGGCCCCGGCGGGCAGGTTGTACGAGGGCAGCGCGCGGCCGTACGAGTTGGTGGAGATGTCCGGGACGTACCCGCCCGTGTTCACCGTCCGCGTGGTGACGTTCTTGATGACGAAGTACTCGCCGTTCAGGTTGAGCTGGCGACTGCCGCTGACGTCCGCCCCCGAGGTGTTGGGCCGCACGTGGGTGACCATGAGCGCGCCCGTCGTGGAGGCGGCGTGGCCGTTGGTGGGCAGGGCGGCGAGGGACAGGGCGGCCGTCGACAGGGCGACGGCGCGTATCGCACGGTTCAAAGAGGTGCCTTTCTCCTGCGGTGCCGGGCACGGCGGCCCGGCCGTTCGGGGACGTCGCGTCCCGGGCGGTGAGGGGTGGCGGGCGCCAGTCTGCCCGCCCCGCGGCGGTTACGGGCGGGTTTCCCGCCAGTCGGTCCGAAGATCCCGTACGAATCCGAAGATCCCGTACGAAGGGGCCCGCGCGTCCCGTGCGCAGGGGGACCCGCGCGGCGGAACGGCTCGGCCACGGCCGGTGGCGGGCGGCACAATGGGGGGATGCCGATACCCAGCCGCGCCGCCCTCGTCGAGCACCTCGTCCGCACGCGCATCGCGGGAGACGTCGCCACCCCGCGCGACAACAACCTCGCCCACTACCGCAAGCTCGCGAACGGCGACCGCCACTACTGGCTCGGCCTGGAACTGGGCGACCGCTGGACCGACGAGCAGGACGTGCTCGCCGTGATGGCCGAGCGGTGCGGCGTCGACGACGACCCCGGGCACCGCGCCGGCCAGGACACGATCGACCCGGAGCTGACCGTCGACGCCCTGGACCGGATGGCCGCCCGCCTCCGCAAGGCCGCCGCGGCCCGGGAGCGGGTCCTCTTCGCGACCGGCCACCCCGGCGCCCTCCTCGACGTGCACAGCCGCACCGCCGCCGCGCTGCGCGCCGCCGGCTGCGACGTCGTCCGCATCCCCGGCGGGCTCACCGCCGACGAGGGGTACGTGGTGCAGTTCGCGGACGTGGCCGTGTTCGAGCGGGGCGCCACGCTGTGGCACACCCACTCGCCGGAGCCGATGAACGCGGTCCTCGACGGGCTGCGCGCCGTGGAACAGCCCCTGCCGGACCTGGTCGTCGCCGACCACGGCTGGGCGGGCCGCGCGGGCCAGCGCGGCGTCGACGCGGTCGGCTACGCGGACTGCAACGACCCGGCCCTGTTCATCGGGGAGGCCGAGGGCACCCTCCAGGTCACGGTCCCCCTCGACGACCACGTCCTGGACCCGCGCTTCTACGAGCCCCTGACCGCCTACCTCCTGGACGCGGCCGGCCTGCTCTGACCCGCCGGGCTCACCGCAGGACTCTGACCCGCGGGGCTCACCGCGGGACGCGGACCACGCCCTCCTGGACGACGGAGACGGCCAGGCGGCCGTCGCGCGTCCAGATGCGGGCCTGGCCCAGGCCCCGGCCGGCGGACGACGACGGGGACTCCTGGTCGTACAGCAGCCACGCGTCGGCGCGGAGCGGGCGGTGGAACCACATCGCGTGGTCCAGGGACGCGCCGACCACGTCGCCGACCCCCCAGCCGCCCCGCCCGTGGGCGAGCAGCACCGGGTCGAGGAGCGTCATGTCGGAGACGTACGCGACGAGGCAGACGTGCAGCAGGGGGTCGTCCGGGAGCTCGCCGTCCACGCGGAACCAGACCCGCGAGCGCGGCGCGCGGGGCTCGCCGGGCGCCGCGTACGGCGGTTCGCCCACGTAGCGCAGGTCCACCGCGGCGCGCGCCTCCAGCAGCCGCTCGGCGAAGTCCGGGACGGTGAACCGGTCGGCGTGCCGGGCGAGGGACTCCCGCGTCGTCAGCAGGGTCTCCGGGCCCGGCACGGACGGCATGCCCGCCTGGTGGTCGAGGCCCTCCTCGTACGCCTGGAACGACGCCGACAGGTGGAAGATCGGCTTCCCGTGCTGGACGGCGACCACGCGGCGGTTGGTGAAGGACCGCCCGTCGCGGATGCGCTCCACGGCGTAGGCGATCGGCGCGTCCGGGTCGCCCGCGCGCAGGAAGTACGCGTGCAGGGAGTGCGCCGCGCGCCCCTCGGGCACGGTGCGGCCGGCCGCGACCAGCGCCTGGGCCACGACCTGGCCGCCGAAGACCCGGGGCGCGACCGCGCCGCGCGACCGGCCCCGGAAGGTGTCCTCCCCGGCCCGCTCCACGTCGAGCAGGTCGAGGAGGTCGTCGAGTGCTTCGCCCACCTGCGGTTACAGGCCCATCGACTTGGCGATGATGGACTTCATGACCTCGCTGGTGCCGCCGTAGATGCGGTTGACGCGGTTGTCCGCGTACAGGCGGGCGATCGGGTACTCGTTCATGTAGCCGTAGCCGCCGTGGAGCTGGAGGCAGCGGTCGATGACGCGGTGCGCGACCTCGGTGCAGAACAGCTTGGCGGACGCGGCCTCGGCGGCGGTCAGCTCCCCGGCGTCCAGGGCCTCCAGGGCGCGGTCGGCGACGGCCTCGGCGGCGTCCACCTCGGCCTGGCAGGCGGCCAGCTCGAACTTCGTGTTCTGGAAGTGCGCGACCGGCTTGCCGAAGACGGTGCGCTCCTGCACGTAATTCTGGGCGAACCGGACGGCGGCCTTGGCCTGCGCGTACGCGCCGAAGGCGATGCCCCAGCGCTCGGAGGGCAGGTTCTGGCCGAGGTAGTAAAAGCCCTTGTTCTCCTCGCCGAGCAGGTCCTCGACCGGGACCTTGACGTCGACGAAGGCCAGCTCGGCCGTGTCGGAGGTGCGCAGGCCCAGCTTGTCCAGCTTGCGGCCGACGGAGTAGCCCTCGGACTTCGCGTCCACCGCGAACAGGGAGATGCCGAAGCGGCGGTCGTCCTCGCGCGGCGCGGAGGTGCGGGCGCAGACGATGACGCGGTCGGCCTGCACGCCGCCGGTGATGAAGGTCTTGGCGCCGTTGAGGACGTAGTGCGTGCCGTCCTCGGAGAGCTTGGCGGTGGTCTTCATGCCCGCGACGTCGGAGCCGGTGCCCGGCTCGGTCATCGCCAGCGCCCACATCTCCTCGCCGGTGACGAACTTCGGCAGGTAGCGCTTCTTCTGCTCGTCGGTGGCGAGCATCTTCAGGTACGGCAGGGCGAGCAGCACGTGCACGCCGGAGCCGCCGAAGCTGACGCCCGCGCGGGCGGTCTCCTCGTACTGGACCGCCTCGAACTTGTGGGTGTCCAGCCCGGCACCGCCGAACTCCTCGGGGACGTTGATGCCGAAGACGCCCAGCTCACCGAGCTTGTAGTAGAACTCGCGCGGCGCCTGGCCGGCGGCGAACCACTCGTCGTAGACGGGGACGACCTCGGCCTCGATGAAGGCGCGGATGGTGTCCCGGAACGCCTCGTGGTCCTCGTTGAATACGGTACGGCGCACGAGCCGCCTCCTTCGGTTCCTGTCCTGGTCCGGCCGGGCACTCCGACGCTCCGGCAGGTGGCTAAGCGCTTGCTCAGCCTGTGTCAATCGAAGTTACTCATGGGTCACCCGGTCTGTCCAGACTCCGCGTCTGTGATCCAGAGCCCTTCGGCGGAGTCGTACGCGTACGCCGGCCTCCCCCGGGTCCCGCTCGTGCGGAAGGGCTTCCCGCCGTCCGTGATCCGCACCGTCCCCGAACGGCCCCCGGCGCTCCATTCCAGCTCCAGGTACCAGCGGCAGTCACAACCCGCCGTCCGGGCGGAGACGAGCAGCTCCTCGGGGTCGGAGGAGGTGACCTTGTACGGGAAGGAGACGGCCGGGATCGTCCGGACCTCGGCGCCGGAGGCGTCAACGCCGTCGACGGACCTCGCGAGCGGACGCGGCCGGTCGAGGTCCACGGCGAAGTGGCGCGGTGTGACGGCGCCGCCGCAGCCGTTGTCCATCCGGTACGCGTTCCACGGCAGCGGCGCGGCCCGGTCGACCACGCGCACGTGCAGGGCCTGGAGGACGACGGCGTCGGACGGTGACCGGCCCTGGAGCGTGATCCGCACCAGCGCCTCCCCGCCGTGCACGGCACCGTGCGTCCGGGCCCACGCCCCGGAGTCGGCCGCGACCGGCGGCGGGGCGACCGCGCGGGGGGCCCGGTCCACGACGTAGGTGTGCCCGCAGCCGCCCTGCCAGAGCTGGGAGCCGACGGTCCAGGTGAAGGGGAGGGGGGCCGCGGCCCGCCCCGGAGGGGTGGAGGCGGGAGCGGGGGCGGAAGGCGTACGGGTGGGGTGGCCGAGCAGGGCGGCGGCGAGGGCGAGCACGACGAGGGCCACGGCGGCGGCGACGAGGAGGGGAGCGGGGGCGGCACGACGGGGGCGGGCGCGGGGCGCCTCCGGCGCGGCCGGGTCCGGGGCGGGGTCGGGCCCTGGTTCCGGGGCGGCCGGTTCCGGGGGCGATTCCGGCGCGGACGGCGCGGTCGGGTCCGGGGCGGGGTCGGGCCCTGGTTCCGGCGCGGACGGCGAGGGCACGGGCGAGGCCGTTCGGCGGCGGGCGCGGTCCGCCTCCGTCCAGGCCGCCTCCAGGGCCCGCCGTTCCTCCTCGTCCGCCCCGCACAGCAGGGCGAGGCGGTCGACCACGGCGAACTCCTCCGGGACGGTCGCGCCGGAGCAGTAGCGGTGGAGGGTGGACGCGCTGACGCTCAGGCGCCGCCCCAGCGCCTCGTAACTCCTCCCGTCCCGTGCCTTCAGTGCGCGCACGAGCCCCGCGAACTCCTCGACGGCTGCGTCCTTCGGCATTCCATCCCCCTCGACCCTGCGTCCCACCCTTCACGTTCCTGCACGTCAGCGGGGGTGGAATGGTTCCGGGACGGAGGGTGGGCGCGTGATCGTTGCAGGTGGCGGGCGCCGGCCCCACGCTGGTGGAGCACTGACCGAACGAACGACCCGACGGGGGACCCACCACCGTGAACAAGCTCCGTACCGCACTCGCCACCGCCGCCGCTGCCGCCCTGGGCCTCGCGGCCCTCGCCACGGCCCCGGCGCAGGCCGCCGCCCAGCCCGCCTTCCTCGCCGCCTCCCAGATGCCGCCGTCGTCGACGCCGTGGACCGCCACCCAGGTCTTCACCGGCGTCCCGGAGAACGGAGGCGCCCTCTGCGCCCCGTACAAGATCCCGGCGCAGAACACCCGCTACCGCGAGTTCAACACCGAGCTCGACACCAACGGCGTCCAGATCACCACCGTCGCCCGCACCGAGGCCGACGCCGTGAAGCTGGTCGGCACCCTCCGCAAGGCCCTCGCCGGCTGCGGCCCCCTGCTGGAGCAGCAGAACCCGGGCCTGAAGGCCGTCAGCACCTCCCACGGCAAGCTCGCCGTCGAGGAGGGCGCCTGGGTCTACAGCCTGGACACCGCCGACCCGCAGATCGGCAACTCCGACATCCACCTGTTCTCCGTCGGCCGCGACGGCCGCACCGTCACCCTCGTCCGCTGGGGCCAGATGGGAGACTTGAAGGACGCCCCGCTGACCGCCTTCCGCACCACGACGAAGACCGCCGTCAACAAGCTCCACTGACCCGGGGGCTCCCCCGGGGGCCGACCCCAGCTCGACAGCGGCGCGACCGGAACCCGGGCGCGCCGCTGTCGTGCCGCTCTGGTTCGGAGCGCAGAGAGCCCCCGGGCGGTGGGTACCGCGAGGCTCCTGCGCCGTACCGGCGACCGGAGGGGCCGCCGCGCGGCCGAGCGCTCGAACGCCCCCTTGGGACGGGTGGCGCCCGGGTCAGGCGAGGGTGTTCTTGAGGGCCGCGACGAAGGGCGCCCAGGCGGTGGCCGGGAAGACGATGGCGGGGCCGTGGGGGGCCTTGGAGTCGCGGACGGGGACGCCGGAGGGGTGGCCGTCCAGGACTTCGACGCAACTGGCTGACTCCGTGTCGCTGTAGGACGACTTGCGCCAACCTTGCAGCACGGAAGCGTCAGGGATGGTGTGGTCAGTCATGGTGCCCGTATTCCTTAGCTGTTGTCCGCAACATGGCCAGCGACTCCTTCGAGGAAAGGGCCTCGCTTAGGGCCAGGTCGTAGATTGCTTGCAGTCTCGTTACCACGGACGGCGAATCGTGCAGTTTGCCGATGGTGAGCCCCTCCGTGTAGGCCGCTGGTGGCTGGTCCTCGAACCACATGAGCGACAGCATGCCTGCGTGGATCACTTGCATGCCGGCACCGACGGGAAGTACGTGCACACGCACGCGGCCGACTTCCGCCAATCGGACGATGTGCATCGTCTGTTCGGCCATGACCTCGGGGCCGCCAACCGATCGGCGCAGCACCATCTCGTCCAGTAGGGCCCACACTACGGGCGTCACCGGGTCGTCGAGGATCTTTGCCCGCTCAAGCCGGGTGACGACATGCTTGTCACGTTCCTCGTCCCTCCTGGGAGGGAACGCGGTGCGGAAAAGTGCCTCCGTGTACCTCTTCGTTTGAAGAATGCCGGGCACGAACGAGAGAGCAAACTCACGGATCATCGTCGCTTGTTGTTCGAGTTGTCGGGCAGGCTCGAAGTGGTCCGCGACCGCCACGTCTTCCTGCGGCAGGAAGCTGCTCAGTACATTTCCCGTGTTCAGCGCCTTGTCCAGCCTGCGGGCGTCCTCCTTGGACGGGATGCGGCGGCCCGCTTCGATGTGGGCGATGTGCGAACGGGTCATGAACGCGGCATCGGCCAGTTCCTGCTGGGTGAGGCCGGCCGCTTCCCGTTGCGCCTTCAACCATTCCCCATAGACGTTGCTCACCGTCAACTCCCTTGCGACGAATGCGCGGTCACACCGAACCCCCTGGTCAGCGTAGCCCGACCGGTCTCACGCTGTGAGTGAATCGCTACGGAGCGGAGTTCCGGGCGGCCGTCTCGGCGCCGCTCCACGCACAGGACCCCCGCGACCGACGTGAACGGTCCGGGGGCGTGGCCATCAACTGACCAGGAGTTGACGACGTGTTGCACTGTATCGCCCACCTGCTCGACCCGCTGCTGCGGCTCCTGTGGCCCCCGCCGCACGGACGGCACCGGCCGCCGCGCTCCGGCCGTGAACCCGAGTGCCGCCCGGCGGCGGCCCCGGCCCCGCCCGCCCTCCCGCAGCGGCCGTGCTTCCGGGGCGAGGACAGCCCTCTCGTCCGCCCGTACCTCGTCGCCCACGAGCGCCGCCGGGCGGAGACCCGCCACCGTGTTCTCCGGTTCGCCGTGCACGGTGTCGACCTCGGTCCGTGCGTCGCCCGCGGAACGGAGGCGGCGGCGTGAGCGGCCCCACCGCGGAGTACGTCCGCCTGCTCCCGTGGACCGGGTCCGAGGGGAAGCCCTGCTACCTCATCGGGGACGGTGAGGGGTACGTCTCCCGCATGGCCGACGAGGTCGAGAGCGTGCAGCTCGACATGGCCGACGACCTGCTCAGCCACGTCGACGACCTGCTGGGCGACCACCGGGCCACCCCCGAGCAACTGCGCTACGCCGTCGCCCGCATGGCGGAGTCCCTGCGCGACGTGCACCGCGTCGCGCGGAGCCGGGGCGCCCGGCTGGCGTTCCGAACCGGCTAGCGCCTGTGGTGGAAGTGACGTCGTCAGTCGCCGTTGAAGACGAGGTACCGGTGGGCCTTACGGTCAACGTGAGCAGCCAGGGCGAGGATCTCGTGCACCGCCTCGGCTTCTTCGGCGGCTGCGCCTTCCGCCAAGGTCCGGAGTTCCGGGATCAGGACCCTGAGCTGCGACTGATTGAACACGGTGTCGTCGTAGGGATCGACGCATCCGAGCAGGGGCAGGTTCTGGCTCGTCGCCCGTTCACACAGGGCGGAGACGGAAGGATGCGCGCACGTGGCTTCGACCGTGCCGGTGAATGTCCGAACCTGAACGCTGATGCCCATAAGGGCACGTTAGCGCTCGATAGCTGGTGCCGCCGAACCGTTGACAGAGGTCAGACCCACTCGCTGATGGCTGCGATCAACACGGTCGCTTCGTAGCGCACGGCGAGCTTGTCGCATCGAGTCGCCACGGCCCGGTGGCGCTTGAGGCGGCTGAACCCGCGCTCGACCGCTTGGTGCTCGCGGTAACCGGTCTTGTCGAACCCGGGCGGCCGGCCACTCTCGGAACCGAGATCCTGCCGGTTGTGGACCCGGACCGCCGCCGTATGCCGTCTGTCGGATGCCGTCGCGTCCACATTGGTGGACGGCCCGGCTTGACGCCTTGCGGCAGCAACGGCTCCCGCCGGGCCCACCGGCCATTCGCCGGTCCACCGCCTCACACGGCGCGTGATCACTCACGACCAAGGTCCGTTCTTCCAACGGCTTCTGCCCCGCCCCGGGACCCGCCTCACAGACGTCGCAGCGCGAACCACAGTTCCATCCGGGTCTGGGCGTCCTCCAGGTCCACGTCCAGCAGGGCCGCGCAGCGGGCGATGCGCTGGCGGACCGTGTTGCGGTGCACGCCCAGCGCGGTCGCCGTGCGGTCCCAGCCGCCGTGCAGGGACAGCCACACCCGCAGGGTCTCCACCAGCGCGGGGCGCTCCAGCAGCGGGCCCAGCAGGGCGCGGGCGTGGGCGTCCGCCTCGGCCGGATCCACCAGGGCGTCCAGGCCGCCCGAGCGGTGCCGGACCAGGCCCGTGTGCGCGGCCTCGGCGCGGCGCAGGGCGCGGCCGGCCTGCGCGTCGGCCGCCGCCAGCTCCCCGGGCCCGGCCGGGGCGCTCACCCCGAGCGTCCACCCCGGCTGCGGCGCCACGTCCCGCCCGGCCGGGAGCAGCGCCCGTACGGTGCCCTCCCCGGCGTCCACGAGCGGGGTGCCCAGCGCCGGCGGGGCCTGCCCGTCGCCCCCGCGCGCGTGGACCACCGTCCAGGGCGCCTCGCCCAGCAGCGGCGCCACCTCCTCCGGGCGGGCGCCCAGCAGCAGCCGGACCAGCGCGGCCGACCGTACGGCCTCGTCGGCGCCCTGGTGGGGCGCGGTCAGCAGGGACAGCAGCACCATCGCGGTCTCGGCGATCCGCTGGTCGGCCTCCCCGTGCCGCGCCGGGGCCAGGCCGAGCGTCAGCCCCTCCCGCCCGGTGCCCAGGCTGTACGCGGCGAGCCGTACGCCGGGGGCGCCGGACGTGCCGCCCGCCGCACCGGAGCCGCCCGGCGCACCCGTGCCGCCCGCCGCGCCGGAGCCGCCCGGAGCACCCGTGCCGCCCGCCGCGCCGGAGCCCCCCACCGTGTCCGCCGCCGACGACGGGCGCCGCTCCTCCCGGGCGACCACCGCGACCAGCCGGCCCAGCGCCGCCGCCTCCCCGGGCGCGAGCTCCCGGCCCGCCGCCGCGTACTCGGTGCCGTCCGGCGCGTACAGCGCGGCCCGCCCACCCAGCCGCGCGGCCAGCACCCGCAGCACCGCCGGTACGGGGCCGGGGCGCGCGGCGGCCGTGGCCAGCGCCCGTTGCGCGTCCGTCACCCGCCGCAGCTCGTGCAGCCGCGCGTCCGCCATCAGCCTCCACACCGCCCGGGCGACCGCCGCGAACGTCGTGCCCGGCTCCACCTCCACCAGCGGCAGCCCGTGCCGCGCGCACGCCTCCGCCAGCGCCCCGGGCACCGTGTCGTACACCGGCGTCACCCCGAAGCCCAGCGCCGCCGCGCCCGCCTCGGCGGCCCGCGCCACGAACCGCTCCGGGTCCGCCAACTGCACGCCCGCCGTGAGCAGCAGCTCCCCGCCCAGCAGGTACGGGTACGGGTCGGCCATCTCGGAGGTGTGCACCCAGTGCAGCTCCGTACCGGGATCGCCGGCGACCAGCCGCAGCCCCAGCTCCTCCCGGGCCAGCAGCGCGGCCAGCCGCACCGGCGGGGCGAACGGCACCAGCGGCTCCTCCATGGACCTTCCCTCCATTTCGACACCCCCGAATGGAAGAAACGTACACTTCTACGACTTCGGTGGCGCCCGTACCGTCGACTCCATGGACGCCGTGTGACGTACGGCGCGAGCGCAGGAAAGAAGGCACCCCACATGAGCAGCACCAGCGGCACGCCCCGCGGCCCCATCGACTCCTCCCGCGTCCCGCGCTACGCCGGCCCGGCGACGTTCGCCCGGCTGCCGCGCCTCGACGAGGTCGGCACGGCCGACGTCGCCGTCGTCGGCGTCCCCTTCGACTCGGGCGTCTCCTACCGGCCCGGCGCCCGCTTCGGCGGCAACGCGATCCGCGAGGCGTCGCGCCTCCTGCGCCCGTACAACCCGGCGCAGGACGCCTCGCCGTTCGCCCTCGCGCAGGTCGCGGACGGCGGCGACATCGCCGTCAACCCGTTCAACATCAACGAGGCCGTGGAGACCGTCGAGACCGCCGCCGACGACCTGCTGGCCACCGGCGCCCGCCTGATGACGCTGGGCGGCGACCACACGATCGCCCTGCCGCTGCTCCGCTCGGTCGCCAAGAAGCACGGCCCGGTCGCCCTGCTCCACTTCGACGCCCACCTCGACACGTGGGACACCTACTTCGGCGCCGAGTACACCCACGGCACGCCGTTCCGCCGGGCCGTCGAGGAGGGCATCCTCGACACCGAGGCGCTCTCCCACGTCGGCACCCGCGGCCCGCTGTACGGCAAGCAGGACCTGACGGACGACGAGAAGATGGGCTTCGGCATCGTCACCTCGGCGGACGTGTACCGCCGCGGCGCCGACGAGGTCGCCGACCAGCTCCGCCAGCGCATCGGCGACCGCCCGCTGTACATCTCCATCGACATCGACTGCCTCGACCCGGCCCACGCCCCCGGCACCGGCACGCCCGAGGCGGGCGGCATGACCTCCCGCGAGCTGCTGGAGATCCTGCGCGGCCTGGCCTCCTGCAACCTGGTCTCCGCCGACGTGGTCGAGGTCGCCCCGGCGTACGACCACGCCGAGATCACCTCGGTCGCGGCCTCCCACACGGCGTACGAGCTGACGACGATCATGTCCCGGCAGATCGCGGCGGCCCGCTCCGCCGGGGCGTGACCGCCCCCGCGAGCCCGGCGGAGGCGCGTTAGCCTCCACGCGGCGCCGGAAACCCCGTAGGGGCCGGAAGTCCCGTACGGGATGGAGAACCCGTAGGGGATGGAGAACCCGTAGGGGATGGAAGTCCCCTACGGGACGCGGAAAACCCGTACGGGATGGAAGCCCCGCACGGGGCAGAAGTCCCCTACGTGGCGGAAGCCCTCTACGGGACGGACACCCCGTACGGGATCCGGCGCCGCCGCACCGCCCCCTGGAGGCCCCCCGCATGACCCACGACCACGACCTCGTCCTGCGCCCCACCGCCGCGCAGACGGAAGCCGCCCTGAACCCCCCGCCGGGGCGCACCGGCGGCGACCTGGTGATCGAGACCCTGCGGGGCCTCGGCGCCACGACCGTGTTCGGGGTGCCCGGGCAGCACGCGCTCGGCCTGTTCGACGCGCTCGGCCGCTCGGACCTGGAGTACGTGGGGCTGCGCGTCGAGAACAACGCGGGCTTCGCCGCCGACGCGTACGGCCGGACCACCGGCGAGGCCGCGCCGCTGCTGCTGTCCGCCGGGCCCGGCGCGCTGACCGCCCTGCCCGCCCTCCAGGAGGCCGCCGCGGCCTCGGCGCCCGTCGTCGCCATCGGCGCGCAGGTCCCGGTCCGGGGCCTGGGCGGCGGACGCCACGGCTACCTGCACGAACTGCGCGACCAGCAGGCGTCGTTCCGCGACGTCGTCAAGTCCGTGCACCCGGTGCGCACGGCCTCCCAGATCCCCTCCGCGATCACCGCGGCCTGGGAGTCGGCGCTCACCGCCCCGCACGGGCCCGTGTGGGTGGAGATCCCCGCCGACGTACTGGGCGCCCCGACGGACCTGCCCGTCGTGACGGCGCCGGACGCGATGCCGCACGAGCTCGTCCCCCGGCCGGAGCTGACCGCGCTCGCGGCGCACTGGCTGTCGCGGGCCGAGCGCCCGGCGATCGTCGCGGGCGGCGGGGTCGTGCGGGCGGACGCGTCCGGCAAGCTGCGGGCGCTGGCCGAGCGCCTGTCCGCGCCGGTCGTGACGACCTTCGGCGGCAAGGGCGCCTTCCCGTGGGAGCACCCGCTGTCGCTCCAGTCGTGGCTGGAGGACCGGCACACGACGGACTTCCTGGAGGACGCGGACGTCCTGCTCGTCGTCGGCTCCGGGCTGGGCGAGCTGTCGTCGAACTACCACACGTTCCGGCCGCGCGGGCGGATCGTGCAGATCGAGGCGGACCTCGGGAAACTGGAGTCCAACCACCCGGCGCTCGGCATCCACGCGGACGCCCGGCTCGCCCTGTCGGCGCTGCTGGAGACGGTCCCGGAACGCCACGACCCGGCGGCTCCGGAGCGCGTACGGGAGGTACTGGCGGCGGTCCGGGAGCGGATCGACGCGCAGGGCCTCACCCTGGAGCGGCGGCTCCTCGCATCGGTGCGCGCGGCGCTGCCGGACGGGTCGCCGAGCTTCTGGGACATGACGGTCCTGGCGTACTGGGCGTGGTCGGCGTTCGACGCCCGGCGCCCCGGCACGATGCACTCCGCGCAGGGCGCGGGCGGCCTCGGCTACGCCTACCCGGCCGCCCTCGGCGCCGCGGTGGCCGACCGGAGCCGCCCGGTCCTGGCGGTCTCCGGCGACGGCGGCGCCCTGTACTCGATCGCGGAGCTCGCCACGGCCCGCCAGCACGACCTGCCGGTGACCTGGCTGATCGTCGACGACGGCGGCTACGGCATCCTGCGCGCGTACATGACGGAGACGTACGGCAGGGCCACGGGCACGGAGCTGGCGCGCCCCGACTTCGTGGCCCTGGCCGAGTCGTTCGGCGTACCGGCGAGGCGGACGACGCCCGAGGGGTTGGAGGGCGACCTGCGGGAGGCCCTGGAGTCGCCCGGCCCCTCGGTGGTGGTGCTCCCGGCGGTCCTCCGCATGTTCGCGCCGACGCACGTGGAGGGCTGACCGGTCGCGCGGGGACCGGCCGGCCCACGCGGGGACTGACAGGCGCGCGGGGGACGGACCGGGCCGCGCGGGGGTCTGACCCACACGGGGGTTGACCGACCTGCGCAGGGCGCTGGCCGTCCCGCGCGGAGGGCGCCGGCCGACCCGCGCAGGGCGCCGGCCGACCCGCGCGGAGGGCTGACCGGGCCTCAGCGTCCGGTCACCAGATGGCCTCGACCCACTCCGGGTGGTCGATGAACGGGTTCCGGTTGTGCTGGTACGCGCTGTAGATCAGCTCGTTGCGGTTCCGCTCGAACGCGTCCGGCGGGTCCTGCTCGTTCCACTGCTTCAGCACGGAGAGGCGGCCGTGGAACGGGACGGTGCCGTTGGTGACGGCGTCGTTGGGCTCCAGGTCGGGCCAGCCGTCGGTGCCCTCGTAGCGGACGGCCATGTAGAGGATCATGCGCGCCACGTCGCCCTTGTCGGCGTTGCGCGGCTCGAAGGAGTTGGAGTCGGTGTAGCTGCCGGGCGCGCCGCTGACCGCGCTGCCGCCCAGGTCGAAGTCCTTGTTGCCGCGGATGCTGTTGACCTGCACGTCGGCGGGGCGCAGGTGGTGCAGGTCGGTGCCGGGCCCGGCGGACGTGCCGAAGTCGCCGTGGGACTGGGCCCACACGTGCTCCCGGTTCCAGTCGCCGACGTCGCCGCCGTTGAGGGCCTTGCTGCGGGAGGTGCCGCTGTAGAGGAGCCGGACGTTGGCGCTGTTGGCGGGGTCCTCGTCGGTCTCCTTCAGGGCCGTCCAGACCGCGGAGTACGAGATCTTGGTCTGGTTGCGGATGATGGAGTGCAGGGCGCTCTTGAGGCTCGTCCCGGTCTTGCCGGCGGCGCTCGCGTAGTACGTGTCGTCGTACGCGGTGACGGCGGCGGTGCCCGCCTCGGGCGCCGGAGCGGCGGCGGCCCCCGGTACGGCCACCCCGACGAGCAGGGCGGCGGCGGCCAGGACGGGGAGCCTCCAGCGGCGAGCGGAGGCGGCCGGGGATGACGGCATGGGAGTCCTTTCCCGAGGCGGGGACACGGGGGAACGTTTCCGCGGTCTACGCGAGTTGACCGCTGCGGCAAGGGGAGAGTGCCACGTCCGCGGTCACCGGCGCGTGAACGGAACGGGTCGGTCCTGTGTCGTTGTCATGGACGTGGCGATATGACCGAAACGGTTCCGTGCCGGGGCCCCGGGGCCCCGGGGCGGCGCGTACGGCGGAAGCGGGTGCTGCCGTCGTACGGGGCGGCGGAGGCACCCGGCCGGCGTGGTGTCGACGGGCGGCCCGGCGCGTCACCGGAGTGCCGGCGCCGGGGGTGGGCCGGCCCGGGTCCGTCAGGAGCCCGGGCCGGCGTTCGGCGGACGGGCCGCCGGCGTCCGGGTCCGCCCCGAGGTCGAGCGCTCCTCCCGCGTCCCCCGGCCCGGCGGCGGTGGGAGCGGCCCGGACCTCGACGCGGGCCGGGCCGGACTCCGGGGCGGAGTCGTTCCGCTCCTCCCCGGTGCTCGGGCCGGACTCCGGGTCGGAGTCGTTCCGCTCCTCCCCGGTGCTCGGAGGGAGCCGCCGAACGGGGACGGCCCGGACGGCGGAAGCCCCGAACACCGGACGACCGGGTCCTCCGGTCCGCGGTCTTCGAGATCCCCGTCGGTGCCGGCCCCTCAGGACGGGGCGAGCCCGACCTCCACGCGCTCCCGGGTGCCCCAGCGGTTGATGCGGTGGCAGGTGGCCATGGCGTAGAGGTACACCAGGCGGAGGACGAGCGCGCGCCAGGCCGTCGCGAGGGGGGCGAGCGCGAAGAGGAGGAGGGCCTGCCGCCGGCGCATGTCGGTGCGGGCCACGGTGAACAGGCGCAGCGCCATGAGGTAGCTCATGGCGACGCCGATGACGGCGCCGTACGTCAGGATCGTGTCGAGGTGGGTGCGCAGCTCCGGGTCGGCGAGCAGGACGACGGGGATCGCGAAGCCGAGGACGATGTGGAGGTACTCGGCGACCGTGGTCCAGAACACGATGCCGTTCATGGGCATGTAGCGCAGCCACCACAGGTGGCGCACGGTCGTGCCGCGCATCCAGCGCAACTGCTGGCGCAGGTAGTGGCTCCACTGCTCCGGGGCGAGGGTGAACACCAGGGACGAGGGCTGGTGCACGGTGTCGCCGGCGAGGAGCCCGTAGAACGTCAGCATCGAGTCGTCGTTCATCTGCATGGGCCGGCCGCGGAACGTCTCGTTCTCGTACGCTCCGGCCGCGTCCCGGACGATGTGCGCCCGGTAGAAGGCGAGCGTGCCCGAGTTGATCGTGACGCGGCCCAGTACGGACTGGGCGCTGCGCAGCCCCCGGGTGAAGGGCAGGTAGAGCAGGTTGATCATCCGGGTGAGGACGGTGGTGTCGTGGTTGAGCACGAGGACGTGTCCGGCGACGGAGGTGACCTTCGGGTCGGCGAACGGCTTGAGGCCCTCGGCGACGGCGTCGGCGTCGAGGACGGAGTCGCTGTCGAGCGTGACGAAGACGTCGGCGTCGTCGTGGGCGAGGACGTGCATCTGCGCGTAGCGCTTGCCCCGGTTGGGGGTGCGGTCCCACGTCACCTCGACGCCCTGCGCCGCGGCGCGCTCGTACAGCTCGGCCCGGACGTCGTCGTACGTCATGGGGGTGCCGTCGTCGTGCACGGAGCCGTCGTCCACCACGCGGATCCGGTCGACGGGGCGGGACTGCGCCAGGACCGAGTGCAGGCAGGCGCGCACCGCGTGGGGGTCCTCGTTGTAGACCGGGACCTGCACGGTGACCTTCAGCGCGTCGAGACCGGCCTGTGCGCCGGGGGGCACCGTGCGGGGCCGCTCCAGCCAGGAGAGCGGCACCCACCACAGAAGCAGGAACGACACCAGCCAGGGCAGCGCCATGCCGCCCGAGTCCCCTCCGGTCAACGAGGTGACCGCGGAGAACGCGTGGGCGGTGCCCCAGGCCAGGAACGCGGTCACCGGCAGCGCGCCCAGCAGGGTCAGGGCGGTGGAGGAGACGGGCCAGGCCCGCGGAATCGGCCGCACACCGGGCCACCGCGCCGGTGGCCGGTCCTGTGGTGCCGCCCCGGAGGCGGCTCGCCCGCGCGGCGCAGGGGCAGCGGTTCGGCCGCTGTCGGTGGACGTCACCGTTCGACCGGCCCTCTGCCCTGCCGGAACCCCAGCCGTACCGCCACCACGCCGAGCAGGACCGCGGCGACGCTCGCCGCCAGGAGCCACACCTGCCCCGTGGCCAGTCCCGTGGCCGCCAGCGTGCCGCCGGGAGCCATGATCGAACCGTATGCCATCTCGCCTCCTGTAGATCCGGTTGATGCCGTATCGGACAAGGCGGACATTAGCGTCAAAGATCGCTTCGGTGGTGCATCCACTCCGACCCGGAAGCGGTGCACGAACCGGCCGCCGCCCCGGAGGGACGCCCGCGCCGAGGCCGCTCCGCCCGCCACCCCGCGGATCCCGCCGGTCGACCGGACCGCGTTCCCGGCCGCGCGCCCGACGGGGCCCGTCGCCGAAGTGGTCTCGCGTGGTGGATCGTGTGGTGGATCGCGAAGTGGTGGCGCGTCGAGCGGCCCGTGCCGGTCGTACTCGGACACCGTCCGGGACCGCCCGGTACGACGGGCCCACCCGGTACGACGGGACCGCCTGGCCCGCCGGGCGGCCGTCGCCCCCGCAACGCTCCTGAGGTGGGCTTGACGCGCTGGGGACGAGTCCTAGGCCGAAAGGACGATCTTGTGCTCGTCCCGGCGCCTCCGGGATGAAAATCGGAGCGCCCCCTGTTGGTCCCTTCCGGCAGAGCAGCGGAAAGCAGGAGGCGGGAACGTGGTGTCGGCGACGGGGGAACAACAGGCGCGCGCGGCGGAGCCGGGGTGGGCCCGGCGGCTGTGGGGCTACGCCTGGCGGCACCGGTTGGACGTGGTGCTCGCGCTCGGCTCGTCGCTGGGCGGCATGGCGCTCATGGCGCTCGTACCGCTCATCACGAAGATCGTCATCGATGACGTGATCGGGGCCGGCACCGGCTCCCTCGGCCTGTGGGTCGGGGTCCTCGTCGCCGCGGCCGTCGCCGTGTACGCGCTGGCGTACGTCCGCCGCTACTACGGCGGTCGCCTCGCCCTCGACGTCCAGCACGACCTGCGGACCGAGATGTACGGGACGATCACCCGGCTCGACGGCAGGCGGCAGGACGAGCTGTCCACCGGGCAGGTCGTCGGGCGGGCCACCAGCGACCTCCAGCTGATCCAGGGACTCCTGTTCATGCTCCCCATGACCCTGGGGAACTTCCTGCTCTTCTTCATCTCCCTGGGCATCATGGCGTGGCTCTCCCCGCCGCTCACCCTCGTCGTCCTCGCCGTCGCCCCCGCCCTCTGGTTCATCGCCAAGCGCAGCCGCACCCGCCTCCACCCCGCCACCTGGTACGCCCAGGCGCAGGCCGGGCACGTCGCCGGGGTCGTCGACGGGGCCGTCACCGGGGTGCGGGTCGTCAAGGGCTTCGGGCAGGAGGACCAGGAGACCGGCAAGCTCCGCACCGCCGGCCGGAAGCTGTTCGCCGCCCGCCTGCGCACCATCCGGCTGAACGCCCGCTACACCCCCGCCCTCCAGTCCGTGCCCGCGCTCGGCCAGGTCGCCATGCTGGCGCTCGGCGGATGGCTCGCCACCCGCGGGGAGATCACCCTCGGCACGTTCGTCGCCTTCTCCACGTACCTCGCCCAGCTCGTCGGCCCCGTGCGGATGCTCGCCATGGTCCTCACCGTCGGCCAGCAGGCCCGCGCCGGCGTCGAGCGCGTCCTGGAGCTGATCGACACCGAGCCCTCCCTGAAGGACGGCGCCCGGGAGCTGCCCGCCGACGCCCCCGCCGGCATCGAGTTCGACGACGTCTCCTTCTCCTACGGCGACGACGGGCCCCCCGTCCTCGACGGCTTCTCCCTCACCGTCCGGCCCGGCGAGACCGTCGCCGTCGTCGGCGCGTCCGGCAGCGGCAAGTCCACCGTCTCGCTCCTCCTGCCCCGCTTCTACGACGCGACCGGCGGCACCGTCCGCGTCGGCGGCCACGACGTGCGGGACCTCACCCTCCAGTCGCTGCGCGCCGCCATCGGCCTCGTACCGGAGGACAGCTTCCTCTTCTCCGACACGGTCCGCGCCAACATCGCCTACGGACGGCCCGACGCCACGCCGGAAGAGGTCGAGGCCGCCGCCCGCGCCGCCCGCGCCCACGGGTTCATCACCGACCTGCCCGAGGGGTACGACACGACCGTCGGCGAGCACGGGCTCACCCTCTCCGGCGGGCAGCGCCAGCGCATCGCCCTCGCCCGGGCCATCCTCACCGACCCCCGGCTGCTCCTCCTCGACGACGCCACCTCCGCCGTCGACGCGCGCGTGGAACACGAGATCCACGAGGCGCTGCGCACCGTCATGGCCGGGCGGACCACCCTCCTCATCGCCCACCGCCGCTCCACCCTCAACCTCGCGGACCGCATCGCCGTCCTCGACGGCGGGCGCCTCTCCGACATCGGCACCCACGAGGAGCTCCAGGAGCGCTCCGCCCTGTACCGGCGGCTGCTCACCGACCCCGACGAGCTGGGCGGCGTCTCTCCCGGCCACGCCTCCCCGGCCGGCGCCCCCGACGGGGACGACCACACGGTCCGCGACGAACTGGACGCCGAGTTCGACGCCGAGCGCGGCATCACGCCCGCCCTCTGGGACCGCGAGGCCGCCGCACCCGGCCCGGACACGGCACCCGGTGCCACGCCCGAGCTGCTCGCCCAGGTCGAGGCGCTCCCCCCGGCGACCGACACCCCGGACGTCGACGAGGCCCGCGCCGTGCAGCCCGAGGAGTCGTACGGGCTGCGCCGCCTGCTGCGCGGCTTCGGGGCGCCGCTGCTGGTCAGCCTCCTGCTCGTCGCCGTCGACGCCGGGATGGGCCTGCTGCTGCCCGTACTGATCCGGCACGGCATCGACGAGGGCGTCACCCAGTTGGCGCTCGGCGCGGTGTGGGCCGCGTCCGGACTGGCGCTGCTGACCGTCGTCGCGCAGTGGGCGGCCCAGGTCGGCGAGATCCGCATGACCGGGCGGACCGGCGAGCGGGTGCTGTACGCGCTCCGCCTGAAGATCTTCTCCCAGCTCCAGCGGCTCGGCCTCGACTACTACGAGCGCGAGCTGACCGGGCGGATCATGACCCGGATGACGACCGACGTGGACGCCCTGTCCACGTTCCTCCAGACCGGCCTCGTCACCGCCTTCGTCTCCGTGGTGACCTTCTTCGGCATCATGGTGGCGCTCGTCGTCATCGACGTGGAGCTGGCGCTGGTCGTCTTCGCGACGCTGCCGTTGCTGGTCGTCGGGACGTTCTTCTTCCGGCGCGCCAGCGTCAAGGCGTACGAGCTGGCGCGCGAGCGGATCGGCGTCGTCAACGCCGACCTCCAGGAGAGCGTGGCCGGACTGCGGATCGTGCAGGCGTTCCGCCGCGAGCGGTCGGGCGGCGCCCGGTTCGTGGCGCGCAGCCTGGAGTACCGCGGGGCGCGGGTGCGCGGCCAGTGGCTGATCTCCGTGTACTTCCCCTTCGTGCAGCTCCTGTCGTCGCTGGCCGCGGCGGCGGTGCTCGTCGTCGGCGCGGGCCGCGTCGACGCGGGCACGCTGACCCCGGGCGCCCTCGTCGCGTACCTGCTGTACATCGACCTGTTCTTCGCGCCCGTGCAGCAGCTCTCGCAGGTCTTCGACGGCTACCAGCAGGCGTCCGTGTCGCTCGGCCGCATGCAGGAGCTGCTGCGCGAACCGACGTCCACGCCCCCCGCCGCCGACCCGCGGCCGGTGCGGTCCCTGAAGGGCGACATCGCCTTCGAGGACGTGTCGTTCGCGTACGGCGACGGCGAGGAGGCGCTGAGCGGCGTCTCCCTGCGCATCCCGCCCGGGGAGACCGTCGCGTTCGTCGGGGAGACCGGCGCGGGCAAGTCGACGCTGGTGAAGCTGGTCGCGCGGTTCTACGACCCGACGTCCGGACGGGTCACCGTCGACGGCACCGACCTGCGGGAGCTGGACCTCACCGCGTACCGGCACCGCCTCGGCGTCGTCCCGCAGGAGGCGTACCTGTTCCCCGGCACCGTGCGGGACGCCATCGCCTACGGGCGGCCCGACGCGACCGACGCCGAGGTGGAGGCCGCGGCGCGGGCGGTCGGCGCGCACGACATGATCGCCACGCTGGACGGCGGGTACCTCCACGAGGTCGCCGAGCGCGGGCGCAACCTGTCGGCGGGCCAGCGCCAGCTCATCGCCCTGGCGCGCGCCGAACTGGTCGACCCGGACGTGCTGCTGCTCGACGAGGCGACGGCGGCGCTGGACCTGGCGACGGAGGCCCAGGTCAACGCCGCCACCGAGAGCCTGGCGGGCCGCCGCACCACCCTGGTCGTCGCCCACCGCCTCACCACGGCAGCCCGCGCGGACCGCGTGGTGGTCATGGACCACGGCCGGGCCGTCGAGGACGGCACCCACGAGGAACTCCTGGCCCGCGGCGGCCGGTACGCCGAACTGTGGCGCACCTTCGTGGGCGAGCCGGAGCACGAGGCCCGCGACGGGGACACCGCACCGGTCTCGGTGGCGTCCGCTTCGCAAGGGCGCTGAGGGAGCAAGGCCCTGCCCCTACCGTGCGCGTCGGGCCGCACGGGGCCCGGGCCTCGGCCCGGGCCCTGGTTCCGGTCCCGGTTCTGGTCCCAGGCATGGGGCTGGACCCGGTCTGACCCCGGGCCTGGCCCCGGGCCCGGTCCTGAGCCCTGGTTCCGGTCCTCCTGGTCCCGGGCCGGGCTCGGTTCCGTCCCCGGCCTCGGTCCCGGTTCCGGTGGCATCCGCTCCGCAAGTCCGCCCGGGCAGGTGCCACAGGGCCCGCTCCCCGACGCCGGCCCCCCGCCCACGACCGTCTGGCGCCGCCCTTGCCCGGCGCCGTCGATGTCGGCTGCGGAAGCCAGTGCCCGTCCCTGGTCCCCGCAGGGGAGCCGACGAGCGGCCGGCGTCCGGAGTCAGGTACCGGCGTCCCGTCAGACCTTCTCGACTCGCACGGAGCGGCCCGCGAGGAGTTGATCCATGTCGTCGGTGTCGGAGGTGAAGACGGTCGCCTGGGCGCCCTGCGCGGCTTCCCGCCCGGCCACAGCCGCCAGAACGGCGTCGATGGCGTACTTGTGCCCGTGCAGGCCGGCCGCCTTCAGCATGTCGCGCGCCATGGCGATCACCTGGTCGTCCGTGTGCACGACGCGGATCCGGGACAGCGTCCAGTTCCACAGTGCCTGCCTGGACGCTTCACGGGGGTCCCACGCCTCCAAGGTCGCCAGCGCCGAGGTGACGATCGGGATGTCCAGCCGCGGAGCCGTCTTGATCAGCGCGGCCATCTCCCGGTCGCCCTGGACCGCTTTGGAGAGAGCCTCGGAGTCGAACACGAAGACGCGCCGTCGCGGCCGGTGCGGCTTCGCCCGGGCGGTGCGGCTCACGCGGCCTCGTCCGAACCCGGTCGCTGCTTGTCGTGCCAACCGTCGATGGAGGCGATGCGGTCCAGCGCCGCCTGCTGCTCGTCGTCCGTCACGGCGCCGTGCTCTTCTTCGAGACGTTCGGCCAACTCGCGCAGTCGGTCCATGGCGTCCTGATGGGCGGCGGCGGCCGCGATGTAGCCGGACACACCGCGTGCGTCGACGCGCTCCTTGATCGACTCCACCAGCTCTTCCGGCACGGTGATGGTGATCTTCCGGGTTGCCATACTTAAAGTATGTCATGCACTGTGCGGCGTGTCCTGCCTTTCCCGGAGAACCGACTCCGAAGTGCAGGGGTGCGCCGGACGGCCCCAACCCACGGGACACCCCCGTCAGGCTGCCGGGGAGGCCGAGTTCGGCTGCCTGTTCCTGCCGCGGGCGTGGGGACGCGGATACGCCGCCGAGGCGTGCGCCACGGCACTCGACTGGGTCACCGGCGCATTTCCCAGCGATCCAGTGGTGCTCGCCACCCAGACCGCCAACGCCCGCTTGACGCACCTCGCGGCGAAGCTGGGGTTCATCGAAGTGGAGCGGTTCGAGGCGTACGGCGCCGATCAGCGGTTCGGCACGTGGTCCTCGGTCATTTCCTCCGACGCCCCGTGCTCGACCTCCCCGCCGAGCGGCGGAACTTCGGCACCACGAGCAGCGCCCGGCGCGTCCACGCCGCGCTGCGCACCGACGGGCGACGCAGCGGCGGGGCCGCGGCCGGTCTCCGTGAGGAGATCGAAGCCTTCACCGCCACCCCGACCTCCGTCCCGGTCCGATGAGGCCGCCGGTAGGCTCCGCGCCCATGACCCCAGTCCAGATGGCCGGCCCCCGCCTGGCCCTGCGCGAAGTCGAACCCGGGGACACCGACGCCCTCCTGGCCGTCTACGGCGACCCCGAGGCCACCCGGCACCTCAGCTTCGAACCCCGTACTCCCGAGCAGGTCCAGGCGATCGTCGACCGGTCCATCGCCTCCGCCGCGGACACCCCGAGGACCGAGTACTGCCTCGCCATCACCCGGCGCGGCGAGCACCGGCTGATCGGCTACGCCCGTCTGGCGACCGAACCACAGCAGGCGGCCACCATCGGGTTCGCCCTGCACCCGGCCGAGTGGGGCAGGGGCCTCGGCACGGAGACCGCCCACCTGCTGTGCGCGCTCGGCTTCCGGAGGCTCGGCCTCCACCGCATCTGGGCGGCCCGTTCCCCGCTCAACGAGGCGTCCGGGCGGACCCTCCTGCGGGCGGGCATGACCGAGGACGGCCGCATCCGCGACCACGTCTTCGTCCGCGGAGCGTGGCGGGACTCGATCACGTACTCGATCCTGGAGCACGAGTGGACGCCGATCGAGGACATCGACACCGAAGGGCAGCCGGCCGCCGTCCCGCCCGACACGGACCGCGGGGGAGAGGGGAGCCGGTGATCGCCGAGGCGGGTTCACCGCACATCTGGTGATCCCCGGCACCGCCGAGTTCACGCGCGGCGGGCTGCCCGGCCCGTCGGCGCCACGTGCGCGCGAAACGGTGAAGTGCCGGTCGTCGAGGAGCCGGCGCCCGTGCTCGCTGAGTGCGTCGATGGCCTGCTCCACGGTGCGCCGACCGCGGCGGCCGGTACGCCGAACTGTGGCGCACCTTCGTGGGCGAGCCGGAGCACGAGGCCCGCGACGGGGACACCGCACCGGTCTCGGTGGCGTCCGCTTCGCAAGGGCGCTGAGGGAGCAAGGCCCTGCCCCCTACCCCGTGCGCGTCGAGCCGCACGGAGCGAGGGGCAGGGCCGTGTCGTCCGACCCTGCTCCGGACCCGTACGTCGGCCCGATGGCATGCGGGCACAGGACGCGGATCCTCCGCGAGCGGCGCGGCACGCGTGCGTGTCGGGGGCTTCAGACCGCCCGCGACGGCTGCCGGACCGCCCGCTCGCCCGCTGTGCCCGCGGCCGAAGGCCCGTCGGCGCAAGCCTTCCACGTAGGGTGCTACCCGGTAGCACCCGGTGCTACCGTGAGGGGTATGAGCGTTCAGCCCGAAATCACCCAGCGGGACCTGCGCAACCGGTCCCGAGAGATCATGGACGCCATACAGGGCGGCCAGTCGTTCACCGTCACCCGTGACGGACATCCGATCGGGCAACTCGTCCCCCTGCGGCGACGCCGCCGGTTCGTCTCCCGTCAGGAGTTCGCCGCGATGTCCAGGACCGCTCCCGACATCGACCTCGGCACGTTCCGCGCCGACCAGGACGCCACGGCCGACACCTATCTGGACGACCCCTATGCCCGCTGACCGCTCGACGTACGCGCAGGGGCTCCTCGACACCAACATCATGATCCTGCGCCGGTGGGTGGCCCCCGAGGAACTGCCGGACGAGATGGCGATCACCGCCATCACCCTGGCCGAGCTGTCCGCCGGCCCGCACGAGGTCCGTCGCGACGACGAACAGAGCGACTACGACGAACACGCCGAACGCGCCCGCAGGCTCGACGTTCTCCAACGCGCCGAGAACGAGTTCGACCCCATCCCCTTCGACGCTGAAGCAGCCCGTGTCTACGGCCGCATCTGCGCCGCGGTGATCGGCGCGGGCCGCAAGCCGCGTCGCCGGGTGGCTGACCTCATGATCGCCGCCATTGCCGTGGCCGAGGACCTCCCCCTCTTCACCACCAACCCCGACGACTTCAAGGGGCTGGACGAACTCCTCACCGTCGTACCGGTCACCCGCCCGAAGGCACCTCACGAGGGCTGATGCCGGGGCCCAGGACGGTGGGCGCAACGGACCACCGTGGTGGTCCCGTGTGACCGGATGGCCAGGGGAGGGGGCAACCGTTTCGGGGCTTTTCGCGTCGTACGCGTGTATGGGGACGAGGCGAGGGGGCGGCGGGTGTTCGGGTGGGGTACGGGCGCGTGGCGGGGGCGGGGCGCCACGGCGGTGGCCGTCGTCGTGGCCGCCGGGGTGCTCGGCGCGGCCGGGCCGGGGGTGGGCGCCGCCCAGGCCGCCGGGCTCGCGGGCTGCTCCGGGCGGCTGGCCAAGACCGTCCGGTTCGCCACCGGCGAGCTGCGGGTTTACAAGAACCGCCAGTACGCCTGTGCCGTCACCGTCGCCAAGGCCCCCGGCGCCCGCCGCGCCATGTCCGTCTCCCTCCAGCCGCGCGGCGGCCGGGCCATCGTCGACGCGGGCCGGTTCGCCCGGCAGGCCGGCCCGGTGACCGTCCACGCCCTCAACCGCTGTGTCCGCGCCACCGGTTCCGTCGCCGGGCGGGGCGGCGCCACCGGCTGGATCCTCTGCTGACCGGACATCAGGGACACCCGGCCGGGGGCTGGCCACGGCCCCGCGCCCACCGCTAGGTTCACCGCGACCACAACGAACCCAGTGGAAGGCAGCGCATGCGCACGACGCTCAGACGGCTGCTGTCGCTCGTGGTGCTCATAGGCACCCTGAGCACGGTCGGCACGGCCACCGCCGCCGGCCGGGACAGCACCGCCCCGGACATCAAGGACCGCGTCCTCGCGATCCCCGGCATGTCCCTCGTCGAGGAGAAGCCCTACCCCGGCTACCGCTTCTTCGTCCTGAACTACACCCAGCCGGTCGACCACCGCCGCCCCTCCCGCGGCACCTTCCAGCAGCGGCTCACCCTGCTGCACAAGGACACCAGCCGGCCCACGGTCTTCTTCACCAGCGGCTACGGCCTCAACACCGAGCCCCGCCGCTCCGAGCCGACCCGGATCACCGACGGCAACCAGGTCTCCCTGGAGTACCGCTTCTTCACCCCCTCCCGCCCCCGGCCCGCCGACTGGTCCAAGCTGGACATCTGGCAGGCCGCCTCCGACCAGCACCGGCTGTTCACGGCGCTGAAGGGCGTCTACGACCGCAAGTGGGTCGCCACGGGCGGCTCGAAGGGCGGCATGACCGCCACGTACTACGAGCGGTTCTATCCGCACGACATGGACGCCGTCGTCGCGTACGTCGCCCCCAACGACGTCGTCGAGAAGGAGGACTCCGCCTACGACCGCTTCTTCGCGACCGTCGGCAGCCAGGAGTGCCGCGACCGGCTCAACGCCCTCCAGCGCGAGGCCCTCGTCCGCCGCGAGCCGCTGAGGAAGCGGTACCAGGAGTGGGCCGCCGCCGAGGGCGCCACCTTCCGCACCGTCGGCAGCGTCGACAAGGCGTACGAGGCCGTCGTCCTCGACTTCGTCTGGGCGTTCTGGCAGTACTGGGGCGAGCAGGACTGCGCGAGCGTCCCGGACGCCGCCACCGCCACCGACGACGCCGTGTACGAGACGATCGACGCGTACTCCGGCTGGTCCTTCTACACCGACCAGGGCCTGGAGCCGTACACGCCGTACTACTACCAGGCGGCCACCGAGCTCGGCTCGCCGAGCATGCGCATGCGCCACCTCGACGGCCTCAGCCGCTACGGCTACCAGCCCGCGCACACCTTCGTGCCGGACGAGATCCCGGTGCGGTTCAAGCCGTGGGTGATGCGCGACGTCGACACGTGGGTCCGCCACAACGCCCGCCGCATGCTGTTCGTCAACGGCGAGCGCGACCCGTGGAGCGCCGAGCCGTTCCGCGTCGACCGGGGCGCGAAGGACAGCTACGTCCTCACCGCGCCCGGCGCCAACCACGGCGCCAGCATCGCCGGCCTGTCCGAGCGGGACCGGGACCTCGCCACGGCGAAGCTCCTGCAGTGGGCGGGCGTCGCCCCGGCCGCCGTCCAGGCCGACCCGGAGCGCGCCGAACCGCTCGCCCGGTACGACGCCCGGCTCGACAAGCGCGACATCCAGCGCGAGCCGCAACTCCGCCCGTGACACCGGGGGATCGCCCGTGACAGGAGGGCCACCCGTGACACGGTGACCGTCCGTGCCACGGTGGCCGCTCGTGCCACAGGGGCCACCTGTGGCACGGGGGCTGCCTGTGGCACGGGGGCCGCCTGTGGCACCGCGGGACCCGAACGGGGCGCGTGCGCCGGCACCGAAGCCGGCGCGCGCGCCCCGCGCACGTCACCCCGGGTCAGTACGACAGGCCGTACCCGATCGGGTACAGCACCCGCGACGGGTCGTCCGCGCGCTGCACCGGCACCGGCAGGCGGCCCTCCGGGCGGGCGCGGCCGGCGATGACCCGGGCGGCGGCCCGCAGCTCCACGTCGGTCCACGCGTACGCGGCGAGCGTCGCCCGCTGGCCCGTCAGGTGCGCGATGTCGTACGGGTTGCGGATGGCCACCGTGACGACGGGGACGCCCGTCGCGACGAGCCGCGCGACGAGGGTGCGCTGCGCGCTCCCCGCCGACACGTTGTACGTGCCGACGACGACCGCGTCCTTGCCGGCCGCCGCCGCGACCGCCTGCTCGATGCGGGCGGCGGACGGGGCGGTGCCCGTGGACAGGGCGGTCGCGGTGAAGCCGAGCTCCGTGAGGGCCGCGGCGAGCGTCGCGGTCGGCGGACCCGTCGTCCCCGACGGCGACGCCGGGTCGGCGCCGATGACGAGCAGGTCGCGTTGGGTGAGCCGGTTGAGCGGCAGCAGCCCGCCCTCGTTGAGCAGCAGCGTCGTGGTCGTCTCCGTGATCCGGTCGGCCGCGTCGAGGTGGGCCTGCTTGCCGACGACCCGGTCCACCCCCTCGCGGGTGACGTAGGGGTCGCGCAGGAGCCCCAGGCGCGCCTTGAGCCGCAGGACGCGGAGAATCGATTCGTCCAGCCGGTCCTCGTCGATCTCACCGCCCCGCACGGCGTCCAGCACGGCGTTCCAGGCCAGGTCCAGGTCCGGCGGGTTGAGCAACTGGTCGCAGCCCGCCTTCAGCGCCAGCACCGGCACCCGGTCGTCGCCGTACTTGGTGCGGACGCCCTCCATGCCGAGCGAGTCGGTCACCACCACCCCGTCGTAGCCGAGCCGCTCCCGCAGGATGCCGGTGAGGATGGGCCGCGACAGGGTCGCCGGGTCCTCCGACGGGTCGAGGGACGGCACGACGATGTGCGCGGTCATCACCGAGTCGATCCCGGCGGCGATCGCCGACCGGAACGGCGGCGCGTCCAGGGTCTCCCACTCCTCGCGCGTGTGGTGGATGTACGGCAGCTTGGTGTGGCTGTCGTCGGTCGTGTCGCCGTGGCCGGGGAAGTGCTTGGCGGTCGCCGCGACACCGGCGCCCTGGTACCCCTTCACCTGCGCGGCGACCATCCGGGCCACGGCCCGCGGGTCGGCCCCGAAGGACCGTACGCCGATGACGGGGTTGGCCGGGTCGACGTTCACGTCCGCCACGGGCGCGTAGTTCTGGCGGATGCCCAGCGCGGCCAGTTCGGCGCCGGCGATGTGCGCGGCGCGCCGGGCCACGTCGCGCGCGCCGGACGCGCCGAGCGCCATCGCGCCGGGCAGCAGCGTCGCGGGCTCGCCCACGCGCGCGACGATGCCGTGCTCCTGGTCGGTCGAGACGAGCACCGGGACGGGGGTCCGCTGGGCGAGCGCGGCCCGCTGGATGCCGTTGGACAGCTCGGCGATCTGGTGCGGGTCGCGCGTGTTGTGCGCCCACGCGAAGTAGATGATGCCGCCGACGTGGTACTTGGCGATCAGCTCGGCGGCGGTGCGGACGCCGATCTCGCGGAGGTTGGCGTCGACGTCGGCCTGGTCGGGGTGGGTGGCGGAGTGCCCGTACACCCGCATGACGAACAACTGGCCGACCTTCTCCTCAAGGCTCATGCGGGAGACGATCCGCGCGAGCCTCCGCTCCTCCCCGTCGCCGTCGCCCGCGGCGGCGGGCGGGGGGACGGGTGCGGCGGCGGCCCGCGGGGCGGTGACCCCGGTGGCGGCGGCAGCGGCGGCGGTCGCGGCGAGGACGGTACGTCTGGAGGTGGCGCGGTGGTGCACTGGTGCTCCTTCCGGCCGTGCGTGACGAGGGGTGAAGGAAACTTCCAAGGTGTCACACGTAGGCGAAAGTAACTTCCAGGTCAAGGACGCGCGCAGGACGGACCCGCGCCCGGCGCCGCCCGACGACCTGAGTGCCGGACAGGCGGCCTGGGTGCCGGACCCGGGGCCTGAGTGCCGGACAGGCGGCCTGAGCGCCGGGCACGTGGCCTGAGTGCCGGACACGGCGCGGGCGCCGGGGCCGGGCCCGCCACCGGTTCCGGGAGGGTGCCCGCCTAGGGTGGCGGGCATGAACTCGCAGACGTACCTCTCCGAACTCTTCTCGCTGGACGGCCATGTCGCCCTGGTCACGGGCGGCAGTTCCGGCATCGGCCGGGCCGTCGCGGGGGCGCTGGCCCGCGCGGGTGCGAGCGTCGTGGTCGTCGCCCGGCGGGAGGCGGAGCTGGCCGCGACGGTGGAGGAGCTGGAGGCGGACGGCTGCCGCGCCGCCTGGGTCAGCGCCGACCTCGCCACGCGCGACGGCGTGCGGGAGGCGGCCGAGCGGGCCGCCGCCGTGTTCGGGGAGCCGGACATCCTGGTGAACTGCGCCGGGGTCAACCTGCGTCCCCCGATGGGCGAGATCGGCGAGGACGTGTGGGACACGACGATGGCGGTGAACCTGGAGGCGCCGTTCCTGCTGGGCCAGCGGTTCGGGCCCGGCATGGCCGAGCGCGGCTTCGGCCGGATCATCCACGTCACCTCCCAGCAGGCGCACCGCGCGTTCGTCCAGAGCGGCGCGTACGGGGTGTCCAAGGGCGGCCTGGAGTCGCTGGCCCGCTCCCAGGCGGAGGCGTGGTCGCCGCACGGCGTCACCTGCAACACCCTCGTGCCCGGCTTCGTCCTGACCCCGCTCAACGCGCGGCTCCAGTCCGACCCCGACACGGTCGAGGCCCTGGCGAAGCGGACCCTCGTCGGCCGCAACGGGGTGCCCGAGGACTTCGCGGGCGCGGCCGTGTTCCTGGCGAGCCGCGCCTCGGCGTACGTCACGGGCCAGTCGGTGTACGTCGACGGCGGCTTCCACGCACACTGAACGGCGGCCCGGCGCTCCGGTCGGCCTGGCGGCCCGGTGCTCCGGCGGCCTGGTGATCCGGCTCTCCGGGGCCCCGGTGGCCTGGCGCTCCGGTCGGCCTGACGGCTGGCGCTTCGGCGGCCGGGCTCTCCGGGGCTCTGATGGCCTGGCGCTTCGGCGGCCTGGCCTTCGGTGGTCCGGTGGCCCGGGCTCAGCCGCGCACGGTCACCCCGTACCGGAGGCGCAGTTGCCGCATCTCCCACCACGCCACGGCCGACACCGACGCCGGGCCGCCGAGCAGGGCGCAGACCTGCACCAGCGGCGGGCCCGGCGGCGGGCCGCCGTAGGCGAGGTTGACAGCCGCCATCTCCCACACGAGGACGCCCGTCAGCAGCGCGGGCAACGCGGCGTGTACCTCCGTCGTGTTGAACGCGCTGCGCACCGCCCGGCCCGACGAGAACACCAGGAACAACCCCGTTCCCGCCATCACCACCAGCACCGAAAGACCCATCAGCGCCGCGACCGGATCGGGCACCCGCCCCCGCATCGCACTGCTGACCAGGACGCTGCCCCAGGCGAGCAGCGGCGTCGCGGTGAGCGCCCCGAAGTACCACAGGACCGAGCGGACCGCCGGCCGCAGCCCCGCCCGCATCCCCGGCCGGGCCACCGGCGGCGACAGCCGGAACAGGACGAGGACCACCACGGGCGTGCTGAGCAGCAGCAGCCACGGGGTGAGCGCGAGCCGCATGAGGTACTGATCCTGCGCCTGGTCCCAGTCTTCCGCCGTCCCGTAGACGGCGAGGATCAGCAGCGACGCGACGGCCGCCGCCCAGGCCCTGGCCTTCTGCACGCGCGCGATGTCCGGGTCCCCGATCCGGCGCGCGTCGTACGGGAAGACCTGCCGAGCCTTCCTGCGCGCCGCGCGGGCCATCGGGTAGCCGACCAGGATCGCGAGCGCGGGCCACACGCAGCAGACGAACGGCACCCACAGCAGCGCCCTCCCCCCGCTCATGTACCCGAGCAGCTCCCGCAGGGTCGGCCACTCGTCCTCCCGGAACCGCTGCCACAGCGGCGGCCGGTAGGGGTACGGATGCGGGGACCGGTACGGGTGCTGGTGGGGGTGGGGGTAGGGGTACGGCTGCTGGTACGGCGGGCGCGGCCCCGGCACGTACGGGTTGCCGTAGGGGTCGCCGCCGTACGGATGGCCCGCGTACGGGTCGCCTCCGTGTGGATTCTGTCCCCCGAACGACACGACGACGTCCCCTCCTGGATGGCGCGCCTGCGGCGGCGGGCCGGCGGATACCGGTCCACTCCTATCGCGTTCCGCCGACCCCCCGCCAGTCACCGCCCGTCCCGGAGCCGCCCCGCCCGCCCCGGAGCCGCCCCGGGCCCGGTGCGTGGAGCCCCAACCCCGTCCCCGCCGGGCGGACGGCGCGACGCGCCGGAGATCCGCGTCCCCGCCGCCGCTCTACCGCCGGGGCGCCGCATCCCGCGCCAGGGCGCCGAGGCCGTACGCGGCCCCGGCACGGGGCCGTCACCCCGTACGGCCGTCACCGCCCGCCCCGGCGCCGGGACCGGGCCTCACCCGGTGGCGAGCAGCCCCTCGACGTGGGCGCGCCCGGCCGCGAGCAGGGCGGGCAGTTCGGGGACGTCGGGGTACCACCGCTTCTCGTACTCCCAGCAGAACCAGCCGTCCGGTCCGACCGGCGCGACGCACGCGCGCAGCGGCAGGGCGCCGGCACCGAGCGGCACCGGTGTCGTGTCGTCACGCCCGGCACAGTCCTTGACCTGCACATACCCGAGGTAGGGCTCCAGCAGCCCGTACGTCCGCGCGGGCTCCTCACCGGCCCGCCAGGCGTGCATCACGTCCCACACCACGCCCACGTGGGGGTGGCCCACGGCGGCGACGACCCGGGCGGTGTCGGCGCCCGCAGGGTGCGAGTCGTGGTTCTCCAGCAGGATGCGCACGCCGGTCTCGGCGGCGACCTCGGCGGCGGCCCCGAGCCGCCGGGCGGCGACGGCGTCGGCACGGTCCCGCGGTTGCTCGCCGCCCCCGGGGAAGACCCGCACGAACGGCGCCCCGAGGTCGGCCGCCAGGTGGATCAGCCGGTGCAGCTCCTCGTACACGGCGTCGTCGTCCCCCTCGGCAGCCACGCGCGCGTACCCGGCGACGCAGAGGACGTCGACCCCGGCGGCGGCGAACTCCCGCGCGACCGCCCGCCGTTCGTGCGCGACGAGCCCGGGGTGCACGGGCTCCTCGGGGTGCGCCCGCAACTCGACCCCCCGGCACCCGGCCTCCCCGGCCAACCGCACCACGTCACCGACAGCCATTCCGGGCACCCCGAGGGTGGAAAACGCGAACTTCATCCCCCGAAGCTACCCCCCTGCGCGGCTTCCACGCCGCCGCGCACGCCCACCGCGATCGCGGGGGCCGGCGGAGAACGCCTTCACCCCTCAAGGTGTTGCATATGCGCAACGGCCGGCCGTGCGGTTGAAGTCGTGATCTCCAAAGGTCGGCACCAGTGCCGAGACGTCGCCGCCGCACTGGACCGGGCGAAGCGGGCCGGCCTCCACGTCCTACCCGACGAGAACGGCCACCGATGGGGCTGGGTGGTCTGCTGTGGCTGCGGCCAACGGCTCACCGTGCACGGCACTCCGCGCAGTCCCGGTAACGAGGCGAAGAAAATCGATAGATTCGTGCACGCCCACCAGCACTGATCGGAAGGAGTGCGCCATGCCCGAGTGGAGCTTCGTCCTCCGGCTCAACCAGCCGCTCACCCCCGAGCAGGCCGACGCGTTCGACCACTGCGAGGCCTTCGCGGACGGTTCCGTCTCGTACGTGCTGGGCCCCGAGGAACCGAGCCGCCACGCGCACCACAGGGCGGACGACCCGGCGTTGCGGGAGCTCGTGTGCGACGTGGAGGCGCCGACGCTCCTGGAGGCGATCGCCCAGGTGGCCCGGGACATCAGACTCGTCCCCGGGCTACGCGCGGTAGGCGTGCGGCACGATGACGTCGTGACGCTGGGCGAGGCGGCCCAGCGGTGCGCGCGGAGCCGCCAGTCGCTGGTGCAGCTCGCGCGCGGCCAGCGCGGGAGCGGGGGGTTCCCGGCGCCGGAAGTGGAAACGGCCGGCACGGCCTTCTACTCCTGGTCGAAGATCGCCGCCTACCTGCGGGGCATCGGGGACGACATCGCCCCGGTGGCCCGTGACATGGTGCTGGCCGACCACATCCTCCGCGTGGTCGACGAGTTGGAGGACGCGGACGTGCCCCGGCCCGTCCTCAGGTCGCTCGGACTGACGGCCGCGTAGGGGGCGCGGCGCCCTGACGGACCCTGCCCCGTCCGGACGGTCCGGACGGGGCAGGGCGTGCGACCACGGGTGCCTACAGGCTGACCACCCGGCCGCCCAAGGAGACGACCAGGCGGCCGTCGGAGGCGTACGTCCAGGTCAGGGCGCCGGTGTAGGAGGAGCAGCGGGAGCCGTTCGTGCCGGTCCAGAACTGGTTCGTGGCGTCGACGTTGCCCACGACCTTGTCGTTCGTGCCGCTGCCGCTGCGGCACGAGGTGTTGTTCCGGAACACCGAGGACCCGGCCTCCCAGGTGTAGTTGCGCTGGGCGTTGTCGACGCTGAGGTTGTTCGACACGGTCATCGAGCCCGGGTTGCGGTTGTACGTGAACCCGTGCTTGCCGTTGTCGTACGCGATGCTGCGCCGCACGACGTGGTCGACGCCGATGTCCTCGCCGCCCAGCTTGTAGCCGTTGCGGTCACCGGCGGTGTTCTGCGTGCCGTCGGAGAGGGTGCCGTTCTCGTAGGCGAGGGAGTCCTCGATGGTCACCGGGCCGATGGGGCCGGTGTCCGTCTTGGTGTACAGGTCCCAGCCGTCGTCGATGTTGTTGTGGGCCACGGCGTACCGGAAGACGTTGCCGGGGCCGACGGTGAGCTTCGCGGCGAAGCCGTCGGCGTCCTCGCCGTCCGAGTCGGCGTTGTCGTGCGACTCCGCGCTCAGGACGAGGTTGTGGGACGGCCACTGGTCGCGCGGGGTGGTGGAGGCCGCCCGCGAGAGCTGGAGGCCGGTGTCGCGGTTGAAGCGGGTCACCGTGCGCTCGATGACGTTGTTGCTGCCGCCCACGAAGATGCCGTTGTCGCCGGCGCGCTCGACGACGAGGCCGTTGACGTGCCAGTACGACGCGTTGAGGGCGAGCCCGCGGTTGGCCGGGTCCTCCGCCATGGCGGAGAAGTTCAGCACCGGCGTCTCGCCCGGGTACGCGGCCAGCTTCGTCCGGGCGCTCGCCGTGCCGTTCTTGCCGGCCGGGATGGTGACGGTCTGCGAGAAGCGGTACGTGCCGCCGCGCACGTAGATGGTGCCGCCGGGGGTGATGCGGTTGATCGCCGAGGCGAGCGTCGTCGGCGCCGACTCCGTGCCGGCGGCGCCGTCGGTGCCGTTCGGCGCCACGTACAGGGCGTTGCCCGGGGGCGGCGGGGTGGTCGTACCGCCGCCCGTCTCCACGTCCAGGGCGTCGATGTTGGCCAGGCCCTCGGCGGTGGTGGGGACGAACCGGACGGTGTTGCTCCCCGCGTTCAGCGGGACGGTGAACGTCGCCGTCGCCCAGGTCGCCCAGGCGCCGGTGCCGGCGAACGTCGACGACCCGGCCGACGCGCCGTTGACCGTGAGGTTCGCGGGCCGCGGGGTGGTGGTCCCGTTGGCGTAGCGGACCGTCAGCGTCGCGGTGCCGGCCTGCGGGGCGTCCACCGTGAACTGCAGGGCCGCGCCGACGGCGTTGCGGCCGTTGCAGAAGCCGGTCCCGGAGTACCCGGCGTGGTTGGTGTCGACGCTGCCGTCGCAGGTGGCGGGCGCGCGCTCGGCCTCGTAACGGATCGGCGCGGCCGACGCGGTGGCGGGCAGCACCACGACGGTACCGGCCGCCAGGGCGGCGCACGCCAGCGCGGACAGCGTGGATTTCGTCTTCATGGGGGATCCTCGTCCTTCTCCGTGGTCGCCTGCGGGGCGCAGGCAGGGGAGTGCGGCTCTCGGCACGAGAGATGGAAAGCGCTTGCTAAGCTAGGAGTGCGCCATGGGCACGTCAATCACCGCGTACGAAGGGAAACTTTCGAACGCGACCCCTGCGCGCCATCCGCCCGTCGTCCGCCCCTCACCCGCCCGTCACTCCACGGCCACCGGCCCGGCGGCGGGCACGCCCGTACGGCCGGGGAGCCGCAGGACGTCGGCCTCGCGGGACAGCGGCCCCTCGGCGTGCCGTACGGAGAACGGCTCGACGTACGGAGAAGGGCGGGCCGTACGGAGAAGGTCGGGCCGGACGAGGAACGGCTCGACGAACGACTGCAGGACCAGCGAGCGGCGCCCGCCGGGCCCGTCCGCCTCCGGGCGCCGCGTCCGCGAGGTCCAGCCGCCCCGCAGCGGTGCGGCTTCCACGGTGCTTCCCCGCCGGGGAGTCGGCCCTCCGCCCGGGCGCGCGCCGCGTCCGGCAGCCCGTTGACCGTGCCCGTGCCCGTCGACCGTGCTCGTGCCGTGCCCGTGCCCGTCGACCGTGCCCGTCGACCGTGCCCGTGCCCGTCGACCGTGCTCGTGCCGTGCCCGTGCGGGCAGGCTATCCGGGCGCGGTCCGGCCGTCGGCGGGCGGTCCTCCCGCGGTGTGCGGCGCGGTGGGCGCGCCGGCGGCCAGGGCGCGGAAGCCGGTGGGGGTGGTGCCGGTGCGCCGGCGGAAGAAGGCGCTGAAGGCGGTGGGGTGCGTGAAGCCGACGCGGTCGCCGATGGCGGCGGGGGACAGGGCGGTGTGGACGAGGAGGCGTTTGGCCTCCAGGAGCACCCGGTCGTCGATGAGGCGTTTGGCGCCGCATCCGGCGGCGGCCCGGGTGGCGCGGGTGAGGGTGCGCGTGCTGTAGCCGAGGCGGGCGGCGTAGTCCTCGACGCGGTGGGTGCGCGCGAAGTCCTGCTCGACGGCCTCGCGGAAGCGGCGGAACGGCTCGCCGGCCGCGCCCTCCGGGAGCGCGGAGCCGTCCACGTGGGCGAGGCGGATCAGGAGGGCGGACAGCAGGTGGCGCATCGTCTCGATGTGGGCCGTCAGGGGCAGGTCGGAGAGGTGGGCGTACTCGTTTTCGAGCGCGTCGAGGACGCGGCGCAGCGACCCGGCGTGCCGGGCGGTGGGGGTCACGTGCCGGCGCGGGGCGGGTCCGGCTGCGGCGGTGAGGACGGCGGTGGTGCCGCTGAGGAAACCGGCCGGGAAGACGACCACCGTGCCCTCGGTGCGGTCCAGCGGGGAGAGGAACTGCACGACCTGCCCGGGCCGCACCCACAGCCAGCCGCCGGGCGGGATCGCGTCCGCGGCGAAGTCGACCGAGCAGCGCGCGACACCGGCCCGCACGTGGATCAGCAGGTGGAAGACCGGACGGCTGGGCCGGTAGGGGTCGATGCCGTGGCCGTGTGCGCGTTCGGCGAGGCGGTCGAGCGGCACCACCTCGATGCCCGGCGGGGTGCCCGGCGTCGGCCGGTAGGGGACGGCCGCGATGTCACGCGGAGGCGGCTCCTCCGCGGTCTGTCCGTTTTTCTTCATGGCGTGTCCCGAGTGTAGGCGGTCGGGCCGACACCCGGCACTAGCGTGAAAAGGGCTGGAGAGCGGCCCGTACGCCCGGGGGAGGCAAAGCGCCCGAAGACCCGGGTGACCGAAACCGTCAGACACGGCCGGTCCCGGCCGCCTCCCGCGCCGGCACCGCGGCGCGCGGCCATCCCCGCGGCCCCGCGTGCGGGCCCCCTCCACGACGACCGGGAGACCGCAGATGACCATCGAGTACGCCACCCGCTACCGCACCCGCTCCCACATCCCCGCCGAGCCGGGCACCCCCTACTTCATCGAGAAGGGGCACGGCGACCGCGCCCACCTCTTCGGCGACCTGATCACCGTCTACGCGGGCGGCGAGCAGACCGAGAACACCTTCAACTTCTTCACCGTCGAGGGCCCCAAGGGCAACATCATCCCGGCCCACTCCCACCCCGACACCCACGAGGTCTTCTACGTCACCGACGGCGCGGTGCGCCTCTTCGTCGAGGACCTCGAAGGCAACCAGCACGAGAAGCTCCTCACCCCGGGCGACTTCGGCTTCGTGCCCAAGAACTGTCCGCACGCCTACCGCATGGAGCGCCACCACAGCCGGGTCGTCGGCGTGGCCGCCGGCCCCGGCGGCACCTTCGAGCGGTTCTTCGAGAACTTCGGCGCCCCCACCGACGCGCTCACCCTGCCCCGCGAACCGGTCGTCCCCGAACCCGGCAAGTTCGCCACCGTCCCCCAGCAGTACGACGTGACCTTCCTCCCCGACCACCAGTGGCGTTCGTCGGGGAGCTGACCCCGCCCGCCAGCCCAGCCGTACACGTCCCCTACCGGAAGAAGGCCCCCTTGGCTCCCGACGGCACCGTCGGCCTCGTCGACGTACACGCCCACTTCGTGACCGACTCCTACGTCCGCACGGCGAAGGAGGCCGGCCACACGATGCCCGACGGCGTCCCCGCCTGGCCCTCCTGGTCGGCCGCCGCCCACCTGGAGGTGATGGACCGGTGCGGCATCGACGCCGCGATGCTCTCGATCTCCTCGCCGGGCGTGCACTTCGGTGACGACGCCTCCGCCCGCCGCCTGGCCCGCGAGGTCAACGAGGCCGGCGCCGAGGCCGTCCGGGAGCACCCGGGCCGCTTCGGGCTGTTCGCCTCCCTGCCCCTCCCGGACGTCGACGGCGCCCTGGAGGAGACCGCCCACGCCTTCGACGTGCTCGGCGCCGACGGCGTGGTCCTGGAGACCAACACCCACGGCACCTACCTCGGCGACCCGGCGCTGGAGCCGGTCTGGGCGGAGCTCGACCGGCGCGGCGCGGTCGTCTTCCTCCACCCGACCTCGCCGGTGTGCTGGGAGCGGTCCGCCCTCGGCCGCCCCAGGCCCATGATCGAGTTCGTCTTCGACACGGCCCGCACCGTCACCGACCTCCTCCTGGCCGGAGCGCTGGAGCGCCACCGGAACCTGAAGATCATCGTTCCGCACTGCGGCGGCGCCCTGCCGGTCCTGGCCGACCGCGTCGACGGCTTCATGCGGATGTTCATGCCCGAGGGCACCCAGGCGCCCGACGCGGTCGCGCAACTGCGCCGCCTGTACTACGACCTCGCAGGGCCCGCGCTGCCCCGCCAGCTCCCCGCCCTGCTCGGCCTGGCCGACCCCGACCGGCTGCTGTACGGCAGCGACCACGTGTGGACCCCCGCGGCGGGGGTGGAGGCCCACGTCGCCGGCCTCGACGCCGCGCCGGCACCGGGCGGCGGGGACTGGCGGTCCCTGACCACGGCCAACGCCCGGCGCATCCTTCCCCGCCTCGCCGCCCACGACCTCCGCGAGGCCGGCTGATGGCCCGGACCACCCCGCCCCGGGGCGGCGCCCGCGAGGTCTCCCGGGCGCCCGTCCGCGGTACCCCGGCCGCACCCGGCTCCGGTGCCCCGGCCGTGCCCGGTGGTCCGGCCGCACCGCCCCGCCGGGCCACCGCCCTCCTGGTCGTCCTCGGCTCGCTCACGGCGGTCGCCCCGCTGGCGACCGACATGTACGTGCCGGGCTTCCCCGCGATGGGCGCCGCCCTGCGCACGAACAGCTCGGCCGTGCAACTGACGATGACGGCCTTCCTACTGGGCCTGGTCGTCGGCCAGCTCCTCCTGGGCCCCCTCAGCGACGGCCTCGGCCGGCGCCGGCTGCTGCTCGGCGGGGCCGCCGGGTTCGCCGTCTTCTCCCTCGCCTGCGCCGCGGCGCCGGACGTGTACGTCCTGATCGCCGCCCGCTTCCTGCAGGGGGTCGCCGGGGCCGTCGGCATGGTGCTCGCCCGGGCCGTGATCACCGACCGCTTCACCGGAGCGGACATCCCCCGCCACTTCGCGGTGCTCTCCCAGATCCTCGGCGTCGCCCCGGTCGCCGCACCGGTGCTCGGCGGGGCCGTCCTCGCCGTGTCCACCTGGCGGACGGTCTTCGGCGTGCTCTGCCTCGTCGGCGTCCTGCTGCTGCTCGGCGTCCTCACCAAGGTGCCCGAGTCCCTGCCGCCCGAGCGCCGCCACCGCGGCGGTCCGGCCGGCACGTACCGCGCCATGGGGGGCCTGGTGCGCGACCGGGCCTTCCTCGGCTACGTCCTCGTCCTGGGCCTGGCCTCCGGCGCCCTGTTCGCGTACATCAGCGGGTCCAGCTTCGTCTTCGAGCACGTCCACGGCGTCACCACCGGCACCTACTCGCTGGTCTTCGCCGTCAACGCCGTGGGCATGCTGCTCGGTGGCGCCGCCTTCGCCCGGCTCGCCCGTCGCTTCCGCCTCAACACCCTCCTCAGCGCGGGCGTCGCGGTCGCCGGCACCGGCGCGCTGGCCCAGGTCCTCGTCACCGCCGCCTTCGGCGAGACCATGGCCGGGACCTGGATCACCCTCTTCGTGGTGATGTGCGGCATCGGCACGCTCATACCGGCCACGATGAGCCTGGGGCAGAACATCGGCCGTGCCGCGCCGGGAGCGGCGTCCGCGCTCCTGGGCGGCCTGCAGTTCCTGTGCGGGGCGGTCGCCTCCCCCCTGGTCGGCCTCTTCGGCGAGGACAGCTCCCTGCCGATGGCCCTCGTCATGCTCGTCTCCCTGGCCCTGGCCGCGCTCGCGCTGGTCCTCCTCGTCCGCCCCCGGCAGGGCCACGGGGAGGTCACCGGGGCCGGTCGCTGAGGAACGGCGGGCGCCCGCGCGTCCGCCCCGGGTGCCGGAACCCCCGGAGGGGGCGGGCACACCCGGGCGGGGCTCGTCCTCAAGCGCGCTTGACGTCCGGGGGTCGTCCCATGGGCGGAGCCACGGCGTTCCGCGCGCTTCGCCCGGCGCGACGGCGATCGCCCCGGGGCGTTCCGAGGGGCAGGGCGCGGACCGGCACCGGCACGCCGTGGGGCGGGAGGGCGGTCCGGGGCTCCGGAGCCCGCGCCGCCGTGCCGGGCGGCACGGCGGCGCGGGACTGCCCGGGGGCCGGTCAGGAAGTCGCCGGCGTCGTGAGCCACAGGGGACGGGCCGGAGCCAGCGCCGTACCGTCACCGGAGTACCGGAAGAAGTTGTTGTTGTTCGCCCGGGCGATGACGTCGGCCTTGCCGTTGCCGTCCACGTCGCCGACGAACACGGCCTTCATGTTGATCCAGGACTTGTCGGGCCACAGGGAGCGGGCGGGGTCGAGCGTTCCCCTGGCGTTGCCCGCGTACAGGTGCAGGCTGCCGTCCTCGGCGACGGCGACGATGTCGTCCCTGCCGTCCAGGTTGAAGTCCCCGCCCCCGATCGTCTTCTTGGTCCACGTCTTGTCCGGCCACATCGACCGGGTCGTGGTGGACAGGACCCCGTTCGGGCCGGGCACGTAGCCGAGCAGCGCGCCGTCCGCCGCCTGGACCACCAGGCCGTCCCGGCCCGACGCGTCCGTCTTGAAGCGGGTCATGGGGGCCGTTCCGCTCCAGCTCGAGTCGGGCCACATCTTCACGTTCGCCCCCAGCTTCCCGGTACTGCCCGTACCCGGGTACAGCAGGAGGCTCCCCGTGGAGGAGATGGCCGCGATGTCGGTGTTGCCGTCGCCGTTGAAGTCACCGCCGACGATCTTCTTGACCGTCTTCCAGCCGTTGTCCTTCCACAGGTTGCGGCCGTATCCGAGGGTTCCGTCGGGGCCGGAGTAGAAGGCGTGCAGACCGCCGTCCGTGAGGACCGCGGCGATGTCGGTGCGGCCGTCCGCGTTGAAGTCAGCGGCCGTCATCACGTCGGTGACGTTCGACAGTCCGTGGACCAGCCGCGTCTTCTGGACCCAGTGGCTGACGTCGTCGACGCGGGCGGCGACGGCGCCCGTGCGGGTCTCCGCGGCGTCGGTGCCGAAGCAACCGCCCTGCCAGGAGCGGCTGTTGACGCCGACGAGCTCGGGCACGCCGTTCACCTGCCGCAGCAGGGGGCCGCCGGTGTCGCCCTTGCAGACGGCGTCGCCCGGGGTCTTCCCCGTGATGTCGAGGGTGGTGGCGGCGACCGCGTCGGCGGTGAAGGAAGCGGTGTGGAGCGCGAGGGGAGCCCACTCGGTCCTGGTGCGGCCGTAGCCGGCGGCGGTGAGCGCGGTACCGGCGGTCACGGGCGCGGTGGAGACCGCGACCGGGGTGATCCCGGTGGCGGGCGTGGCGAGGCGCGCCATCACCAGGTCGCGGCCGGTGTGGGGCACCAGCTCGACGATCTCGCTGACGTGTCCGCCGGTGGTGGTCAGGTCGGCGCGGCCGATCGTGGCGACGGTCTTCTCGGCGGGCTTGCCGACCGCGAGTTCGGTGAGGCCACCGGTGAAGCAGGACGCGGCGGTCAGCACCCACTGGGCGTCGACGAGGGCGCCGGAGCAGGAGCGGAGCGCGTCGCCCGCGCCTATCTCCAACCGTGCCGTGAACGCGTGGGAGTCGTCCGTGACGGCGGTCCCGGTGACGGCGGCCGCGGGCGCGGCGCACAGTGCGAGCGGACCCGCGACGAGGGCCGAGGCGAGCGCGGCGAGGCGCAGGGGTCTGGTGTGTCGCATGGCCTTGTTTCCTTGACGGAAGGTCTGCGCGCGGCCGGCCGGCGGAGCGCAGAAGGGCGGGTGGAGAACTGCCCGGGCGTCACGCGGAGACCTCGACCCCCACGAGCCCGTGCCCGTGGCCCTCTGCCTGCCGGCCTCGCCGCCGGTCGCGGGCGCGCGTCCGGGGCGGGCGTGGTGGCGGCCGGGAGGAGGGCCGCTGGGCGGGGTTCTTCTCATGGGTCGTCTGGAAGGGGAGGGCCTCGGGGGCGCCCGGGGAAACAGTTCGATCTTGTGGTCGAGCCTCACCCTATGATCATTTTTTACACAGCAAAACCTTGCAAAAAGGGCAAAAGTGTGAAGCTCTTGTGATCTTCGTCATGTCGCGGACGGGTGAGCGGGCGGGGGGCGCGGTCCGGCGCCGGGAACGCGCCCCGGGCGTCCCGGGCCGTGTCCGGGCGGGACGGCGAACGGGCTTCGACGGCCTTCCCGAACGGTGCGGCCGCCGCGCGCGGACGCGGGAGTGTGCCCGCGGGACCGACCCCGGAGGCCGTCCCCACGCGCGCGGAGGCGCCGACGCGGCGCTGCTCGGCGGGATGTACGAGATGGGGTCCCTACGCGCGGAGGTGCCGACCGCGCCGCTGGGCGCGGCCGTCGGCGGGACGGGCCGCCCCTCCGCGCGCGGAGGCACCCTGTCCGGCGCGGACGAGGACCAGGCGCGCGGAGGCCGTCCCGGTCCGGGTGCGGAGGTCACCTCTACGCGTGCGGAGGCGCCCTGTCCCGCGCGGTAGGGGGACCGCGCACGCGGAGGCCGCCCCTGCGCACGGAGTGCCTGCGCACGGAGTGCCTGCGCACGGAGTGCCTGCGCGCGGAAGTGCCGCCGTGCCGAACCCGATCCGGCCCTCGGCGAGCACGCCCCCTGCGCGCGAAGACGCCTGCGGCCCGGCCGCGCCGGACCGGCCCCGGCGCCCCTTCCGCGCGCGGAGGCGCCAGCGGCCACGCCGTCGGGACGTGCGAGGAGTGCCCGGCGCCCCTACGCGCGCGGAGGCGCCGTCGACGCGCGCACCATCAGTTCGCCCCGGATCGTCGACACGCCGCCCGGCGGCGGCGTGTCCGCGCCCATCGCGAGGCGGCCCGCCCGCACCCCCGCCTCGTGCAGCGGCAGGCGGACCGTCGTCAGGGACGGCACCGCGTCGACCGAGAACGGCAGGTCGTCGAAGCCGGCCACGGACACGTCGTCCGGGATGCGCAGCCCCGCCTCCCGCAGCGCCGCGCAGGCGCCGAGGGCGACCGTGTCGTTGGCGGCGACGACGGCCGTGAGGGACGGTTCGCGGGCGAGGAGTTCGCGGGTGGCGTCGTACCCGGACGCGCGGGTGTACCGGCCGTAGACGGTGAGCCGGTCCAGGCCCGGCCCGTCCAGGCCCGCCGCGGTCATCGCGTCGCGGTGGCCGTCCAGCCGGTCGCGGGTGGTGCTCCGCTCGACCGGGCCGGCGACGTACCCGATGCGGCGGTGGCCGAGGGACAGCAGGTGCTCGGTGAGGCTCCGGGCGCCGCCCCGGTTGTCGAACGCGAGGGTCGCCGCGACGGCGTCACCCGGCATGGGCGGCCGTCCGCACAGCACGACGCGCGTCCCGGCGTCGCCGAGCTTCGTCAACTTGGCGGTGAGCGCGGCGATGTGGCCCGGGTCGACCAGCGCCCCGCCGGTGACGACCACGGCGGCCGCGCGCTGGCGCTGAAGGAGCGTCAGGTAGGTCAGTTCGCGCTCGGGGGAGCCGCCCGTGTTGCAGACGACAGCGAGCTTCTCGCCGCCCGCGCGGCCCGTCCCGGTGTCGCCGATGGCGCTCTGCGCGGCGCCCGCCATGATCCCGAAGAACGGGTCGGCGATGTCGTTGACGAGGATGCCCACGAGGTCGGAGGTCGCGGCGGCGAGGGCGCTGGCGGGGCCGTTCAGGACGTAGTCCAGTTCGTCGACGGCGCGCAGCACCCGTTCCCGGGTGGACGCGGCGACCGGATAGTTGCCGTTGAGGACCCGCGAGACGGTCGCCGGCGACACCCGCGCGCGCGCCGCCACGTCGGCCAGGGTGACTGTCATCGCGTGCCCTCCGAGGAGAAGTCGGGGAAGTCGGCCGCGGCTCTTGTACCGGCCGCTGTCGGCAGGCTAGCGTCATCAGCGATAGAAAGCGCTTGCTATGACGATGAGCCGCACTTCTCGCAGAAGTCGCGGCCCCTCGCGTACGCCCCAGAGAGCACACGCGGCTCACACAGTCAGACATGGAGGGACCTTCGTGACACGCAGGACAGTGCGGATCGCCATGAACGGCGTCACGGGTCGGATGGGCTACCGGCAGCACCTGGTGCGCTCCATCCTCGCGATCCGCGAGCAGGGCGGCCTCGACCTCGGCGACGGCCACGTCCTGTGGCCCGAGCCGGTCCTCGTCGGCCGCCGCGAGCACGCCCTGCGCGAGCTCGCGGAGCGCCACGGGCTCACCGAGTGGTCCACCGACCTCGACGCCGTTCTCGCGGACGACCGCACCGACATCTACTTCGACGCCCAGGTCACCTCCGCGCGCGTGGGCGCCCTCACCAAGGCGATCGCCGCCGGCAAGCACGTCTACACCGAGAAGCCCACCGCCGCCGACCTGGCCGGCGCCCTGGAACTGGCCCGCCTCGCGCGCGAAGCCGGCATCAAGCACGGCGTCGTCCAGGACAAGATCTTCCTGCCGGGCCTGCTCAAGCTGAAGCGCCTCATCGACGGCGGCTTCTTCGGCGAGATCCTCTCCGTGCGCGGCGAGTTCGGCTACTGGGTCTTCGAGGGCGACTGGCAGGACGCCCAGCGCCCCAGCTGGAACTACCGCGCCGAGGACGGCGGCGGCATCGTCGTCGACATGTTCCCGCACTGGGAGTACGTGCTGCACGAGCTGTTCGGCCGGGTGACCAGCGTCAGCGCCCACGTCACCACGCACATCCCGCAGCGCTGGGACGAGCAGGGCAAGCCGTACACCGCCACCGCCGACGACGCGGCGTACGGGGTCTTCGAGCTGGAGGGCGGCGCCGTCGCCCAGATCAACTCCTCCTGGGCGGTCCGCGTCCACCGCGACGAGCTGGTCGAGTTCCAGGTCGACGGTACGCACGGCTCCGCCGTCGCCGGGCTGCGCGGCTGCCGCGTCCAGCACCGCTCCATGACCCCCAAGCCGGTCTGGAACCCGGACCTGCCCGTCACCCACTCCTTCCGCGACCAGTGGCAGGAGGTGCCGGACAACGCCGAGTTCGACAACGGCTTCAAGGCCCAGTGGGAGCTGTTCCTGCGCCACGTCTACCTCGACGAGCCGTACCACTGGGACCTCCTCGCGGGCGCGCGCGGCGTGCAGCTCGCCGAGCTGGGCCTGAAGTCCTCGGCCGAGGGCCGCCGTTTCGAGGTGCCGGAGCTGTCGCTGTGACCGCCCCCGCCGGACCCACGGTCCACCTCCCGAACCCGGACGGCTCCACGCGCGCGTACCGGCCCCGTACCGAGCCGCGCGCCTTCACCACCGGCGCCCCGCTCGTCTCCCGCACGGTCTTCTCGGCCGCGCACGTCGTCGCCGACCCGTACGCCGACACGACCCCGGACTCCCCGGCGGCCGTCGACTGGGACGCCACCCTCGCCTTCCGCCGCCACCTGTGGTCGCACGGCCTGGGCGTCGCCGAGGCCATGGACACCGCCCAGCGGGGCATGGGCCTGGACTGGGCGGGCGCCGCCGAGCTGATCCGCCGCTCCGCCGCCGAGGCGAAGGCGGTCGGCGGGCGCATCGCCTGCGGCGTGGGCACCGACCAGCTGACGGGCCCGGCCGACCTGGACGCCGTCCGCGCCGCGTACGAGGAGCAGCTCGCCCTCGTCGAGGAGACGGGCTCCCAGGCGATCCTCATGGCCTCGCGCGCGCTGGCCGCCGCCGCCCGCACCCCGGACGACTACCTGGAGCTCTACGCCCACCTGCTGCGGCAGGCGAGCGAACCGGTCGTCCTGCACTGGCTCGGCCCGATGTTCGACCCCGCGCTGGAGGGCTACTGGGGCTCCTCCGACCTCGACGCGGCGACGGAGACCTTCCTGGAGGTCATCGCCGCCCACCCGGACAAGGTCGACGGCGTCAAGATCTCCCTGCTGGACGCGCAGCGCGAGGTCGACCTGCGCCGCCGCCTCCCGGGGGGCGTGCGCTGCTACACGGGCGACGACTTCAACTACCCGGAGCTGATCGCGGGCGACGACCGCGGCTTCAGCCACGCCCTGCTGGGCATCTTCGACCCGCTCGGCCCGCTGGCCGCCGAGGCGGTCCGGCTCCTCGACACCGGGAACACCGAGGGCTTCCGCAAGCTCCTCGACCCCACCGTCGAGCTCTCCCGGCACCTCTTCCAGGCGCCGACCCGCTTCTACAAGACGGGCGTCGTCTTCCTGGCGTGGCTCGCCGGCCACCAGGACCACTTCGCGATGGTCGGCGGCCTGCAGTCGGCGCGCTCCCTGCCGCACCTGGCACGCGCGTACGAACTCGCCGACGGCCTCGGCCTGTTCCCCGACCCGCAGCTCGCGGCGGCCCGCATGACGTCCCTCCTCGCGGTGTACGGGGTGACCCGGTGACCGGCCTCGACCTGACCCGCTTCAGCATCAACCAGATGACCGTCAAGCAGCTGGCCCTCCCGGAGCTCACCGAGGCGTGCGCGCGCCTAGGCGTCCCGGGGATCGGCCTGTGGCGCGAGCCGGTCCAGGAGTACGGCGTGGAGGCGGCCGCCAAGCTGGTCCGCGACGCCGGGCTCGCCGTCACCACCCTGTGCCGCGGCGGTTTCTTCACCACCGCCGAGGACCTCGACGACAACCGTGCGGCGATCGACGAGGCGGCGACGCTCGGCACGGACACGCTCGTCCTGGTCTCCGGCGGCCTGCCGCCCGGGAGCAAGGACCTGGCCGCGGCCCGCGAGCGCATCGCGGACGCCATCGCCGAACTCGCGCCCTACGCGGCCGAGCGCGGCGTGCGCCTCGCGATCGAACCGCTGCACCCGATGTACGCGGCGGACCGCTGCGCGGTCTCCACCCTCGACCAGGCGCTGGCCATCGCGGAGCGCTTCCCGGCCACCCAGGTCGGCGTGGTCGTGGACACGTACCACATCTGGTGGGACGACCGGGCCCCGGCGGCGGTCGCCCGCGCGGGCGAGCAGGGCCGCATCCACTCCTTCCAGCTGGCCGACTGGGTCACGCCCCTGCCGGAGGGCGTCCTCAACGGGCGCGGGCAGATCGGCGACGGCTCGATCGACATGCGGGAGTGGCGGACGCGCGTCGACGCGGCCGGGTACACGGGCCCCATCGAGGTCGAGCTGTTCAACGACGTCCTGTGGGCGCGCGACGGCGTGGAACTGCTGGAGGAGACCGCCCGCCGGTACGTCGAGCACACCCTCTGAGAGCACACCCTCTGACGGGGGTCCCGGCGCCCCGTGCCGGCGCCGGGACCCCGAAGGACCCGCCCCCCGCGTCGTCTGTGCGGCCCTTCCGGCGCGGCGCGTGCCGCCACCGGCTTCCGGGATCCCCGGGAGCCGGGTTCCGCCGGAAGGGGACGCGGGGGGCCGGGAGCACCGGCGGGGGAGGAGCGGACGGGCCCGGACGGGTCCCGTCCGCCCTCCCGCGCCGGCCGCCGCCCGTGGACGGTTCGTCCACAGGCGGCGGCGCGCTGTCGGAGGGGATGGGTAGCGTCGGGGGCATGTCGCAGACGGCGGTGGTGGAAGGCGTCCTCGAACGGATCACGTACAGCAACGAGGAGAACGGGTACACGGTCGCCCGGGTCGACACCGGGCGCGGCGGCGGTGAGCTGCTCACCGTCGTCGGCTCGCTGCTCGGCGCGCAGCCGGGCGAGTCGCTGCGGATGGAGGGCCGCTGGGGCTCGCACCCGCAGTACGGGCGGCAGTTCACCGTGGAGAACTACACGACGGTGCTGCCCGCGACCATCCAGGGCATCCGCCGCTACCTGGGCTCCGGGCTGATCAAGGGCATCGGCCCGCGCATCGCCGACCGGATCGTGGAGCACTTCGGCACGGACACGCTCGACGTCATCGAGCGGGAGCCAGAGCGGCTCGTCGAGGTGCCCGGCCTCGGCCCGAAGCGGACGCGGATGATCGGCGCCGCCTGGGAGGAGCAGAAGGCCATCAAGGAGGTCATGGTCTTCCTCCAGGGCGTCGGCGTGTCCACCTCGATCGCGGTGCGGATCTACAAGAAGTACGGCGACGCGTCGATCTCCGTCGTGCGGAACCAGCCGTACCGGCTGGCCGCCGACGTGTGGGGCATCGGCTTCCTCACCGCCGACCGCATCGCGCGGGCCGTCGGCATCCCCCACGACAGCCCCGACCGGGTCAAGGCCGGGCTGCGCCACGCCCTGTCCCAGTCGGCCGACCAGGGGCACTGCTTCCTGCCCGAGGAGCGGCTCATCGCGGACACGGTGAAGCTCCTCCAGGTCGACACGGGCCTCGTCATCGACTGCCTCGCCGAGCTGGCGGCGGACGAGGAGGAGGGCGGCGTCGTGCGGGAGCGGGTGCCCGGTCCGGACGGCGAGCCGGTCACGGCCGTGTACCTGCTGCCGTTCCACCGCGCGGAGGTGTCCCTCGCCGCGCAGTTGCTGCGCCTGGCGCGGGCCGCGGAGGACCGCATGCCCGCCTTCCAGGACGTCGCCTGGGACAAGGCCCTGGCGTGGCTCGCGGACCGCACGGGGGCGGAGCTGGCGCCCGAACAGGAGGCCGCCGTACGGCTCGCCCTCACCCGGAAGGTCGCCGTGCTGACCGGCGGGCCGGGCTGCGGCAAGTCGTTCACGGTCCGCTCGGTCGTGGAGCTGGCCCGCGCCAAGAAGGCGAAGGTCCTGCTGGCCGCGCCCACGGGCCGGGCGGCCAAGCGGCTCGCGGAGCTGACGGGCGCCGAGGCGTCGACGGTGCACCGGCTGCTGGAGCTGAAGCCCGGCGGCGACGCGGCGTACGACCGGGACCGGCCGCTCGACGCGGACCTCGTGGTGGTCGACGAGGCGTCGATGCTGGACCTGCTGCTGGCGAACAAGCTGGTCAAGGCGGTCGCGCCGGGCGCGCACCTGCTGCTGGTGGGGGACGTGGACCAGTTGCCGAGCGTCGGCGCGGGGCAGGTGCTGGGCGACCTGCTGGCGCCGGACAGCCCGGTCCCGTCCGTGCGGCTCACGCGGATCTTCCGCCAGGCGCAGAAGTCCGGCGTCGTCACCAACGCGCACCGGATCAACGCCGGGGAGTACCCGGTGACCAGCGGCCTGCCGGACTTCTTCCTGTTCGTCACGGAGGACACCGAGGAGGCCGGGCGGCTCACGGTCGACGTGGCCGCCCGCCGCGTCCCGGCGAAGTTCGGCCTCGACCCGCGCCGGGACGTGCAGGTCCTGGCGCCCATGCACCGCGGCCCGGCCGGCGCGGGCACGCTCAACGGGCTCCTCCAGCAGGCCGTCACCCCGGCCCGCCCCGGCCTGCCGGAGAAGCGGTTCGGCGGGCGCGTCTTCCGCGTCGGGGACAAGGTCACGCAGATCCGCAACAACTACGAGAAGGGCAGGAACGGCGTCTTCAACGGCACGGTGGGGGTGGTCACCGCCCTCGACCCGGACGACCAGCGGCTGACGGTGCTGACGGACGAGGACGAGGAGGTGGCGTACGACTTCGACGAACTGGACGAGCTGGCCCACGCGTACGCGGTGACGATCCACCGCTCGCAGGGCAGCGAGTACCCGGCCGTGGTGATCCCCGTCACGACCGGCGCCTGGATGATGCTCCAGCGCAACCTGCTCTACACGGCCGTCACCCGCGCCCGGAAGCTGGTCGTCCTCGTCGGGTCCCGCAAGGCGATCGGCCAGGCCGTCCGGACGGTCTCGGCCGGTCGGCGCTTTACCGCACTCGACCACCGGCTGACAGGAGGACGGCCCGTGGGAAACGTCACGTAGGACTTTCGGAACCGGGGCGAAGGGGGCAGGATGAGCAGGTTGACGGCACTCAGTGCCGCCAATAGGCCCAATGGTCGACCCCGAGTGCACTCTGCTGAGCCAAGTGGGGGATGGTAGAGACAGTCAGGGCACCTCGAAGAAGAGGCACAACGTCGGTGAGGGATGACGTGAGCGACAACTCTGTAGTACTGCGGTACGCGGACGGCGAGTACACCTACCCGGTGGTCGAGAGCACCGTCGGGGACAAGGGCTTCGACATTGGGAAGCTTCGCGCGCAGACGGGTCTGGTGACCCTGGACAGCGGCTACGGCAACACGGCCGCGTACAAATCCGCGATCACCTACCTGGACGGCGAGCAGGGCATCCTGCGCTACCGCGGCTACCCGATCGAGCAGCTCGCCGAGCGCTCCACCTTCCTCGAGGTGGCGTACCTGCTGATCAACGGTGAGCTCCCGAAGGTCGACCAGCTGGAGGCCTTCACCAACGAGATCACGCAGCACACGCTGCTCCACGAGGACGTCAAGCGGTTCTTCGACGGCTTCCCGCGCGACGCGCACCCGATGGCGATGCTGTCGTCCGTGGTCAGCGCCCTGTCGACCTTCTACCAGGACAGCCACAACCCGTTCGACGAGAAGCAGCGCCACCTGTCGACGATCCGGCTGCTGGCGAAGCTGCCGACGATCGCGGCGTACGCCTACAAGAAGTCGATCGGCCACCCGTTCGTCTACCCGCGCAACGACCTGTCGTACGTCGAGAACTTCCTGCGCATGACGTTCTCCGTGCCGGCGCAGGAGTACGAGCTGGACCCGGTCGTCGTCTCGGCCCTCGACAAGCTGCTGATCCTCCACGCGGACCACGAGCAGAACTGCTCGACGTCCACGGTCCGCCTGGTCGGCTCGTCGCAGGCGAACATGTTCGCGTCGATCTCCGCCGGCATCTCGGCCCTGTGGGGCCCGCTGCACGGCGGCGCCAACCAGTCGGTGCTGGAGATGCTCCAGGGCATCCAGGCGGGCGGCGGCGACGTCGACTCCTTCATCCGCAAGGTGAAGAACAAGGAGGACGGCGTCCGTCTGATGGGCTTCGGCCACCGCGTCTACAAGAGCTTCGACCCCCGGGCGAAGATCATCAAGGCGGCGGCGCACGACGTCCTCTCGGCGCTCGGCAAGAGCGACGAGCTGCTGGACATCGCGCTGAAGCTGGAGGAGCACGCGCTCGCCGACGACTACTTCGTCTCGCGCAACCTCTACCCGAACGTGGACTTCTACACGGGTCTGATCTACCGCGCCATGGGCTTCCCGACGGAGATGTTCACGGTGCTGTTCGCCCTCGGCCGCCTGCCGGGCTGGATCGCCCAGTGGCACGAGATGATCAAGGAGCCGGGTTCCCGCATCGGCCGCCCGCGCCAGATCTACACGGGTGAGGTCCTGCGCGACTTCGTCCCGGTCGAGGGCCGCTGACGCCGACCCTGCCCGGGCCGGTGCCCGGACCGCGAAAGCGCCCCGCCTGCCGATCCCCCCACGGGTCGGCGAGCGGGGCGCTTCCCATATCCCCGGTGCGGATTCCCCCCACGGGATCCGGTCCGGGCGTCTGCCGGTTTCAGCAGAAGCTCGCGCATGCGGTCTGCCGGGGTACGTACGGACGGGAGGGCCGCTCAAAGCTCCCCGGTGCACGTGCCCCGGCCAACGCTTGCCTTGGGACGTCCCCCAAGACATCCCATGAACGTCCCCCAAGACGTTCTCGGCATCGCCCATTCAGACTCGCGAGCCGTCCAAATGGTTACCCCTAAATATCTGTGATCTAGGTCTCCGTGTGAAGGTCCGGTGAGTCACGTGAAGGTGAATTCACTTGAACGACCGTTCGGTTGAGCAGGTGGAGCGGGCCGCATCACGGCATTTATCGCGATACGGCCCGCACAGGAGTCGGCGGCCGGTGTTCAGGCGGCCGTGCCGACCAGTTCGTAGCCGGCCTCGTCCACGGCGGCGCGGACCGCCTCCTCGTCGAGCGGCGCGCCGGAGGTGACGGTCACCCTGCCGGTGGCGGCGACGGCCTGGACCGAGGTGACGCCCGGGAGCGCGGAGAGCTCCTGCGTGACGGCGCCCTCGCAGTGCCCGCAGGTCATGCCCTTGACCTCGTACACGGTGGTGACGTCGGTGTTCGTCTCGGCGGTCATGGTGCTTCTCCTTTGGGGACGGGGGAGGGGCGGTGCCCCGGTGCGATCGCCACTCTATACCCCTAGGGGGTATGAATTCCAGCGTGGTCGCGGTGCGCCGCCCCCTCGTGCGCCGGGATCGCCGTCCGGATCGAGCCGACCCGCGCGCCCTCGTGCGGCAGAGCCTGCCGCCCCACCCCTCCCCGGACGAAGCCGACGCGCTCGTGGACGCGCGGGGCGCGCGGATCGAAGGCGTACGCGCCGAGGTGGACGCGGTGCGGGCCCAGCCGCTCGAAGCCGTACGCGAGGAGGAGGCGGAGCGCCTCGGCCCCCGTCCCCTCCTCGCGGCCCCCGGTCGCGGCCCGCCGGACCGATCGCGATCCGGAGGTCGCGGCTGCGGTTCGCGGGCCGCGTGCGCCGCCGGAGGCCCCGGCCCGTGCGCCGCCGGAGGGCCCCGGCCCTCTGCGGCCGGGGCCCGGGGCCGGGTCAACCGCCCCGGTGGCGGTTGCCGGGGCGGTTGGCCACCCAGGTGCGGATCGTGTCCGCGTGCCAGTAGGGCTTGCCCGCCTCCACGTGGTCGGGCTGCGGCAGGAGGCCGTGCTTGCGGTACGAGCGGACGGTGTCCGGCTGCACCCGGATGTGCGCCGCGATCTCCTTGTACGACCAGAGCATCCGGTCCGTCATCTGGATGGCACCTCCCTGTGCGGGCCGCGGCGCGACCCGGGAGGGTCGTCGGGGAGCCGCGGCGCGGACTGATGATCACCGACCCTGTGCCCGGCCTGCGACGCAGAGTGACCGAATGGAGGCATGCTGTTGAACGGCCGTGACCGCACATCCGCTGTTTGGTGACAAATGTGACGGCCGTGGAACGCTGAGACCCGTGAGGAGCGCACCACCGCACCTGTCTACGGCGACCCCGGAACGCCCGACACAGTGTCGGGCGCGACGCGCCCGGAACACGTGGTGGGATCGGCTCGACGCCGCCGTCTGCGAAGGAGTACGCACGCCATGACGAAGACCGTCCACCACTGGATCGGTGGCAAGCCCGTCGAGGGCACGTCGGGCCGCTGGGGCCCCGTCGCCGACCCGGCCACCGGCGAGGCCGCCGCCCGGGTCGCGCTCGCCTCCGCCGACGAGGTCGACGCCGCCGTCGCCGCCGCCAGGGACGCCTACGCGACCTGGGGCACCTCGTCGCTCGCGCAGCGCACCGCCGTGCTGTTCCGCTTCCGCGCCCTGCTGGACGCGCACCGCGACGAGATCGCCGAACTCGTCACCGCCGAGCACGGCAAGGTCCACTCCGACGCGCTCGGCGAGGTCGCCCGCGGCCTGGAGGTCGTCGAGCTGGCGTGCGGGATCACCACACAACTGAAGGGCGAGCTGTCCACGCAGGTGTCGAACCGGGTCGACGTCGCCTCGATCCGCCAGCCCGTCGGCGTGGTCGCCGGCATCAGCCCGTTCAACTTCCCCGCCATGGTGCCGATGTGGATGTTCCCGCTCGCCATCGCCTGCGGCAACACCTTCGTCCTCAAGCCCAGCGAGAAGGACCCGTCGCCGTCGATCCGGCTCGCCGAACTGCTCGCCGAAGCCGGGCTGCCGGACGGCGTGTTCAACGTCGTCCAGGGCGACAAGGACGCCGTCGAGGCGCTGCTCGCCCACCCCGGTGTGGACGCCGTGTCGTTCGTCGGCTCGACGCCCGTCGCCCGGCACGTCCACGCGACCGCGACCGCCCACGGCAAGCGCGTCCAGGCGCTCGGCGGCGCCAAGAACCACATGCTGGTCCTCCCCGACGCGGACCTCGACGCCGCCGCCGACGCGGCGGTCTCCGCGGCGTACGGCTCCTCGGGCGAGCGCTGCATGGCGGTCTCCGCCGTCGTCGCGGTCGGCGCGATCGGCGACGCGCTCGTCGAGAAGATCCGCGAACGCGCCGAGAAGATCAAGGTCGGCCCCGGCTCCGACCCGACCTCCGAGATGGGCCCGCTCATCACCGCCGCCCACCGCGACAAGGTCGCCTCCTACGTGACCGGCGCCGCCGCCGAGGGGTGCGAGGTCGTCCTCGCCGGCACGGACCTCACCGTCGAGGGCCACGAGGGCGGCTTCTGGATGGGCCCCGCGCTGCTCGACAAGGTGCCGACCGACGCCCGGGCGTACCGGGAGGAGATCTTCGGCCCGGTGCTGTGCGTGCTGCGCGCCGAGACCTACGAGGAGGGCGTCGCGATCGTCAACGCCTCGCCGTACGGCAACGGCGCCGCCGTCTTCACCCGGGACGGCGGCGCCGCCCGCCGCTTCCAACTGGAGGCCGAGGCGGGCATGGTCGGCGTCAACGTGCCGATCCCGGTGCCCGTCGGCTACCACTCCTTCGGCGGCTGGAAGGACTCCCTCTTCGGCGACCACCACGTCTACGGCACGGACGGCATCCGCTTCTACACCCGCGGCAAGGTCGTCACCACCCGCTGGCCCGACCCCTCCGAAACCCCCTCCGGCGTCGACCTCGGCTTCCCCCGCCACCACTGAGGCACCGCACGGACCCGGCGGGCGCGGCGTCCGAGGCGTTCCGAGGCGTTCCGAGGCGGAGGGGCGCCGCGCGGCGGGACTCCGCGGCGCGTCCCCTTCGTCCGCTTGCGCCCCCACGCGTCTACCGCGCCCGCGGTACGCGGGCACCCCCGCCTACTCCTGGAGGAGGCGGGGCACCTCAGACCGGCGGCAGCGGGAGGCCCCGCCCGGGCCGTTTAGGGTCGAGGCATGCGGATCCGACTTTCCCGGCGGTGGGCGGCGCTCGCCGCGGCCGGCGCGCTGCTCGCGGGCGCCGGCACCCTCAGCGCCGCCGCCTCCGACGGCGAGGCCGCCGTGCACCGCGAGGACACCGTGCTCGCCATGCCCGGCGCGAAGATCGACACGTCGTTCTTCACCTCCGGCTCCGGGCGCCGCCCCGCCGTACTGCTCGGGCACGGCTTCGGCGGCAGCAAGGACGACGTCCGCGCCCAGGCGGAGCGGCTCGCCCGCGACGGGTACGCCGTACTGACCTGGACCGCCCGCGGGTTCGGCCGCTCCGGCGGCCACATCGGCCTCAACGACCCGCGGTACGAGGTCAAGGACGTCCGACGGCTGGTCGACTGGCTGGCGAAGCGCCCCGAGGTGCGGCTCGACGAGGCCGGCGACCCCCGCGTCGGGGTGTCCGGCGCGTCGTACGGCGGGGCGGTCTCGCTGCTCGCCGCCGGGCACGACCCGCGCGTCGACGCCATCGCCCCGCAGATCACGTACTGGAACCTCGCCGACGCGCTCTTCCCCGACGGCGTCTTCAAGAAGCTGTGGGCCGGGATCTTCTTCACCACCGGGTCCGGCGGCCCCGAGGGGCGGCGGCCGGCCGCCTGCGGCCGGTTCCAGCCCGAGCTGTGCGCCATGTACGAGCGCGTCGCCGTCACCGGCGAGCCGGACCCCGCCGCCCGCGCGCTGCTGGAGGCCCGCAGCCCGTCCGCCGTCGCGGACCGCGTCAAGGTGCCCACCCTCATCGTCCAGGGCCAGTCCGACTCCCTCTTCCCGCTCTCCCACGCCGACGCGATGGCCGAGGCCGTCGCCCGCAACGGCGCCCCCGTCGCCGTCGACTGGATCGCCGGGGGACACGACGGCGGCGCCTCCGAGTCCGACCGCGTCCACACGAGGATCCGCGCCTGGTTCGACCGGTACCTGAAGGGCGACACGGCCGCCGACACCGGCCCCGCCTTCCGCGTCAGCCGGACCGGCGGCGTCGACTCCACCGACGGCCGCGCGACCCTGCGCGGCGCCACCGCCGACCGCTACCCCGGCCTGCGCGCGGGCGCCCGCACGATCCCGCTCGCCGGGCCCCCGCAGACCTTCCGCAACCCGGCCGGGGCCACCCCGCCCGGCATCTCCGCCGTGCCCGGCGTCGGCGGCGGCCTCTCCCAACTGTCCACGCTCGGCCTCGGCGTCTCCCTCGACTTCCCCGGCCAGCACGCCCGCTTCGAGACCCGCCCGCTCGACGAGCCGCTGCGGATCACGGGCACGCCCACCGTCCGCGTCACCGTCACCTCCGACAGCGGGGAGGCCGTCCTGTTCGGCAAGGTGTACGACGTCGGGCCGGACGGCCGCCGGCAGGTGCTCCCGTCCCAACTCGTCGCCCCCGTGCGGATCGACGGCGCCGAGGACGGCCGGACCGTCGACCTGACGCTGCCCGCGATCGACCACGAGGTGGAGGCCGGGCACCGGCTGAGCCTCGTCCTGGCCGCCACCGACCTCGGCTACGCCTCCCCGACCGCCCCCGCCGCGTACACCGTCGCCCTCGCCGGCGGCGGACTGTCCGTGCCGACCGCGCCCGCCGTGCGCACCCAGGCCGCCGGGCTGCCCTGGTGGGTGTGGGGCCTGCCGGCCGGCGGCGCCCTCGTCGCGGCGGCGCTGCTGCTGACGGCCCGCCGCAGGACCGCCGCGCCCGCCCCGGACCCGGAGCTGGCCGACGTACCGCTCACCATCAGCGGCCTGACGAAGCGCTACGCCCGCTCCTCCGACGCCTACGCCGTGCGCGACCTGTCGTTCCGCGTCGAGAAGGGCCAGGTCCTCGGGCTGCTCGGGCCCAACGGCGCCGGCAAGACCACCACGCTGCGCATGCTGATGGGCCTCATCACGCCCGACGACGGCGAGATCCGGGTCTTCGGGCACGCCGTCCGGCCCGGCGCGCCCGTCCTGTCCCGCGTCGGCGCCTTCGTCGAGGGCGCCGGTTTCCTGCCGCACCTGTCGGGGCGGGAGAACCTGGAGTTGTACTGGCGGGCCACCGGCCGTCCCGCCGAGGACGCCCACGTCGACGAGGCGCTGGAGATCGCCGGGCTCGGCGCGGCGCTGGCCCGCGCCGTCCGCACGTACTCGCAGGGCATGCGGCAGCGGCTCGCCATCGCCCAGGCTATGCTCGGCCTGCCGGACCTGCTCATCCTCGACGAGCCGACGAACGGCCTCGACCCGCCGCAGATCCGCGAGATGCGGGACGTGATGATCCGTTACGCGGCCGGCGGCCGGACCGTCATCGTCTCCAGCCACCTCCTCGCGGAGGTCGAGCAGTCCTGCACGCACCTCGTGGTCATGGACCGGGGCCGGCTCGTCCAGGCCGGGCCCGTCGCCGAGATCACCGGGAACGGCGACACGCTGCTCGTCACCACCGAGGGCGACCTGCCGGAGCGGCTCGTCGAGAAGGCCGCCGCGCTGCCGGGCGTCGCCTCCGCGACCCGCGTGGACGGGGGCCTGTTGGTCCGGCTCGACGGCACCACCACCGCAGCCGTGCTCGTCGCCGGACTGGTCCGGCTCGACGTGCCCGTGACCGCCGTGGGCCCGCACCGCCGCCTGGAGGACGCGTTCCTCACCCTGATCGGAGGAGGCGCCGCATGACCGCGCTGCTCGACTCGGCGCCCGGCTACCGCGCCGGGCGCACCCTGCCCCTGCGCGTCGAGGCGGTGCGGCAGCTCAAGCGGCGCCGCACCGCCGTGATGGGCGCGATCCTCGCCGTCCTCCCGTTCGTCCTGATCGTCGCCTTCGCCATCGGCGGCGGCGAGGACGACGGGCCGGACAACCGGATCACGCTCATGGACACGGCGACCGCGTCGGCCGGGAACTTCGCCGCGACGTGCCTGTTCGTCTCGGCCGGCTTCCTGCTGGTGATCCCCGTGGCGCTGTTCTGCGGGGACACCGTCGCCTCCGAGGCCGGCTGGTCGTCGCTGCGCTACCTGCTCGCCGCGCCCGTGCCCCGCGCCCGGCTGCTGTGGTCGAAGCTCGCCGTGGCGCTCGGCTTCAGCGCCGCCGCGATGGTGCTGCTGCCGCTCGTCGCGCTCGCCGCCGGGACCGCCGCGTACGGGTGGGGGCCGCTGCGGCTGCCGACCGGCGGGGCGCTGCCCGCGGCGGACAGCCTGGGGCGGCTCGGCATCGCCGTCGCGTTCGTCTTCGTGTCCCAGCTCGTCACCGCCGGGCTGGCGTTCTGGCTGTCCACGCGCACCGACGCCCCGCTGGGGGCGGTGGGCGGCGCGGTCGGCCTGACCATCGTCGGCAACGTGCTGGACGCCGTGACGGCGCTCGGCGACTGGCGCGAGTTCCTGCCGGCGCACTGGCAGTACGCCTGGGTCGACGCGCTCCAGCCGCACCTGGAGTGGGGCGGCATGGCCAAGGGCGCGGCCGTGTCCGTGGCGTACGCGCTGGTGCTGTTCGCGCTCGCCTTCCGCGGCTTCGCCCGCAAGGACATCGTGTCGTAGCGCCCGTAGCGCCCGTAGCGCCCGTAGCGCCCGTAGCGCCCTGGGTGCTCGTACGCGCTGACCGGTGCAGGGGGCCGAGCGCGCTTGACCGGTGCCGGGCGGGCCGAGCGCGCTTGACCGGTGCCGGGCAGGTCCCACGGGCCGGCCGCCGCGGCCCCTACGCGCTGGCCGTACGCACCGGTCGGCGCCGCTCGCCGGGCCGTGCGCGCTGACCGGTGCCGGGCGGGCCGCCGCGAACCGTACGAGCCGACCGTACGAGCCGGCCGGTGCCGCCCGCCGGGCCGCGGCGGCGCGGGCTCACAGCCAGCCGCGCCGCGCCGCCTCCGCCCCGGCGCGGAACCGGCTCGTCGTGCCCAGCGCGGCCAGCAGCTCACCGACGCGCCTGCTGTACGTACGCGCCGATATGCCCAGCCGCGCCGCGGCCGTCTCGTCGGTCAGCCCGGCGAGCAGCGCGTCCAGCACCGGGCGCAGCCGCGGCGGCAGCGCGGCACCCTGCTGCCGGGCCTCGCCGATTTCCTCGCCCGCGTCCCACCAGGCGTGGTGCGTCCGCACCAGCGCCTGGACGATCACCGGGTCGCGGATCAGCAGCAGCCCGTTGCAGAGCAGCTCCAGGTCGAGCGGGATCGCGGCGACGGTCCGATCCACCACGATCATCTTGAACGGGATCGTGTGCGTCAGCCGCGCCCGTCCCGCCAGCCGCGCCACACCACCCGGGTCGACGGCCGTCAGCCGGGCCAGCGCGTGGCGCGGCACCACCTGCCGGACCGACCGGACCCGTTCGACGGCCGTCCGTACGCACGCGCCCGCCAGTTCCTGGAACGGCTCGGGGACGGGACGCCGCAGCCCGACCGCCGGATCGTCGAAGGTGAGCAGCTCCCGGCGGGCCGACTCGGTCAACGCGGCGAGCGCGGCACAGATGTGGCGTGTGCCCGTCACCGGCTGGCCGGGCGAGCGCGGCGCCAGCGGGGGAGCCGCCCGCGCCGGGGCGATCTCACGGCCCCCCTCCCGTGCAGCCACCAGGCCCAGTACGGAGCCCTGGACGTTCGCCACGGCCGACCACCCCCGTCATCCCACGGTACACACGTACGCCACTCCATGTACTCATGTGACTGCATACGGTGACAAGGGTCGTTTTCCCCGATGGCGAGTCCAAGCCAAGCACCCCACCTCACGGCGGCGGAACACCCACGCTGAGCGGTTCACCCCCACGCGCCGCCCGGGCGGCGGCACACCCACCGTTCGGGTGAAGGGTGAACCGGTTCGCAGTACCGCGGATGGCGCCGGGCGGAACGGCGTGTCCGGATGGGACGGAGGCCGGCGAAGCGCGCCGCGCCGAAGACCGATCCACACGAACGGATGACGACATCGCTATGCGTACGCACCGCTGGGCCGCGACGGCCCTCACCTGCCTCACCCTCTCCGGCATAGCCGCGGCCCCGGCACTCGCCGCCGACGCGCCGCCCACCGACTACGCGTTCCTGCGCACCTCCCACCAGGGCCACCTGACCGAGATCGCCGCCGGCCGGGACGCCCAGAAGAACGCCACCACCGCCTGCGTGAAGAAGGCCGGCGGCGTCCTCGAACGCGACCACACCAAGCTCGACGCCGCGACCCGCGCCCTGGCCGACAAGCTCGGCGTCGACCTGCCCGCCGCCCCGACGCCCGAGCAGCAGCGGATCCTCGCCGGACTGATGGCCAAGGCCGGCACCGGCGCCTACGACGCGGCCTGGCTGAAGGCCCAGGACGCCGCGCACACCAAGACCCTCGGCATGATCGACCACCAGATCGCCGAGGGGAAGGACGCCGAGGTCACGGCCGCCGCGAAGGCCGCCCGCCCGGTCGTCGCCCACCACCTGTCCATGGTCCGCGGCGGCACCTGCCACGAGCACACCGCAACCGTCCCCGACAGCATCCACGCCGGCAGCGGCGGCCAGGTCGCCCTCGCCGACGAGGGCGTGCCCGCGTTCGTCGCGGTACCGGCCATGGCCATCGGCGGGGTGCTCGTCGCGGGCGGCGCCTTCTGGGCCGCCGGGCGCATCCGCCGCAACGACATCCGCTGACGCGCGTGGGCGGCCACCTCCGGCTGACCGCCGAACCCGGCCCCGGCCGCCTCACGGCCTGGGCCGGACTCGCGGGCGCCGCCTCGGCGGCCCTGGCGCTGTTCCTCCCGGCGGCCACGCCGACCGCCCCGCCCGACGCGGGCACGGTGCCCTCCGGCGGCGGCGCGACGGCCCCGGCCGGGGCCGTCGCCCACTCCCCGCCGGTCACCCTGACCGTGCCGGGCCACGTCGGCCGCCTGCCCGTCGACCCGGTCACCGGCACCGGCGACGGCGCGCTGGACCTGCCGCCGTCCCCGTCGCGGATCGGCTGGTGGGTGCTCGGCGCCCGGCCGGGCGCGGCGGCGGGCACGCTGCTGCTCGCCGGCCACCTCGACTCGGCGGAGGAGGGGCCGGGCCCCTTCGAGGCGCTGCACTCCCTGCCGATCGGCGCGCTGGCACACGTGGCGGCGGCGGACGGCAGCCGCCACACGTACCGGATCGTGGCGCGCCGCACGTACCGGGCGGGCGCCCTGCCCGGCGACCTGTTCTCGGCGGAGGGCCGCCCCCGGCTGGCGCTGGTCACCTGCGCGGGTGCGTTCGACCCGGAGGAGCGGGTGTACGCCGAGAACCTCGTCCTGTACGGCGTGCCCGCCTGACACGGCGTTCTCTCCTGGCGCGGAGTGCCCGCCCGACACGGCGTTCCCTCCTGACACGACGTGCCCGCCCGTACGCGGACGGGCACGTACACGGACGGGCCCCGGGAGGCTTCCTCCCGGGGCCCGTCGTGCTTCCGGGGCCCGTCCCCGCCCCGGCGCCCACCGAGGGCGCCGGGGCGGGGGAACGGGCCCGAAGGGCTAGCCGAAGGTGCGGCCGAACTGGCCGCCCGCGGCGGGCAGGCCGCCCGTGCCCGGCTTGTACGTCGTCGCCGCGGCGGCGGCACCGGTGCGGCCACCGGTCGCGTTGCCCCACGGCAGGGCGTACGCGGCGCCGTACGGGGCGGCGGCGGGCACGCCGACGTACAGCCGCGTCGCCGAAGCGCCCAGGTACGTGCCGACGGCGTGGTTGGCGGTCGGGGTGCCGCCGAGGCCGGAGGCGTCGCCCGCCTGGATCCAGTGGTCGTGCGCGCCGGCCGCGCCGAGCGGGTAGAACGTCTGGACCGCGCCGGCGCCCGCGACGGAGCCGATGGCCTCACCGGGGATGCCGACCGCGAGCACGAGCGTCGACGGGGAACCGACGGCGCGCGGCGCGGTGTTGGCCAGGACGACCTTGGTGCCGAACTTGTCGCCCGTCTCGGCGGCGCCGGCCACGTCGGTGATCTCCTGCTGGATGTTGGCGATCTGGGTGACCGTGCCGGCCGCGGTCACGCGGAGGGCGTGGACGGCGCCGGCGTCGGTCTTGTCGGCGGTGCCGACCGTCAGGTCCTCGCCGGGCGTGCCGATGGCGATGATCGAGTCGGTCGCGGTGGCCGCGCCGGACGGGCGGTACGCGACGGCGGCGAGGGAGGCACCGAACTGGTCGCCCGGCTCGGCGCCGCCGGTGACCACGTCGGCGTCCTGGTCGAAGCCGAGGACCGGCGTCAGGACCTTGTCGGCGTTGAGGGCGTGCTTGAGGATCTGCACGCCGCCGGCGTCCTTCTCGGTGCCGATGGCCTCGCCGGGGCTGCCGATCACCAGGTGGTTCGCGGAGCCGGCGACGGAGGCGCCGAACCGGTCGTTCGCCTCCGGGTCGCCCGCGTAGCCGGCCTTCTCCTGGTTGGCGACGACATTGACGCTGCCGCGCACGTAGATGGCGCTGCCCGCGTTGGCGACGGTGCCGAGGTCCTCGCCCGGGACGCCGATCAGCAGGTACGGCTCGCCCTCGGCGGTGTGACCGGCGGCGACGGCGTGGCCGAAGCGGTCGCCCGCCTCGGAGGCCGAGCCCTTGATCACGGGGATGTCGCCGAGGCCCTGGACGTAGTCGACGGCGGCCTGGCCGGTGCCGATGCCGCCCTTGGCGCCGTACAGGATCTGGACGGAGCCGGCGTCCGCGTTGGTGGTGGTGTCGACGGTGATGTCCTCGGCGGGGACGCCGACGACGAGGTCGGTGCAGCCGTCCTCGTTGTGGTCGAAGGTGGCGAGGCTCTCGCCGTACCAGTCGCTGGCCTCGGCGCCGCCGGGCACGTACGCCTGGTCCTGGTTCAGCTCGACGGTGCCCTTGCCGTCGCCGTACACGACGCGGATGACACCGGCGTTGGCGTCGCCGCCGACGGTGGCCTTCGGGTCGCCGATGGCGACGTCCTCGGCGCCGTCGCAGTTGAAGTCGGTGAAGCGGGGCGCGGCGAGCTTCGCGTCGATCCAGGAGCGCAGGTCGTCGACGCGGGTGTTGACGGCGGCGGTGCTGGTGACGGCGGTGTCGATGCCGAAGCAGCCGGCCTGGGCGGAGCGGCTGTTGACGGCGACGAGCTGGGCCTGGCCGTCGACCACGCGCAGGGCGGGGCCGCCGGTGTCGCCCATGCAGACGGACACGCCGTCCTTGCCGGTGAGGTTGACGTCGCTCGCGCTCACCGCGTCGACGGTGAAGGCGCCGCTGTGCAGCTTGAGGGGTGCCCACTCGGTCTTCGTACGGCCGTAGCCGGCGACCTTCAGCTCCTCGCCGGCGGCGGCCGGGGTGGCGCTGACGGCGACGGGCGCGATGGTGGTGACGGGGCGGTTCAGGCGGACGAGCGCCGCGTCACGGGAGGGGTGGGCGACGACCTCGACGACGTTGCGGACCACACCGGCGGTGGTGGTGAGGTCCGTACGGCCGATGGTGGCGGTGGTCTTCAGCTTCGGGGAGCCCGCGGGCACGGCGAGGCTGACGGCAGGGTCGTCGGCGAAGCAACTGGCCGCGGTGAGGATCCACTCGCGGTCGACGAGGGCGCCGGAGCAGGCGCGCTGGCCGTCGCCGATGTCGAGCCGCGCGGTGAAGGCGAGGGAGCCCTCCGCTTCGGCGGTGCCGGTGACGGCGGTGGCCGGCACCGCCAGGGGTGCGGCTATCAGGGCCGCGGTGAGTGCGGCCAGCCCGGCGGAACGGGCGAGGTGTGCACGATGCATGACCGTTTCCTTGGTGAGGGTGGCGGGGTACCGGCGGCCGGGTGGGGCGTGCCGGGACCCGGGACGGGGGAAGGCGCTACTTGCTGGTGACGATCTCCAGCAGCATGTGGTCGCGGCCCTCGGGGTCCGCGCTCTCGCCGACCGGCGTCCAGGTGTTCTTGGGGACCTCGAAGGACTTCTCCTCGTTGTCCACGGTCATCGTGAGGTCGGCGTTGTAGGCGTTGCCCTTGACGCCGTACACCGCGGGGATCTCCAGGCTCAGGTAGCCCTGGTTGCCCGTGACGCGGAAGCAGATCTTCTCCTTGCTGCGCGCCCAGACCTCGAGGAGGGTCGGATCACCGCAGGTCGCCAGGGTGATGTGGCCGTCGCCGCGCTTCAGCTTGATGCCCTGCTCGGCGAGGATCTTGTCGGCCTGCGGGTAGTTGAAGTCCTCCACCGCGTAACCCGGCGCCTCGTCGGCGACGGGGGCGACGGACTGCGTTCCCGCGCCACCGGTCGTGGTGACGGCGAGAACAGCGGTTCCGGCGACCGCTCCCGCGACGAGCAGACGAGAGATGAACTTCATGGGAGTCTCGTTTCCTGTTCCATGAGATGAGAAAGGCGCATGGGACGGGTCCATGCGCGGACGCGCCCGGGTCAAGGGCGCGCGGACGGACCGGAAGAGCGAAGCGCGGTGACGGAGGGCGCTTCGGACCTTTCACAGGAAGGGCGCTTCGGACCTTTCACCGATGGATCGTCAACTCCCCCCGTTACGACAGCCACACTCCGGCTCCCCAGATCGGATTGGCGTGATCATTGTTATCACTTCCCCTGACCCGCACAAGAGTTCGCATCCGGTGCCGGCGGTGGCCCCGGGAGAGGGGAAGCGGCCGACAGGAGGAGGCGGTTCCGGGGGCACCGGTCGGGCCCCGACGGCAACGGTCGCGTAACGGTGGGGGACGGGTGGGGGACGGCCCTCCGCGGTGGAGGCCGTCTCCTGGACCTTCGTCGTGCACGCGGAGGAACCCCTCCCCGGTGAGCTCCCCGGCGGTCTCCCGAAGGGCTCCGCGCCCGGGCGCGTGCCGTTGCGCGGGAAGTGCCCCGGCAGTGCGTATAACGATCACCACGTGGGGAACTTCGGGCTGGGCCGACGCGAGGAGGAGACCCATGGCGGGTCCCGGGCAGCACACCGACACCGGTGCGGAGACGGTCGACGTGGTCGTCGTCGGCATGGGGGTGGGCGGCGAGCACGTCGCCGGACGCCTGGCCGAGGCCGGCCTGGACGTCGTCGGCGTGGAGGCCGAGCTGGTGGGCGGGGAGTGCCCGTACTGGGCGTGCGTACCGAGCAAGATGATGATCCGCGCGGGCAACCTGCTCGCCGAGGCCCGCCGCGTCCCCGGCATGGCCGGGCGGACGGAGGTCGCCGCGGACTTCGCGCCCGTCGCGGCCCGCATCCGCGACGAGGCGACCGACGACTGGGACGACGAGGCGGCCGTGGACCGCTTCACCGGCAAGGGCGGTCGGTTCCTGCGCGGCCGGGCGCGCCTCACCGGGCCGGGGCGCGTCGACGTCGACGGGCGGGTGTTCACCGCCCGGCGGGGCGTGGTCCTCGCCACCGGCAGCCGTCCGCAGATCCCGCCCGTGCCGGGCCTCGACGAGGTGCCGTACTGGACGAACCGCGGCGCCGTCTCCGCGAAGGAGGCCCCGCCGTCACTGCTCGTCCTCGGCGGCGGGCCCATCGGCGCCGAGCTCGCGCAGGCGTACGCCCGGTTCGACACGGCCGTCACCGTCGTCGAGGCGGCCGAACGGCTGCTGCCCTCGGAGGAGCCCGAGGCGGGCGCGCTCGTCGCGGACGTGTTCCGCGCGGAGGGCATCGAGGTACGGGCCGGGGCGCGGGCCGTCGGCGTACGGCACGAGGACGGGACGTTCCGCCTCACCCTGGACGGCGGCGAGGAACTGACCGCCCGGCACCTGCTCGTGGCGACGGGCCGCCGCGCCGCGCTGTCCGACCTGGGCGTCGAGCACATCGGCCTCGACCCCGGCGCCAAGGCCCTCGACGTGGACGGGCGGATGCGCGCGGCGGACCGCGTGTGGGCGGTCGGCGACGTCACCGGGCACGGGGCGTTCACCCACGTCGCCATGTACCAGGGCGAGCTGGCCGCGCGGGACATCCTCGGCGACCCCGGCCCGGACGCCGACTACCGGGCGCTGCCCCGCGTCACGTTCACCGACCCGGAGGTCGGCGCGGTCGGCCTCACCGAGCGGGCCGCCCGCGAACGCGGCATCACGGTGCGCACCGGGCTGGCGCAGGTGCCGTCGTCGACGCGCGGCTGGATCCACAAGGCGGGCAACGAGGGCCTGGTCAAGCTCGTCGCGGACGCCGACCGGGGCGTCCTCGTCGGCGCGACCTCCGCCGGCCCGGCGGGCGGCGAGGTCCTGTACGGGCTGGCGGTCGCCGTCCACGCCGAGGTTCCGCTGGAGCGGCTGCGGCACATGATGTTCGCGTACCCGACCTTCCACCGGACGGTGGAACAGGCCCTCCAGGACCTCGGCTGAGCTTTTCTTGGGGTTCTTGGGGTTCTTGGGGGTCCCGGGGCGAGCCCGCTGGCCGCTCGCAGCGGCCGATGGGAGCCCGGAGGAACGGCGCCGGGGCCGGGGGGGAGAGGCAGGTCCGAAGAACGCCTCGCCGAACGCGAGCCGCCATCACTCCCCCCGCCGCCCCTTGAACAGCACGGCCACCGGCAACGTGGCCACCAGCGGAGTGACCACCGGTGGCACGGCCGCCCCGCCGCGCCCACGTCCGTACCCGGCAGCTCGCCGGCGGACGGCCCTCAGCCGATACGGGGGCTGCGGCGCTCCACGAGGACGGTGTCGCGCCAGCGGCCGTGGTGGCGGCCGACGCGTTCCCGGGTGCCGACGACCCGGAAACCGGCGCGCTCGTGGAGGGCGAGGCTCGCCGTGTTCTCGGGGAAGATGCCGGACTGGACGGTCCAGATCCCGGCCGCCTCGGTGGAGTCGACGAGGGCGGCGAGGAGCGCGGAGGCGACACCCCGCCCGCGCGCATCGGGGTGGACGTACACCGAGTGCTCGACGACCCCGGCGTACGCGCACCGGTCGGAGACCTTCGCCGCCGCGACCCAGCCGAGGACGCGGCCGGTCCCGTCGACGGCGGCGAAGCGGTGCTCGGGCAGCTTGGCCGCGTCGAACTCCGCCCAGGTCGGGGCGGTGGTCTCGAAGGTGGCGTCGCCCTCGTCGATGCCGGCCTGGTAGATCGCGAGGACCTCGTCCGCGTGGTCGGCGGTGAGCGGCACGACGGTGACGGCTCGGGTGGCGGGGGTGTTCACGGGGGGAGCCTCCCTGGCGGAAGTCGTGGGCCGGCGAAGGCCACGGGCTGGTGAAGCCCACGGGCTGGTGAAGGCCGCGCGTCCGGCTTCAGTTGCCGCGCGGCGCGTACATGATCACGGCCATCCCGGCGAGGCACACCAGGGCACCGGTGACGTCGTAGCGGTCGGGGCGGTAGCCGTCGGCCACCATGCCCCAGGCGATCGACCCCGCGACGAAGACGCCCCCGTACGCGGCGAGGATGCGGCCGAAGTGGGCGTCGTGCTGCCAGGTCGCGACCACCCCGTACAGGCCGAGGGCGACGACGCCGGCGCCGACCCAGATCCATCCCCGGTGCTCGCGGATGCCCTGCCAGACGAGCCAGGCGCCGCCGATCTCGAAGAGGGCCGCGACGGCGAACAGGGCGACGGAACGAGCGACGGTCATGCCGACCGACCCTACCGGCGGCACGACGCACCACCGCCGTCAGCCGGGAGATGGTGTCGTGACGCGGCCACCTCGTGCCGGAGGACTCGCCTGGACGCGCGACCGACCTCCCGGAACGCTTGGGAAGACTCGTACCCCACGGTCCTGGGCGCGCGATAGCGTCGGCGGTGGAACTCGTCAGGGAAGGGACGGCCACCAGATGCCGCACAGTACTGTCACTGCCGACGGGCACGAGCAGCGCGGCCTGATCCTCGACTTCGCCGGGGTACTCACCGCCGGCCCCGTCGCCGTCCACCGTGAATGGTGCGTGTCCGAAGGACTGGAGCCGGGAGCGTGGCGTGCCGCCCTCAACGACCATCCCGAAGGGCGGCGTCTGTACGCGGCTCTGGAGATCGGCGAGCTCGGGCAGGCCGAGTGGAACGAGGGCACGGCCGCCCTGCTGGGCGAGCACGTGGATCCGGTGAACCTGATGGGACGGGCCTGGGCCGAGGTGCCACCGGCACGTCGGATGATCGCTCTGGCGCGTGCCGCGCGGGCCGCCGGCCACCGGCTCGCGCTCCTGTCCAACAGCTTCGGCCTCGATCCGTTCAACCCGTACGAGCACGTCGGCATCTGGGACTTGTTCGACGTGCACGTCGTCTCCGAGCTGGAGGGGTTGGCGAAGCCGGATCCGGCGATCTACCGCCTGGCCCTGGAGCGGATCGGGTTGCCCGCCGAGCGGTGCGTGTTCGTGGACGACCGTGAGAAGAACCTGCCGCCGGCCGCCGAGCTGGGCATCACGACCGTTCACGTAACCGACGAGGACACGGCCGTGGCCGAGTTGGAGGTTCTCCTCGGCGTCACGGCTGTGCTCACTGTCTGAGCCCCACTGCCGTCTGATCGAAGGCGGTCCGCTGCGGTGTCGCCGCCAGTACTGTCCGCGTGGGACCCATCACGCGGAGGTCCTGGAGGACGCGGTGGTCGGAGCACACCACCTCTGAGCGCTTGAAGGTGCTGCGCGGCACGACGACGCAGGAGCGGCTGGCGGATGCCGCCGGTGTGTCCGTGGCGTGGTCCGCAAGCTCGAACGCGGCGGGACGGCTTCCCTTCCCTCCCCGCTGTCGGTCGTGGATGCGCTCGGTACGGACATCGCCGCGCTCCTCGGGCAGCAGGCGCCGCGCCGGTCCACGGACGGTGGCGAGCGGGCCGCGCCGCCTCTGGTCTCCGGACGTCCCGACGCCGACCAAGGCCCAGTCGTACGTGTGGTCGGGCAGGGACGACACGTCACGCGGCAACTGTGGGAAGCATGACGGCAAGGACGATCCGGGCGTGGTCGCCGGTTCACCCCGGATGACGATGTGTCCCCCCGGACCGGCAGGGGGACCGACCCTGAAGCCTCGGGGCGCTTTCGGGCCGAACGATCGCCGGAGCCCGCCCCTGACCGGCCCCAACCGGACGGTTCCAGCCATCCGCAGCGCTGTCCCCGACACTCCCGCCCCTGGCCGGAAAACGACCCCGATCAGCAAAAAGACCCTCCCAGAGGAGGGTCCCGCTCTTGCGCCCCCGGCAGGACTCGAACCTGCGGCCAAGTGCTTAGAAGGCACCTGCTCTATCCACTGAGCTACGGGGGCCGGTGGTGCGGCCTTGTGGCCTCTGGAGCCCGGGAGGGTGGTCCGTGACCTTGCCGGGGACAAGGATAGGGCTCCGATCGCCTTGGCCCGGTCGCTTCACCTGCGTGGCACGATGTGGAGGTTCGGTGAAGCGAACCCGATAATCGCAGGCAGGTGCGATTCCTGCAGCGCTTTTCACGCCTCGTGGCTCGGGTGTTGTGCACTCGTTATGCCTGCGCCCCACTCATCCCCTCTGTCCCCATGTGAGACCGGCGCGCAGAGAGGGTCATACGCTTCAAAAAGATCCTGAAATTGGGCATTCTTCACATGTGGTGACCTTGGACGTACGGCCTCAGCTCCTCGACGCACTCTCCGCCCTGCGCGACCGTGTCGCCGCCGTGCGCCTTCCCCTGCCCGTCCCGGGTGCTCCCCGGGCCCGGCAGACGCGGGCCGAGCTGCTGTCCCAGCTCGACGACTACTTGGTCCCCCGGCTCGTGGATCCCGAAGCGCCGCTCCTCGCCGTCGTCGGCGGATCGACCGGCGCCGGCAAGTCCACCCTCGTCAACTCCCTTGTCGGGCGCCCCGTCAGCGAAGCGGGCGTCCTGCGGCCCACCACCCGCGTCCCGGTGCTCGTCTGTCATCCCGACGACCTCCACTGGTTCTCCGGCACCCGTGTCCTGCCCCGCTTCACCCGTGTCTGGAGCGCACCCGGCGAGGACGGCGACGAGGATCCCGAAGGCCGCGCCCTGCGCGTCGAGACCGCCGACGCCCTGCCCCGCGGGCTCGCCCTCCTCGACGCGCCCGACATCGACTCCCTCGTCGTCGGCAGCCGGGAGGTGGCCGCCGAACTGATCTGCGCCGCCGACATCTGGGTGATGGTCACGACCGCCTCCCGGTACGCCGACGCCGTCCCCTGGCAGCTGCTCCGCACGGCCAAGGAGTACGACGCCACCCTCGCCATCGTCCTCGACCGGGTCCCGCACCAGGTGATCGGCGAGGTGTCCCGCCAGTACGAGGCGCTCCTCGTCCGGGCCGGGCTCGGCGCCGTACCCCGGTTCACCATCCCGGAGCTGCCCGAGTCGGCGGGCGGCGGCAGCGGTCTGCTGCCCGACACCGCCGTCGCCTCCCTCCGCGCCTGGCTCACCCACCGCGCCCAGGACCCCGACGCCCGTCGGCAGACCGTCTGCCGCACCGCCAACGGCGTCCTCGGCTCCCTCCGCGTGCGCATGCCGGAACTCGCCGGCGCCGTCGCCGCCCAGTGCGCCGCCGCCCTGCGGCTCACGGGCGCCGTCGAGGCGGCGTACGGGCGGGAAGGCGACCGGGTGCGGCGCGAACTGCGGCGCGGTGCCGTCCTGTCGGGCGACGCCCGCGCCCGCTGGCGTGCCCACCCCCACGACTGCACCCCCGCCGAACTGCTCGACGCCCTCACCGAGTCCTTCGGCGCCCTCCTCCACTGCGCCGTCGCCGCCGCCGACGAGCACCTGCGGGAGGCGTGGCGGTGCGAACCGGCCGCCTCCGCCTTCGGCGCCGTCCCCCTCGGGCGCGACCGGGAGGCGGGGGAGCGCGTGGGCATGGCCGTGCGCCGCTGGCGCCGCGTCCTGGAGGAACTGGCCGAGGACGAGGCGCGGCGCGCCGAGCGCTCCCCCGCGCCCGACTCCGACACGGTGGCCGCGCTGCTGGCCGTGACCCTCCTCGGCGGGCGCCGCGCGCGCGGGGCGGGGGAGCGGCTCGCGGAGCTGATCGGGGCCCAGGGCACCCTCCGCCTCCGCGACAGGGGCGCGGAACTGATCGACGCGTACGTCGACCGCGTCCTCCAGGAGGAGCGCGACCGGCGCATGGCACCGATCGACGCGTTCGGCGTCACCCCGGAACCGCAGGCCGAGCTCATCGCCGCACTGTCCGTACTGCAGAAGGAGAGGTGACGGCGGGTGAGCGCCGTGGAGCAGAAGTGGGACGACGGGCTGATCGCCCGCCGTGTCGTCGCCGGTCGGACCACCGAGGCGGCGAACGGCGGCTCCGGCAGGACCGGCGGTTCCGGCAGGTACGGCGGCCCCGGCAGGTACGGCGGACGCGACGGGCGTGACGGCGGATACGGCGGATACGGCGGACGCGGCGGGCGTGACGGGCGAGGCGACGGAGGCGGGAGCGGCGACGGCGGCAGGGGTGGCGGCGACGGCTCCGCGCCCCCCGGGGGCGTCTACGCGGCAGCCCTCAAGGAGCGCCTCGACGCCCTGCGCGACCTCCTGGGCCTCTCCGCCACCCGCCTCGACTCGCGGACCGTCGCCGAGGCGGGCCGGGTCCTCGACGAGGCCGCCGCCCGCCAGCGGCTCTCCCTCCGCCACACCGTCGTCGCCATCGCCGGCGCCACGGGAAGCGGGAAGTCAACTTTGATCAACGCGCTCGCAGGGGTCCCGATTTCGGAGACCGGCCTCAGGCGCCCCACCACCGCCGCGCCCATCGCCTGTGCCTGGTCCGAGGGCGCCGCCGGCCTCCTGGACCGGCTCGGCATCCCCGGCCGGTTGCGGCGCAGGCCCCTCGCGGGCGGCGACGGCGACGACGCCCTGCGCGGGCTCGTCCTCGTCGACCTGCCCGACCACGACTCGGCGCTCACCGCCCACCGCGACCAGGTCGACCGCGTCCTCGGCCTCGTCGACGCGGTCATCTGGGTCGTCGACCCGGAGAAGTACGCCGACGCGGCCCTCCACGAGCGGTACCTGCGGCCGCTCGCCACCCACGCCGAGGTCACCTTCGTCGTCCTCAACCAGATCGACCGGCTCCCCGGCGACGCCGCCCACCTGGTCCTCGACGACCTGCGCCGGCTCCTCGACGAGGACGGCGTGGCCCTCGGCGAGCACGGCGAACCCGGCGCCACCGTCCTCGCCCTGTCCGCCCTGACCGGCGAGGGGGTTGCCGAACTGCGCGACGTGCTCGGCGCGTTCGTACGGGACCACCACGCCGCCACGCGCCGCCTGTCCGCCGACGTCGACGCGGCCGCGGCCCGGCTGCGCCCCGTCTACGTGGGGGAGGGGCGGCCCGGGCTCGGCGAGCGGTCCCGCGAGGACTTCACCGCCCGGCTCGCCGTCGCCGTCGGCGCCGCCGCGGCGGGCGAGGCCGCCGAACGCGCGTGGCGGCGCAACGCCGGACGGGCCTGCGGCACCCCGTGGCTGCGGCTGTGGCGCTGGTACGAGGGGCTGCGCAACCCCGGCGGCGGGGGCGGCGAGCCCGTCCGGACCGCGCCGCCCGAGGAGGAGCCGACGGCCCGGCAGTGCGTCGAGCACGCCGTCCGCGTCGTCGCCGAGGAGGCCGCACGGGGACTGCCCGCGCCGTGGGCGCAGGCCGTCCGGGAGGCGGCGGCGCGCGGCGCGCGGGGTCTGCCCGAGGCGCTGGACAAACTGGCCGCGGACGCCCGCGCGCCGAAGGAGGGAAAACGGCCGCCCCGTCCCGCCTGGTGGCCGGTGGCCGTCCTCGCCCAGGCGTCCATGACGCTGGTCCAGGTGTTCGGCGCGCTGTGGCTGGTGGGCCAGATCGTCGGCGTGCTGGAGCCGGGCCTGATGCCGCCGGCGCTGGTCATGCTCGCCGGGATCGTGGGCGGTCCGCTCGTCGAGTGGGCGTGCGTGGTGGCGGCGCGGGGGCCGGCGCGCCGGTACGGGCAGGAGGTCGAGCGGCGGCTGTACGAGGCGGCCGCGGGGTGCGGCCGGGCCATGGTGCTCGACCCGATCGCGACGGAGCTGATGCGGTACCGGGAGGTGCGCGAGCAGTACGCGACCGTGTCGGGCGGCCGGACCCCGACCGGGTGACGGAGTTGTCCACAAACGCCGTCACCGTCCACAGGGCCGGGCGGGATCCGACGAGCGCGGCCACCATGGGAGGGACGGGCGACGCGGGGGAGCGCCGCCGGACGGGGAGGAGCAGGCGTCATGAACGACACTCTGGTGACAATCGTGGGGAACGTGGCGACCCACGTGGAGTACCGGGAGACCCCGACGGGCGGGGTGGCGAGGTTCCGCTTGGCCGCCACGACCCGCCGCTGGGACCGGGAGCGGTCGGCGTGGGCCGACGGGCACACCAGCTTCTACACGGTGAACGCGTGGCGACAGCTCGGCGCGAACCTGGCCGCTTCGGTGACGGTGGGTGAGCCGTTGCTGGTACACGGCAGGTTGCGGGTCCGCGAGGAGCCCGCGGGCGGGCGGGACGGTCAGCGCAGGACGTTCGTCGACATCGACGCGGTGGCCGCCGGCCACGACCTGACCCGCGGCACGGCGGCTTTCCGCCGGGGCGGTGGGAGACGGGAACCTGAACGCACCATGACGGAACGGCAGGACGAGACGCCGACACGCGACCTGGAGCCGGCGGTGACCTGAGATGGCCTCGGCACGCCGCCCATACCGCCCCGAACGGGACGTGTGGTGACGTCACTTCGGCGGCCCCTGACCGGAAAACGCACTGACCATGCCTGGTTCACGGTAACGATTTCGATTCGGAATGGTTGAGCGGGGGCCTCAGGAGGGACGGACCCTTCCCGCCTCTCTAGGATTCCGGTACTCACGGGGCACTTGAGTCATCAGGCGAATCCCACCCCCCACGTGTCGCGCGACGTGTCCCACGCCGCGTGCGCGTCGACGGGGACTCGCCCAGAGGGGAAATCTGTGTTTGCTGCGTTTTCTGTCCAGAGGCGGGAGCGGCTCGGCCGCCGGCTCGCCGCCGCGGTCCTGACCTCCGGTCTGATCGCGGGAGGCTCCATAGCCGGGGCGGCCGTGGCCGCCGCCGACGAGAGCCCCCAGCACCAGGGCGGCGCCTCCGCCACCCTCAACGGCCTCACCACCTACGACGACGCCGTCCTCACGCTCAACGGCGAGAAGAAGGAACTGCCCGCCGGTCTCTTCGAGATGGCCGTCGACGGGGGTGGCACGCTCAAGACGTACTGCATCGACGTCCACAACCCGACCCAGCAGAAGGCCAAGTACCTCGAGACCTCCTGGGACCAGACCTCGCTCGGCCACAACGAGGAGGCCGGCAAGATCCTCTGGATCCTGAAGAACTCCTACCCGCAGGTCGACGACCTGGCGGGCCTGGCCGAGAAGGCCGGCGCCGGGACCCTCACCAAGGAGACCGCCGCCGCCGGCACGCAGGTCGCGATCTGGCGGTACTCGGACGGCGTGGACGTCGAGGCCGTCGACCCGGCCGCCGAGAAGCTCGCGGACTGGCTGGAGGAGAAGGCCCAGAACCTCCAGGAGCCCAAGGCGTCCCTGGTCCTGGATGCGAACGCGGTCTCCGGCAAGGCCGGCGGCAAGCTGGGTCCGATCACCGTCCGCACCAACGCCGAGCGCGCCACCGTGACGGCCCCGGACGTCGCGGGCGTCAAGGTCACCGACAAGGACGGCACGCCGGTCACCGAGGCCAAGGACGGCACGGAGCTGTACGTCGACGTGCCCGCCGGCACCCCCGACGGCACCGCGGCGTTCAACGTCCAGGCCAGCACGTCCGTCTCCGTGGGCCGCGCCTTCGCCAGCCTCTCCAAGAGCCAGACGCAGATCCTCGCCGGCTCCAGCGAGTCGACCGTCTCCGCGACCGGCACCGCCACCTGGGCGAAGAAGGGCGCCATCCCGGCCCTGACCGCCGAGAAGAACTGCGCCAAGGGTGGCGTCGACGTCACCGCGAAGAACGAGGGCGACGAGGCCTTCACCTTCGAGCTGGCGAACCAGAAGGTCGAGATCGGCGCCGGCGAGTCGAAGACCGTCACCGTCCCGGTCGCCGAGGACCAGGCGTACGACTTCACCATCGCGCTGCCCGGCGGCGAGACGAAGACGTTCAAGGGCGTCCTCGACTGCAAGACCAGCAGCGACACCACCACCCCGCCGGCCGCGGGCGGCGACGAGCCGAGCTCCGCGCCGAGCCCGCAGTCCGGCGGCACCACCTCCGGTACGACCTCGGGCGGCACGACCGGCGGTGAGACCACCGGTGGCACCGCCGGCGACCTCGCCGAGACCGGCGCCTCCAACGCCACGCCGATGATCGCCGGCATCGCCGTCGCGTTCGTCCTGCTGGGCGGTGGCGCGGTCTTCCTCCTGCGCAAGAAGAAGGGCGCCGCGGCCGGTCAGTGACCTAGCGGCACCTCGTAGGGGCGATCCCGGACGCACACCACGCCCGGGACCGCCCCCTTTTTTCTCCGCCCCTCCCACCCCGTCAGTCACCCGCCCCGGCCTGCCCCGGCCCACGAGCTGCCCGCCCCGTCAGTCACCCGCCCCGGCCCACCGATCGCCGCCCCGGCCCACAGGCTGCCCGCCCCGGCCCACGAGCTGTCCGCCCCGGCCCACCGGCCGCCGCCCCGGCCCACGGCCCGCCGAAGCGGACGACGCGGGCCCGCGACGGGCGACGACTCGCCCCACCCGGTCCCGCCCCGGCCCGCCAGTCGCTTGCCCCGGCCCACGGCTGTCGAAGCGAATGCCGTCCGAACGCCGTCCGTCCCGGCCCACGAGCTGCCCGCCCCGGCCCACCGATCGCCGCCCCGGCCCACAGGCTGCCCGCTCCGGCCCACCGGCCGCCGCTCCGGCCCACGGGCCCGCCGAAGCGGACGCCGCTGGGACCGGCCCGCCTGTTCGCCTCATCCCTCCCCACCGCCACTCGCGCCGGGAGGAGCGAGCGGCGCGGGTGCGGGGTTCCGGCCGTCCGAGCTTCGTACCCCCGGGTGCGCCTGGGTGGTCGCTGGGCCGTCGCTGGGCCGTGAGGGGGCCGCCAATGGCCACGCATGCTCACCAATCGCCACTTGATCAACCTTGAGAGGGCTCGCCTCCCGCCTGGGTCAGGCGCCTCCCACCTACTCGTTTTCGTCTGGGGGTGGCGGTCAGGCAAGATGGGGTGTATCTGCCCTCATGCGGCGGAGCCGCGAATCGACTCCTACTGATTGCCGGACGGTTTCTCTTGGCTGAGTACATCTACACGATGCGCAAGACGCGCAAGGCGCACGGCGACAAGGTCATCCTCGATGACGTGACGCTGAGCTTCCTGCCCGGCGCGAAGATCGGTGTGGTCGGCCCGAACGGCGCCGGTAAGTCCACCGTGCTCAAGATCATGGCGGGTCTGGAGCAGCCCTCCAACGGCGACGCGTTCCTGTCGCCCGGCTACACGGTCGGCATCCTCCTCCAGGAGCCCCCGCTCAACGAGGAGAAGACCGTCCTGGAGAACGTCCAGGAGGGCGTCGCCGAGGTCAAGGGCAAGCTCGACCGGTTCAACGCGATCGCCGAGGAGATGGCGACCAACTACACCGACGAGCTGATGGAGGAGATGGGCAGGCTCCAGGAGGAGCTCGACCACGCCAACGCCTGGGACCTCGACGCCCAGCTCGAGCAGGCCATGGACGCCCTGGGCTGCCCGCCCGGCGACTGGCCGGTCACCAACCTCTCCGGTGGCGAGAAGCGCCGCGTCGCGCTCTGCAAGCTGCTGCTGGAGGCGCCCGACCTGCTCCTCCTCGACGAGCCCACCAACCACCTGGACGCCGAGTCCGTCCAGTGGCTGGAGCAGCACCTCGCCAAGTACGACGGCACCGTCGTCGCCATCACCCACGACCGGTACTTCCTCGACAACGTCGCCGGTTGGATCCTGGAGCTCGACCGCGGTCGCGCCATCGGCTACGAGGGCAACTACTCCACCTACCTGGAGACGAAGCAGGCCCGCCTCAAGGTCGAGGGCCAGAAGGACGCCAAGCGCGCCAAGCGGCTCAAGGAAGAGCTGGAGTGGGTCCGCTCCAACGCCAAGGGCCGGCAGGCCAAGTCCAAGGCCCGCCTCGCCCGGTACGAGGAGATGGCCGCCGAGGCCGACAAGATGCGGAAGCTGGACTTCGAGGAGATCCAGATCCCGCCGGGCCCGCGCCTGGGCAACGTCGTCGTCGAGGTCGAGAACCTCAGCAAGGCGTTCGGCGACAAGGTCCTCATCGACGACCTCAGCTTCACCCTCCCGCGCAACGGCATCGTCGGCGTCATCGGCCCGAACGGCGCCGGCAAGACCACGCTGTTCAAGATGATCCAGGGGCTGGAGCAGCCCGACTCCGGCACCATCCGCATCGGCGACACCGTCAAGATCAGCTACGTCGACCAGAGCCGCGAGAACATCGACCCCAAGAAGACCCTGTGGGCCGTGGTCTCCGACGAGCTCGACTACATCAACGTCGGCCAGGTCGAGATGCCGTCCCGCGCCTACGTGTCCGCGTTCGGCTTCAAGGGCCCGGACCAGCAGAAGCCGGCCGGCGTCCTCTCCGGCGGTGAGCGCAACCGCCTCAACCTGGCGCTCACCCTCAAGCAGGGCGGCAACCTGCTGCTCCTCGACGAGCCGACCAACGACCTCGACGTCGAGACCCTGTCCTCCTTGGAGAACGCGCTGCTGGAGTTCCCCGGCTGCGCCGTGGTCGTCTCCCACGACCGCTGGTTCCTCGACCGCGTCGCCACGCACATCCTGGCGTACGAGGGCGACTCCAAGTGGTTCTGGTTCGAGGGCAACTACGAGTCGTACGAGAAGAACAAGGTCGAGCGCCTCGGCCCGGACGCGGCCCGTCCGCACCGTGCCACGTACAAGAAGCTCACCCGGGGCTGAGGCGGCGCTTCGAGTGGCTCGGCACATCTACAGCTGCCCCCTGCGCTGGTCGGACATGGACGCCTTCGGGCACGTCAACAACGTGGTCTTCCTCCGCTACCTGGAGGAGGCCCGGATCGACTTCATGTTCCGGCTGGCGCCGGGGGACGGCTCCCCGTCGTTCTCCGGCGGGTCCGTCGTGGCCCGCCACGAGATCGACTACGTACGGCCGCTGGTCCACCGGCACGAGCCGGTGACCATCGAGTCCTGGGTCACCAAGATCGGCGCGGCGTCCCTGACGATCGCGTACGAGATCAAGGACCCCGACCAGGTGTACGTACGGGCATCCACGGTGGTCGTCCCCTACGACCTCCAGGCGCAGCGCCCGCGCCGCATCACCGCCGAGGAGCGGGCGTTCCTCCAGGAGTACGTGGACGACGGGATGCGTTCGGAGGGCGCCGTCGCATGACGGCGCCGCTGCACTTCGCCGAGGGCCGGGAGGCGGCGGGCATCGCCGCCTTCCTGGCCCGGTTGATCCACTACGACCGGGCCGCCGCCGTCCGCCTCCAGGCGGGCGGCGGGGCCCTGGCCGTCTTCGGCCGCCCGCCGTCGTTCGAGGTCCTCGCCGTCCGCACGGCGGCCCTCCTCGACGACACGGCCCTCGACACGACCGTCTCCGCCGGTGAGCTGCTCGACGGCATCGAGGAGGCGGCGGGCAAGGCGATCGTGCCCGCGCCCGTCACCGGCCCGCCGTGGAGCGGGCTCCTCCCGCCGCGCGGCGGCTGGCGCGAGGTGCCCGGCCTGCCGGACGCCGCCGGGTTGCGCGGCGCCGTCGCCGCGGCGGTCGCCGAGTTCCGCGCGCGGGACGAGCAGTTGCCGCCGCAGCACCGCACCCGTGCGGAACGCGACCGGATCGGCCGTGAGATATGGTCCCGTGCCCTCGCCGGCACGGGGCTTCCGCTGCGCGCCGCGCACGCCGCCCAGGCGCTGGGCTTCCTGCCGCCGGCCGGGGCCGTCCCGCACGAGGTGCCCGTGGTGCTGCTGTCCGCCGGGCCGTGGCTGCGGCTGCGCACCCCGTACGGCTCCGTGGCCGTGCGCACGGCGACGGGCCTCGGGAAGCTGGGCGTCACCCCCGTCCGCCGCTCCTGAGACCCGGGGCCTCCGCCCCTGAGACCCGGGGCCTCTGCCCCTGAGACCCGGGGCCTCTGCCCCTGAGACCCGGGGCCTCTGCCCCTGAGATCCCCCGGACCGGGGACCAGTCGCCCTGGGGTCGGCCACCCTGAGATCCGCCGGACTGGGGAGCAGTCGCCCGGGGTTCGGCCACCCTGAGATCCGCCGCTCCGGGGCCGCTGCTCCGGGGCCGCCGGGCCGCTCGGGCGCGACCCCGCCGCGCGCCGCCGGTTCAGCCGGCGGTGTTGACCATCGACGCGGCCGCGTACGTGAGGTAGTCCCACAGCTGCCGCTCGTGCTCCTCGGACAGCCCGAGCTCGTCCACGGCGACCCGCATGTGCTTCAGCCACGCGTCGTGCGCCGCCCTGTCCACCACGAACGGGGCGTGCCGCATCCGCAGCCGCGGGTGCCCGCGGCGGTCGCTGTACGTGCGGGGGCCGCCCCAGTACTGCATCAGGAACAGCGCGAGCCGCTCCTCGGCCGGGCCCAGGTCCTCCTCCGGGTACATCGGCCGCAGCAGCGGGTCCTCGGCGACGCCCTGGTAGAAGCGGTGGACGAGCCGCCGGAACGTCTGCTCGCCGCCCACCTGCTCGTAGAACGTCTGCTCCTGGAGAGTGCCGCGCGGAATCTCATTCACCCGTCCATCGTCTCAGACGCGCCGGCGGAAGACCCCGGCCCTAGGACCGCCGGACCCGCGCCCTCCCCATGGAAAAACGGCGATAGTGGACATATGGCTGTGGGTGTGGAGCGAGAGCGGGACCCGTTCGCCGAGGCCGCCGCCGAGGCGAGGCACCGGCTGGTGACCGCGCTCGCCGCCGGGGGCGCACTGCCCGACCCGGCCTGGCGGGCGGCGTTCGAGGAGGTCCCGCGCCACCTGTTCGTGCCGTACTACTACGTCGGCACCCTCGGCGGGTACGAGCGGCTGCGGTACGACGACCCCGACCCGGAGGGCCGGCGGCGCTGGCTGGAGGGCGCGTACGAGGACGAGCCGCTGGGCACCCGGCTGCGCGGCGGCGACCTCGTGTCGTCCGCCAGCCAACCGTCCCTCATGGCCGACATGCTGCACGCCCTCGACGTGCGGGACGGCGACACCGTGCTGGAGATCGGCGCCGGCTCCGGGTACAACGCGGCGCTCCTGTCCCACCGGCTGGGCGACGCGCACGTCACGACCGTCGACATCGACGCCGACATCACCGATGCCGCCCGCGCCCACCTCCACGCGGCCGGCCACCACCCCGCCGTCGTCACCGGCGACGGCGCCCGCGGCTGCCCGGACCGGGCGCCCTTCGACCGGATCGTCGCCACCTGCGCCCTGCCGTCCGTACCGCCCGGGTGGCCGGCCCAGTGCCGGCCGGGCGCGTACGTCGTCGCGCCGCTGTCCACGGGGATCGTCCGGCTGCGCGTCGAGGACGCCGAGCACGCGGAGGGCCGGTTCCTCCCCACGTCCGCGTACTTCGTCCCGCTGCGCGGCGCCCTCCCGGCCGCGCCGGAGCCACGCACCGGCGGGCTGCCCCGGCGCGCGCTCGACAGCGACCTGTTCCGCTTCCTGCTGACCCTCGTGTCGGGCCGCCTCGACCCGCACGAGGCGTACGACCTGTGGCGGCGCGAGGGCCGCCCGGCCCGCGAGCGGTACGGCGTGACCGTTCGCGGCGGCCGGCAGTGGGCGTGGCTGGACGACCCCGAGGGCCCGTACGCCTGGCCCCTGGGGGAGCCGGCCCGGCGGGACCGGGCCGGCGGCTAGCCCCGTACGACGGTGAGCGTCGTCCAGGCGCCCACGTGGACGCGGTCGCCGTCCTGGAGCGGTACGGGCACGTAGGGCTGGATCGGCTCGTCGGAGCCGTTCACGGTCGTGCCGTTGGTGGAGTTCTGGTCCATCACCACCCAGGAGCCGTCGGGCTGCCGCACGAACACGGCGTGCTGGTGCGACACGCCCGGGTCCTCCGGCGGCACCGACAGGTCGATGTCCGGCGACTCGCCCGTCGACTGCCGGCGGCGGCCGACCGTCACCTGCTGCCCGGTCAGCGGCACGCGCCGCTCGGGCGAGTAGGCGGGCAGGTTGAGGCTCGCCGCCTCGGGGCCGCTGCGGCGCATCATGGCCATGAAGTACTCGCGGTCGGGCCGCACGACGACGGCCCACCCGGCGGGCGCGTCCGCCTGCGGGTGCTGCGGGTGCTGCGGGTGCTGTGGCTGCTCGTGCTGTGGGGGTTGCCCGTGCTGCTGCGCCTGCCCGTGCGGGGGTTGCCCGTACTGCGGCTGGGGCGGCGGGGCCTGTCCCTGCGGGTGCTGCGGGTGTGCCTGCCCGCGCGGGGGCTGCCCCTGTGCGGGTGGCTGCGGGTGCTGCCCGTGCTGCGGCTGGGACGGCGGAGGCAGTACCCAGTCGTCGTCGCCGAGGGCGTCGGGCTGTCGGAACGCCTGGGGCGTCGCAGAGCCGGGCGCGGCCTGCGCCGACGCGGGCCCACCGCTCCCCGGGCCGGTCTCCTGGCCGGGTGCGCCGCCGGAAGCGGGCGCGGCCCCCGGGCCGAAGGCCGGAGCGCCGTGGGAGGGGCTGCCGGGGCCACCGGGGGAACCCTGACCGGGAGCTCCGGGACCCTGACCGGGGGACCCGGGATTCTGTCCGGGGGCTCCGGGGGTGTGGCCGGAGCCGCCCGGGCCGTACGCCGGACCGCCGGGGTGCGATCCGGTGCCGGACGGGGAACCGGGGCCGTACGCGGGGCCGCCGGGACCCGGGCCGGGGGTGCCGGGGCCACCGGGAGAACCCTGACCGGGGGCTCCGGGACCCTGCCCGGGGGACCCGGGATCCTGTCCGGGGGACCCGGGGGCGTGGCCGGGGCCACCCGGGCCGTACGCCGGACCGCCGGGGGTCGGACCGCCGGGAGTCGGGCCGCCCGGGTGTCCGCCGAAGGACGGGCCGCCGGCCGCGGGGCCGGGGCCGTTGCCGGGGCCGAAGGGCTGGTGGGGCGTGCCCGGTCCGCCGTGCGGCCCCCGTGCGGGCGCGCCGTCGCGGCCGAACGCCGGGCCGCCCCGATCGGGGCCCGCCGACCGGTCCGGGCGGGGACCGTCGAAGGGGGAGGACTCCTGGCCGGGGGGCGGCGCGAAGGAGGGCTCCCGCGGGCCGGGCTCAGCGGGCAGGGGCTCCGCCGGGCGGTTCACCTGCGACGGGCGGGAGCCCTGGTACTCGTACGGGTCCGGCGGGCGCGGCGCCGACGTGAAGCCGGGCGGCAGGTTCAGCCCGCCGCCCGGCCGGGACGGGGGCGGCGGAGGGGAGATCGGCGTGTACGACGTGGCCGTGTTGGTGAGGAAGTTCCACCGGCACTCCTCGCAGAACGGCGCCATCGCCTCCCGGGGCGTACGGCACTGCGGGCACAGCTCCGCCTGCTGCGTGGCGTGGGGGTCGCCGCCCGAGGGGCCCGGGTAGCCGTACCCGGGGGCCGCCGGCGGCGGGGGCGGGGGAGGAGGCGGCGGCACGGCACCCGCAGGCGCGCCCGCCCCGGCCATGCGGTGGCCGCAGACCTCGCACCAGTCGTCGGCACCCGACTGGTGTCCGTTCGGGCAGGTCGGCATCTCGGCCCTTCCCCCTCTCCACGCCGGCCGCCGCTGCGGCCGTCGTCACGGCTTCTTCCTGTGCGTCCGGTTCACGCGAACCGTCTTCGTGGACCGGGTCTCGAGCGTCATCTCGTCCGCGTCCGCGACCTTGGCCTTCAGTCGCACAGTACCCGTCGCCGCGTCGACGACGTCGACCACCTTCGAAAGCAGCTTCGCGGTGTCCGCGTTCCCCGAGGCGGTCGCCAACTGCACCGCGCGCCCGAGCCTGGCCGTCGCGCCGTGCAGATCGCCCGACTTGCGTGCTTCCAGACCCTGCTGGATGGCACGGGCGAGTTCGGCCTGGCCCGTGTAGTGCGCGACCTGCGGGTCGATGGGGGACGAAGCCGCCGCGTCGGCCGTCCACACCGCCCGTACGAGCCCCTGCCCCAGCGTCCGGGGCGGCCCCCCGGCCGGGTCGGCCTGGACCAGGGACACGCGCGCGGCGAGCATCTCCTGGCCGAGGCCGGCCGCCGGTACCCGCACGCACAGGTGGTAGTCGCGCGACTCGTCGCCCCACGAGCCCGTCGGGTAGTCCCCGGCGCGCGGCCCCGCTTCCGTACGGCGGCCCGTCAGGTCCTCCACGGCCGGTGCGACCTGCTTCACGAAGACGATCTCCGCGCCGGCCGGTGTCCACAGCCGCAGCGCGACGTCCGGGACCTCCTTGCCCATCGCGTGCTCCATCATCCGCGTGAAGTCCGCGGCGAGGCCCGCCGGGTCGGCGACGATGTCGGCCGTGCCGAGCAGCGCGGAGGCGACGCCGGTGACCTCCCTCACCTCCCAGTCGGTGCCGACGCCCCGCGCGTCGCAGGTGAACCGGCCCGCGCAGGCGTCGAGCGCCGCCCGCAGGTCCTGCGGCGCCTCGTGCTCGTTGCGCCCGTCCGTGAGGAGGACGCCGTGGCGGATGGCGGCGCCGGAGGCCGCGAGCAGCCGGTCGGCGAGCCGCAGCCACGTACCGATGGCGGTGCCCCCGCCGGGGACCAGGTGCCGCAGGGCCTCCTTCGCCTCGGCGCGCGTCCTCGCGCAGGCGGTGGCGAGGCGGCCGTCGCCCGGGTACACCTCCCGGGCGACGTGGGTGCCGGCGACGACGGCGAAGCACACGCCGTCGCGGAGGGTGTCGACCGCGGCGGCGGTGGCGTCGCGGGCGTGGCGCATCTTCGCCGGCGGGTACTCCATGGAGCCGGAGCAGTCGACCATCAGGACGACCGCGGCGCCGCGCCGCGGCCCGGCCGCCGTGCCGTGCCCGGAGCCGCCGGGCGCCCGGCGGTCGTGCGCCGGGTCGCGCTGGTGCGGTACGTGCCGGGCGGCCCCGGCGGGCAGCGGCGCCCCGCCCGTCGTACCGCCGCCCGTGGCGGAGACCGTCACGACGGCGTTCACCTCGCGCCCGCCCTCCGGCAGGTACTCGTTCTGGTACACGTCCACCGAGAACCGCGGCACGCTGGACTTGGAGAAGTTCGCCATCTGGTCGTCTCCCGGGCTCCTTGGTGCTCCACAACAACGGACGGAAGCGGGCTCGCGCCCCGGTCAGGCCGACACCGCCCCCGGCTCCGGCACGGCGAACGGCACCAGCGCCACCGTGACGTTGTCGTGGCCGCCGCCGTCGAGGGCGTGCCCGACCAGGACGCGCGCACCGTGCAGGGGGCGCTCGGCGGCGTCGGCGGGGAGGACGCGGGCCATGTCGCCGGCGGCCTCGGCGTAGTTCCACAGGCCGTCCGTGCAGACGACGACCACGCCGGGGCGGTCCGGCTGGAACACGGCCGTGTGCGGCTCCAGTTCGTAGGCGTCGGCGCCGAGCCAGCCGGTGATGGCGTGGGCGCGCTCGTCCGCGTACGCCTCGGCCTCGTCCATCAGGCCCGCCGAGACCATTTGGGCGGCCCACGAGTCGTCCTCGGTGAGCCGGGCCGCCGGGACGGCGCGGTCGTCGGGCACCCAGTAGGCGCGGCTGTCGCCGACCCAGCCGACGACGAGGAGGCCGTTCGCGGCGACGGCGCCGACGAGGGTGCAGGCCGGGGCGTTGCGGTGGCGGTGCGCGTCGTGCTCGAAGCCGTCGGGGCCCTCGGCGGGGGGCTCGACGGCGAGGGCGTTGACGGCGTCGGACGCGGCGACGATGGCGTCGTGCATCGCCTGCCGGGGGCTGGCGCCGAGGGGGAGCGCGGCCCGGAGGGAGGCGTCGGCGGCGCGGGCGGCGGCGGCCGAGGCGTCGTCGGGGCGGTACGCGGAGGACACGCCGTCGCAGACGATCGCGACGACGGCGGACGAACCGTCCGGGAGGGGGGCGGTCGACACGGCGAACGCGTCCTCGTTGCGGTGGTGCCGCAGCCCCCGGTCACTGACGGCGGCGACGGCGCGCCCCATCTCCCGTTCCATGTGGTCCCGCTCCCGTGGCTGTTTGTGTCCGCAGTTCTCGCAGTACCCGTCCGCCGCGACCCGCCCGGCCCGGCAGGCCACGCAGCGGGTCCCGCCGGTGGCGGCGGGGCGGAGGGCCACCCGGGGGTCGGGCGCCGCGAGCTCGAAGTCCCCGTGGGGGTCGTCGTGCCGCACGGACGGCTCGGGGGCGTCCGGCGGCGTGGGCGTGGGCGCGGGCGGGACCGGTGGGCCCTGCGGGGGTGCAGCGGGCGCCGGGGGCGTCGGCCCGATCCAGGGCGCCGGGGGCGCTGCGGGCGCGGGGGACGGCGCGGCGACCGGCGGCGGTACGGGACCGGGCGGGGGCGCGGGAGCCGCAGCCGGGTACGCCGGGCCGCCGGGCGCCGCGGACGGTCCGGGCGGACCGGGTGGCCCGGGCGGCGGGGGCGCCGTCGGGGGCGCGGGCGGCGGGGTGGCCAGGGCCACCGTGGGGTGGTCCGGGGGCGGCTCGGGCACGGCCGACAGGTCGTACCCGCACGCCCCGCAGAACCGGTCACCCGCCTCCAGCGGCTCCGAGCAGCCCGGGCAGGCCGACAATTGATGCGTCTGAGACATCGATCACACCCACGTCCGGGGGCGGAACCGGTTGGCCCGTTCCACCAGTTCGATCCTTTCATCGCCCCGCTGGGCGAGCCGGGCGAGCACCCGGTACGAGCGCTCCAGGCCGAACCGCAGCCCGCGCTCGTGGAGTTCGCTGCCCAGCAGTTCCTGGTCCGGGGGCAGGCCGCCGGGCCGCCCCGACAGCCACCAGTCGAGGGCCAGGCCCAGCACCTCCACCGACAGCCGTTCGCGTCGCACCGGGTCGAGCCCCAGGGCGTCGAGCGCCGCCACCTGGCGCGCCGCCGCGTACAGGTCGTCCCGCAGCGGCTCCGCCGGGTCCCGCCGGCGGAGCCGCGCGCGCACCGCCGCGACGCGCGCCGCGGTGTAGTGGATCGACGACTCGGGCACGGACTCCAGCGTACGCACCGCGGCCCCCCGGTCGCCCGCCGCCAGCTGGACGCGGGCCAGGCCGAACGCCGCGCCCACGTGGCTGGGGTCCGCCGTCCACACGAGGCGGTAGTACGCGGCGGCGCCGTCCGGCCGGCCGAGCACCTCGGCGCAGACGGCCAGCGCCAGCTTGGGCGCCGGTTCCCCGGGGAAGGCGCCGTACACCGCGTCGAACGCCGCCGCGGCCGTGGCCGTGCCGCCGGTCGCCAGGGAGACGACGCCGCGACACCAGACGACCCGCCAGTCGTCCGGGTACGACCGCTCCAACGCGTCCAGCACGCGTACGGCGGCCGGCGCGTCCCCCAGCTCCAGCAGGGCCCGCAGCTCCCGCAGGCGCAGCTCGGGCGAGTCGGCCGGGGCGGCCCGCAGGGCGGCCGCCAGCTCGGCCGGGCCGGACGCCACGAGCCCGGCCAGGAACGCGGCGTTCGGGTCGTCCGGATCGACGTGCGGCACGGGCAGCGCGAGCGCCGCGCCCCGCGCGTCCGGCGCGGCGAGCAGCGGCACCGGCCCGGCCGCCGCCGGGGCGCCCTTTCTGCGGCGCCGCGCGCGCGGGCCCAGGAGGGAGACCTCCCCGCCGGGCTCCGCGAACAGGACCGTGTCCGCCACCCGCGGCTCCGGGCCGAACAGGGGCGACAGGGCCGGTCTCGGCGTGCCCGTCCGGAGGGCGACGACCTCCCGCAGGACCCCCGTCAGCTGCTCCGCCATCTCCTGCGCGGACGCGAACCGCCGTGCCGGGTCCGGGTCCGTCGCCCGGACCAGCAGCCGGTGGAACGACTCGTACCGCCGGAACACCTCGATGTGCTCCGGCTCCGGCAGCGAGTCCGCGAACACGTTCGTGTAGCCGTGGAAGTCGAACGTCAGCACCGCCAGCGTCCGCGCCACCGTGTACAGGTCCGACGCGACCGACGGGCCCACCTCCGCGACCTCGGGCGCCCGGTAGCCGACCGTGCCGTAGACGGCCGACTCGTGGTCGTCCATCCGCCGCACCGCGCCCATGTCGATCAGCTTCAGCTGGTCCTCGCTCTGGATCGCGTTGTCGACCTTGAAGTCGCAGTACAGCAGGTTCCTGCTGTGCAGGTGTCCCAGCGCCTCCAGCGCCTCGATGCCGTACGCGCACGCCTGCTCGACCGGCAGCGGGTCGCGCCGGCCGTCCGGTCCGCGCCGTCCGTTCGCGATCTCCTTCAGGGACTTGCCGCCGACGTACTCCATGACGATGTACCCGTCCAGCGAACCCGTCCGCTGGTCCAGGTGCTCCACGAAGTTGTAGATGCGGACGATGTTGGCGTGCTCGATCTCGGCGAGGAACCGCCGCTCCGAGATCGCCGCCGCCATCGCGTCCTGGTCGCCCGTGTCCAGCAGGCCCTTGAGGACCACCCACCGGTCGGAGACGGCCCGGTCCACGGCGAGGTAGATCCACCCGAGCCCGCCGTGCGCGAGGCAGCCCGCCACCTCGTACTGGCCGTGCACCACGTCGCCCGCCCGCAGCTTCGGCACGAACGAGTACGGGTGGCCGCACCGGGTGCAGAACCCCTCCGTACGGCCCGGCCGCCCGCCGCGCGCCCGGCCGACCGGCGCCCCGCAGTCGGAGCGGGAGCAGAACCGCCGCCGCTCGGGCACCTCCGGGCGCTCCATCACCGCCGAACGCGGATCGGGACGCGGCACGGCCGGCACCGCCACCAGGCCCGCGCCCAGCCGTCCGCGCGCCGAACGGCCGCTGGAGGAGCCGGAGCTGCGGACCGACACGGACCGCGCCGTCGCCGGACCCGACAGGACCCGCGCCGGCCGCCCGGACCCCGACCGGCGCGAACCCGCCGAGCCCGTCGAACGGGACGGGTGGGACGGGCGGGCGGAGGAGCGGGACGGGCGTGCGGACGGCGACCCCGCCGGGCCGTCCCCCTCCGGCCCGCCGCCCACCGCACCCGTCGTCGGCGACGACATCGCGCTCGTCGGCGGTGACGACACCGCGCCGTCCGGGGCGACGACCGGGGCCAGCCCGCACGTGTCGCAGTACAGCTCGCCGCCGCCCACGTCCTCGTACGCGCCGTCGCAGTCCGGGCGCTGGCACGGTCTCATCCGCGCCCCCCGGCCGACAGGACCTCGCTCGCCGCCCGCTGGTAGCGCAGGACGGCCCGTTCGGCGGCGCGCAGGTCGCACGGGGCGCTCCACAGCATGCGGCGCGCCGTGTCGTACCGCTCGCTCAGGACCGGGTCGTCCGCCAGCCCGTGCCGGGCCGTCCTCGCCCGGTACGCGTCGAGGCGCCCGCGCAGTTCGGCGCGGACGGCGAGCGGCGCGGTCACCGCGGCCAGCGACTCGCGGGCGCGCAGCAGCTCCTCCTCGGCCTCCCGCTCCAGCGCCTCCAGCAGCGGGGACAGCCGGTGCCAGCGGGCGTGCCGCCGGTACTCGGCGGCGGTCGCCAGCCGCTCGTACAGCGCGGTCGGCGGGCCGCTCACCACCGGCACTTCCGACGCGGCGATCTTCGCCAGGACCTCGACGCGCGCGGTGCGGGCCTCGGCGAGGGTGCGGTCGGCCCGCGACAGCAGGTCCCGCAGCCGCAGCAGCCGCGACTCGGAGTCCTGCCGCACCTGGAGGACCGCCTCGATCTCCCGGCGTACGTCCTCCAGCGCCCGCGCGGCCCGGTCGTACCGGTCCGTGTCCGGCCGTCCGCTGCCGGGCGCCGAACTGCCCGCGGCCGGCCGCCAGAACGCCAGCGGGTCGCTGACGACCTGGGCGCGCAGCGCGGTCAGCTCCTCGGTGATGGCCTCCAGGTCGTCGCCCGCCGGGTGCTCCCCGGGCCGCACGCCGACGGAACGCGCCAGCGACCGCGTCCGGTTCAGCTCCGCCGCGAGCAGGTCTATCCGGGCGGGCAGCGCCGACCAGACGGCGTCCGCCGACACGACGACGTCGAGGGAGCGCGCGTACAGCTCGTTCATCCGCGCGACCAGCCGGTCCAGCGTGAACCGCTCCACCCGCGCGCACGCGGAGGACTCCGGCGGCGCCCCGGGCTCCGCCGCGTCCGGCACGGCGACGCTCTCGCCGCACAGCCGCTCCGTCAGCTCCACCAGCTCCTCGCGCTCCGGCCAGCGGCGCCGGGCGCGCACCTCGCGGGCGGCGCGCAGCGCGTCCGTGTACGCGTCGAAGTACGTCCACAGCAGCGCCGTCGTCCGCTCGGTCGCGGCCCAGCGCTCCGCGGTCGTCCCGGTCAGCGCGGTGCCTTCGAGCAGCCTGCGGCCCGCGTGGTCCTGCAGCGCGAGCAGCGAGTCCTCGACCGCCTTGTGCTCCGCGCCGAGGCGTGCCAGCGCACGGTCCACCTCGTCCCGGTCCATCACCGGACCGGGGGGACCCGTGACGCCCATCGATCACCTCTCGCTCTCAGGGGGACGGTTTCGTCCGGTACTTGGGCGCGGGCGGTCCGGATATGCCGGGCAGGTCCGCCTTGAGCCACTTCTCGTACGCGCGTGTCCACGGTCCGGCACGGTATGCCACGAGGACGTGGTTGACGCGGCGCACCAGGTCGTCGTGGCCCAGCCTGGCGGCCACGCCGTAGTACTCGGTCGTGAACGGGGCGCCCTTGAGCTCCACGGCCGGGTCCTGGGCGGCCTGGCCGGCGGCGAGGGCGCTGTCGGTGACGACCGCGTCGACCTCGCCCGCCTGCAGCCGCACCAGGCAGTCCAGTTGGTTCGGCACGGTGTACCGGTCGGGGTCGCGCGGGGTGCCGTCGTGCTCGTCGCGGTGGACCGCGCCGTACGACTCGCGCTCCAGCGCCTCGTACGCCGTGGAGCCCTCGGCCGAGCAGACGCGCTTGCCGGCCAGGGACGCGTCGTACCCGGTGATGGGGGAGTCCTTGGCGGCGAGGACCTGCTGGCCGGTCTCGAAGTAGGCGGTGGAGAACGCGACCTGCCTGGCCCGGGCGCAGTTGATCGTCATCGTCCGGACGACCAGGTCGACCTTGCGGCCCTCCAGCGCGGCGACGCGCTGGTTGGTGGGCACGGCGCGGAAGATCACCGCGTCGGGGCTGCCGAGGACGTCCGCGGCGATGGCCCGCGCCAGGTCGATGTCGAAGCCCTCCAGGGTGCCCTTGACGGGGTCGCGGTAGCCCCAGCGGTAGCTGTTCTGGTCGACGCCGACGACGAGCTTCCCGCGCGCCTTGATCGCGGCGATCGTCGGCCCGTCCGCGGCGGACGGCGGCAGCGACGCCTCCGGGTCCGCGCAGTCCTCCGCGGCCTGCCCGGCGGTTGCGATCTGACCGGCAGTCGTGGCCTGCCCGGCGGCGGTCTCCCCGACGGCGGTCTCCCCGGCGGACGCGGCCTGCCCGGCCGCGGCGGGCAGCGCCCGCGCCGGGTCCGTGCCGGGAGGTCCGGCCGGGCCGGGCCCCGGCGGTACGAGGGCCGAGGCCGCCGCCAGCAGGCAGGCGGCGCCCAGGGCGCCCGCCCCTCCCCGGCGGCGCGGTCGGCCGCGCCGTGTTCCACGGTCGTCCACCGCACCCCTCCCCCCGCCGGTCACCGGTACTCCGCCAGCCTGCGGTTGACGCCCGCCACCACGCCGACCGCGCCCAGCACGGTCAGGGCGGCAGCCCCCTCGGGGAGGCCCGACAGGGCGTCGCGGGCGCGGCCGGCGGCCCGGGTGAACTCCCCCTGCTCGTGGTCGAGGGCCTTCCGCAGCGCCGCGTCGACCCGGTCGAACGCGGCGCCCGTCGACGCCTCGCCCCCTATGACCTGCCTCAACGCCCCGTCGTAGTCGCCCGCCTCGTCCGTGTGCCGCGCCGCCGTGTGCCGGGTCCGCCACTCGCCGGTCCAACGGGCGGCGTCCGCCACCGGGTCGCCGCCCGCCGCGTCGTCGGCCAGCCGCCGCGCCTCGGCGAGCGCCCGGTCCAGCCCGGCCATGGCCGCGCCGTAGTCGGTCGCGTACTTGTCGCTCCTGCCGTCGTCGGTGAGTACCGCGCCACGTGCCACGAGAGTCAGGTTCTCGTTCGCACGGGCCTTCAGGGAACCGATCCGGGCCTCGTTCAGCACCTTGAGCGAATCCTGACCGTGGGCGCGGGCGTCACCCAGGCCGGCCCGCGCCGCCGTGTGGGCGCCCGCGAGCCACAGCAGCGCCGCCGCCGTCGCGGCCGTCGCGGCCAGCAGCCCCGGGTTCAGGATCCGGTTCGTACGCCGGTGGTCGCGCCACTGCGCCCAGGCGAGCGCGGCCAGGACGAGCAGACCCGCGGCGAGGGAGAGCGCGGGCCACGCGCGCGCGTGGCCCTCGTCCTCGGCGAGCCGCGCCGTCTCCGCCTCGTACAGCCGCTCGGCGGCGGGCAGCAACCGGGCCGTCATCCGCTGGTTCGCGTACCGCAGGTAGGCGCCGCCGAGCGGCAGGCCCTGCCGGTTGGCGGCACGGGCCTGCTCGACGAGGCCCGTGTAGCGGGGGAGTTGCTCGTTGAGGGTGGTGATCTCGGCGGCCGACGCGGACGAGCCGTCCGTGTTCGCCGCGGCCTTCACCAGCAGGCGGGCGGCGGTCGCGATGTCCTCCTCGTACCGCTCCCGGACGTCGGCGGGCTCCTTCGCGCCGGCGAGGAACCCGCTGGCGGCGGCCGTGTCGGCGTCGGCGAGGGAGCGGTAGATGTGCGCGGCGTCGGCGCTGAGCGGCTGGCTCCGGCCCACCACGTCGCCGGCGGCGTGCGACCGGCCGGTGACCTCCAGGGCGGTGACCGCGCCGAACGCGACGACCAGCAGGGCGAGTACGGCGCCCAGGAGCCGCAGCCGGCCGGGCGGCGTGGTCGCGGCGGCCCGCAGCCGGGCCGGCAGCCCGCGCCGGGAGGCACCGCGCGGGGCGCCGGCTCCGCCCGGAGGCACCGGCGCGCCCGCCGGTGCGGGCCGCGCGTTCCGCGCGTCTGACACGTGACCTCCCCCTCGGTCTCCGGCGTCGGCCCGCCGCCTCCCCGAGCACCGGGGGGCGGCGGCCCGGCCAGCAGTATGGCCGCAGGGGGGCGCCGGGGACACGGGCTTGACCGGATCTTGTACTTATCGCGCCCGGCGTCCCCTTCGCACCGTCATTCGAACCCCCCGTTCACAGAACGCGATCCGCTCCCACGCGGTTCCGCCCCGGCGCGAAGTGCGCCCTGAGCGCCCTCCCGGCCGCCGCGCACGCCCCCACGTCGTCGAGCCCCAGCAGCGCCGCGCCGAGCACCGGCGGCGCGTCCACCACCCGCGGCACCGCCGCGGGCGCCCGCTCCCGCAGCAGCTCGCCGATCCGGCCGTTCAGCTCCGGGTGCCCGGCCGCCAGGACGCTCCCGCCCAGCACCACCGGCACCGGCTCCGGCGCGTCCCGCAGCCCGAGCCGCTCCAGGGCGACCACCGCCATCGTGACGACCTCCTCCGCCAGCCGCTCCACCAGCGCCCGCGCCACCGGGTCACCGGCCGCGCCGACCGCGAACACCACGGGCGCCAGCTCGTGGCGCCGCCCGCCCGGGAGGTGGCCCAGGTGCACCGCCTCGATCAGCGCGTACATGGACTCCAGGCCGAAGTGCGCGGGCAGCGCCCGGGCCAGCTCCGTCGGCTCGCCCCGCCCGTCCTCCGCCCGCGCCGCGTACCACAGCGCCTCCTCCGCCAGGCCCCATCCGCCGCCCCAGTCGCCGGAGAGGCGCCCCACCGCCGGGAACCGCGCGGTGCGCCCGTCCGGGCGCACGCCCACGCAGTTGATGCCCGCCCCGCACACGACGGCCACGCCCCGCGGCTCGTCCACCCCGGCCCGCAGCACCGCGAAAGTGTCGTTGCGCACCCGCACGGACGCGCCCCAGCCGCGCTCCGCCACGGCGCGGGCCAGCTCCTCCTCCTCCACCGGCAGGTCGGCGTTGGCGAGGCACGCCGACACGTGCGCCGCGCACGCCGGGCCGTCCGGCGGCCCGACGTCCGCGAGCCCGGCCTCCCGCGCCGCCTCCCCGACCGCGGCCGCCAGCGCGTCGACGGCCGCCCCGACCCCCACCAGCTGCGGCCGGAAGCCGCCGCCGCGACCCGTCCCGAGGACCGACCCGTCCGCGCCGACGAGCGCCGCGTCCGTCTTGCTGTTGCCCGCGTCGATCGCCAGCACGGCCGGCACCGCGTTCACGCCCACGCGAGGTGCTCCCGGTTGTGCGCGATCAACCGGTCCGTGAGCGTGTCGGCGTACGCGTACTGGCCGACCAGCGGGTGGGCCAGCAGCGCCCGGAACACCCGGTCGCGGCCACCCCGCAGCGCCGCCTCCAGCGCCAGCTCCTCGTACGCGGTGACGTGCGCGATCAGCCCCGCGTACAGCGGGTCCAGCTCCCGCACCGGCAGCGGCCGGGCGCCGTCGGCGTCCACCTCGGCCTGCACCTCCACCACCGCGTCGTCCGGCAGGAACGGCAGCGCACCGGCGTTGCGGACGTTCACCACCTGCGTGGCGCCGCCCCGGCCGCCCAGCAACGACGCGGTCAGGTCGACGGCCGCCTCCGAGTAGTACGCCCCGCCGCGCCGGGCCAGCAACGCCGGCTTCTCGTCCAGCGCCGGGTCCCGGTACATCTCCAGCAGCTCCCGCTCCATCGCCGCGACCTCGGCGGCCCGCGACGGCTTGCCGCGCAGCTCGTCCACGACCTCGTCGTGGGCGTAGAAGTACCGCAGGTAGTACGAGGGGACGACGCCCAGCCGGTCCAGCAGGCCGCGCGGCAGCCCCAGGTCGCCGGCGACGGCGTCGCCGTGGTCGGCGAGCAGCCGCGGCAGCACGTCCGTCCCGTCGCGCCCGCCGAGCCGTACGCCCAGCTCCCACGTCAGGTGGTTCAGCCCCACGTGCTCCAGGTGCACGTCCGCCGGCGCCGCGCCGAGCAGCGCGGCGAACTTCCGCTGCAGGCCGATCGCGACGTTGCACAGGCCGACCGCCTTGTGCCCGGCCTGGAGGAGGGCGCGGGTGACGATGCCGACCGGGTTGGTGAAGTCGATGATCCAGGCCTCCGGGTTGGCGGCGCGCACCCGTTCGGCGATGTCGAGGACGACCGGCACGGTCCGCAGGGCCTTCGCGAGCCCGCCCGCCCCGGTGGTCTCCTGCCCGACGCAGCCGCACTCCAGCGGCCACGTCTCGTCCTGCTGTCGCGCGGCCTGCCCGCCGACGCGCAGTTGGAGCAGGACGGCGTCGGCGCCGTCGACGGCCGCCTCCAGGTCACCCGTGGTGGTCACCACCCCCGGGTGGCCCTGCCGGGCGAAGATCCGCCGGGCCAGCCCGCCGACCGGTTCCAGCCGGTCCGCCGCCGGGTCGACGAGGACCAGCTCCCCGACCGGCAGGGTGTCGCGCAGCCGCGCGAACCCGTCGACCAGCTCCGGCGTGTAGGTGGAGCCACCCCCCACGACCACGAGTTTCATGCCACTCATCCCCACTCCCATCTCCGTTTCCCTTGCCCCTTCACTCCGGTCGGCACGGCGCCTCGGCGAAAGCCCTCCGGGCGAGGAGGAACACGACGACGACCGGCGCGGAACAGCCGTGCCGGAAGGTCGGCGTCACCGGGGCGTTCGGATCGACGCGGGCGCCTCCGACGGAGGAGCCGGTGCGATCGGAGAGGACGGCGGCCGAGGCCGGGGAGGCGACGACCGCGCGGGAGGGCGCGGGACCGGCGGGGCACGGGCACGGCGGTGTCTCCTGTCGACGGGGGACGGCGGGGGACGGCGGGGCGTGCGGATCACGCGGTTCGTGCGGACGCACGGGCGTACGGGCGGCGCGGGCGTGCGTACGGCGCGGACGTACGGGACATCACATCGTCACGCCATCGGGACATCAGGTCATCGGCTCGTCAGGTCATAGGCGCATGGGGACATCGGGTCGTCACGTCATCGGGCCGACACGTCATCGGGCCGTCGGACCGTGGGACCGTCGGGACATCGGACCGTCGGCTCATCGGGCCATCGGGCCGACACGTCATCGGGCCGTCGGACCGTGGGACCGTCGGGACATCGGACCGTCGGCTCATCGGGCCATCGGGCCGTCGGCTCATCGCGCGGAGGTGTCGAACACGTCGTCGCGGGTGGCGGCCAGCGCCGCCTCCAGCGCTCCCCGCAGCACGGGGTGCTCCCGTACGGCGCCGAGGACGAGGCGCGGCCGGGCGGCGGCCAGCTCCGCCAGCTCGGCGCCGACCCGTTCGCGCAGCGGCTCGCCCCCGGCCGCGACCACGTCGCCGGAGAGCACGACCAGCTCGGGGTCGAGCACGGCGACGAGCGCGGCCAGACCGGTCGCGAGCCCGGTGGCGTACGCGTCGAGCAGCCGGGCGTACCCGCCGGAGTCCTCGGCTGCGGCGGTGCGCAGCAGCCGCACGGCGACCTCGGGGTAGCCGCCGGACGGCACGGGGAGCCCCAGCCCGCGGGCGAGGCGGGGCAGCACCTGAGCGCCGGCCAGCTCCTGGAAGCCGCCGCTGCCGGCCTTGGCGACGTTCCGTACGAGCGGGGTGCCGGGCACGGGCATGAACCCGACCTCGCCGGCGCCGCCCGTGCGGCCGCGGTGCAGCCGCCCGCCCAGCACGAGGGCGGCACCGAGGCCCTCCTCGCTCCACAGCAGGACGAAGTCGCCGTACCCGGCGGCGGCACCGAGGCGCTGTTCGGCGACGGCGACCAGGTTGACGTCGTTCTCGTACTCGACCGGCATCGGCAGCGCGGCGGCCATCTCCTCCAGCAGGCCCGGCCCGTGCCAGCCGGGCAGGTGCGAGGCGTACCGGAGCCGACCGCTCGACGGGTCGAACGCGCCGGGCGTGCCGATCACGACCCGGTGCACGTCCCGCCGGGCCAGCCCCGCCGCCCCCACCGCGCCGTCGAGCGCGTCGGTGACCTGCCGCACGGCACCGGGCCGGCCCCGGCGGGGCGTCGGCAGCTCGAACTCCCCGACGACGGCCCCGGTCACGTCCGCGACGGCCGCCCGCACGCGCCGCGGGTTCACGTCGAGCCCGGCGGCGTACGCGGCCCGCGGATTCACCCCGTACAGCTGTGCGTTCGGCCCGGGCCGCCCCTCGGACGTCCCGGTCACGACGACGAGCCCGGCCGCCTCCAGCCGCGCCAGCAGCTGCGACGCGGTCGGCTTGGACAGCCCGGTCAGCTTCCCGATCCGCGCCCGCGACAGCGGCCCGTGCCGCAGCAGCAGGTCGAGCGCGGCCCGGTCGTTCATCGCCCGCAGCACGCGCGGGGTCCCGGGGACGGTTCCGGTCACGTCGGTCGGCACCAACTTTCGGCACTGTTAGGAAACTTTCCTATCGGCGCCGAACGTAGGTGGCCCTTCGGTCCTCGTCAAGGGTGGATCCCGGGCGGAGCCGATCGTTCCCCCCTGTTGGGCGGAAAAGGTACGGAGTGCGGCACATGGCAGGGGGTCAGCTTCTTGTAAGCGGCCATGTCGTGACCGATAACGCGTTGACCTTGCGGTGGGTGACTCCGTAGCGTCAAGCGGTGATCTAAATGGATCGCATGTTCGATAACGGGGGTCTGGGGAGGCTCCTTGGGGGGTGACTCAGCCATGCCTGCTCACAGGCGAAGACAGGGCGGCCGCGGATTTCTCGTGGCGTTGAGCCTGGCCGTGATGGCGACCGGGAACGCGTTCGCGCATCCGGCGGACGACGCCGCCGCGGCCACGACGGCGCAGCGGTCGGGACAGCCGGGCGCGAGCGACGCGTCGGCCCTGGCCGCCGAGTCGGGCGAGCCGGTCGAGGTGGTCTCGGAGCGCACCGAGTACACGACGACGACGGCCAACCCGGACGGTACGTACACGCTGACGCAGTCGACGAGACCGCAGCGCGTCCGCGGCGAGGACGGCGGGTGGCGGAGCGTCGACGTCGCGCTGGAGCGGCGCTCCGACGGCACGGTGGGCCCGAAGGCGGCCGTGGCGGACGTGGCGTTCTCGGGCGGAGGGGACAAGGACCTCCTCCGTCTCGGCGGGGAGCGGGGATCGGTGACCATGCGGTGGCACCGGCCGCTGCCCGAGCCGGTGCTCGACGGCGCCACCGCCACGTACCCGGAGGTGTTCCCCGGCACGGACCTGCGGCTGACGGCGACGGACGAGGGCTACCGCGAGGTGCTGGTCGTCAAGACGCTCGAGGCGGCGGCGAACCCCGCACTGCGGAAGATCGACCTCACCGTCGTCGGCGACGGGCTGGACATCGTGCCCGGAGCCGGCGGCGGCGTACGGGCCGTCGACGAGGACGGGAACACCGTCTTCGCGGGACCCGCGGGCCAGATGTGGGACTCCGCCGGGGACGAACAGGGGGGCCCGCGGCCGCAGACGCTGTCGGCCGCCCCGGCCGGGACACCGGCCGGGCAGGAACGGGGACCGGGCGCACCCTCGTCCGAGCAGGATGACGCGCACCCCGGTCAGGGGGACGCCAGCGCGGTCCTGCCCGTGACGGTCGCGGCCGACACGGTGACGGTGAGGCCGGACCCGGAGCTCCTGCGGGGCGAGGACACGGTCTTCCCCGTCTACATCGACCCGCCGATGGGCCTGGCGCTCGACGAGCGGACCGTGCTGTCGTCGGACGGCGACCGGTTCTACGACTTCGACGGTGACTACGGGGTGGGCAACTGCAACCGCCTCGGCCCCTGGTACTGCGGCAGCGACTACACCAACCGCATGTACTTCGAGTTCGCGCCGACCAACCTGTCGGGCAAGTACGTGATCGACGCGACGTTCCGCGCCTACGAGACGTGGTCGTTCTCCTGCACGTCGCAGTGGGTCGACCTGTGGCGCACCAACAACATCTCCGAGGGGACCCGCTGGCCGGGACCGGCGCAGCTGGACCTCATGGGCGACCGCGACGTGTCCGCCGGCCGCGGCACCGCCTGCGACCCGGAGCAGCCGGACTCGTGGGTCGAGTTCAGCGACAACCCGGAGGAGGCCGACGAGAACCTCACCTCCACCGTGCGGTCCTTCGCGGACGGCAAGTTCCCCAGGCTCACGCTGATGCTGCGGGCCAAGGACGAGAACGACCCGGACGCGTGGAAGCGGTTCGACGACAACGCCCAGCTGCAGATCAACTACGTGCCGAAGCCGGGCCTGCCGAGCCCGTACGGGATCGTCCCCGGCAACGGCACCACGCGGTACTGCAACCCCAACAGCGGCGACCCGCTGATCATCACCACCGCCACACCGAGGGTGCAGGCGGCCGCGCAGACCCTGGTGCAGCCGGCGTCCAACGCCTTCAAGGGCTCCCTGAAGGTGTACTTCGACGCCGAGCGCTACGACCCCAACACGGCCAAGTGGATCCACACGTGGGACGCGCTGTCCCCCAGCTACCGGTCGGACGGGCACCTGGAGACCATCGAGATGTCCCACCGCGCCGACCAGATCCTGTACCGGGCGAGGATGCAGACGCGGTCCTACTGGATGCTCGACGGCAAGACGCTCTCCATGTCGTCGGCCTACACGCCGTGGTGCTACTTCAAGACCGACACCACGGCCCCGAAGGCCCCTCAGATCACCAGCAACGGGCCCTACGTCCCGTGCCTCACCGACGACTGCCCCGCGGCGGGCGCGCCCGGCCGGGCGGGCCTGTTCACCTTCCGCCCCAACCCGGCGGACGTGAACGCCACGACCGGCACCACGGACATCGCCGGCTACCGCTACCGGCTGATCACCCAGACCGGTGCCTCCACCGTGAACGGCGGTTCACCCGCGGCCCAGTCCGTGACCCCCACGCTGGCGGGGACGCACGTCCTCACCGTGGAGGCCCGGGACGTGCGGGAGCGCTACGGGCAGAAGGCCGAGTACGTCTTCAAGGTCGCGCCCGGCCAGGGCGCCGTGGGCCGCTGGCAGTTCGCCGACCCCCCGCAGGGCACGGCGACGAGCACGACGACGAAGGACACCGCCACCGAGGGAACCGTCCGCCACGACGCGGCCCTGTCGGGCGGCGCCGCGTGGTCGGAGCGGTCCCGCCGGGGTGCCGGGGACCACGCGCTCGACCTGAACAGCACGGACCCGGCCAAGCAGGAGGCGTACGCCGCCACGACGGGCCCCGCGGTGAACACGCGGGACTCGTTCACCGTCTCCACATGGGCGTACCTGACGGACACCGCGACCAACCGCGTCGTCCTGTCGTCGTCCGGCACACAGGACAGCGCGTTCACGCTGTACTACTCCGCCTACAACAGGAAGTGGGCGTTCAACCGGGGCGCCCAGGACCTCGGCTCGACGGCGGACATCGTCTCGCTCGCCGACGCGGTGAGCCCGGCCCGGGTCTGGACCCACCTCGCCGGAGTGTTCGACACCAAGGGCACCACCGACAAGACGGACGACACGATCCAGCTGTTCGTCAACGGCCGCCCCCAGGGTCAGCCGATGAGACTGTCCGCGACGGCCCCGGCGTACGAGCCGTGGGCGTCCTCCGACGGCCTGCAGATCGGCCGGACCAAGTCGGGCGGCGTCTACCAGCAGTACTTCCGCGGGTACGTCGACGAGACCGCCGTCTGGCAGCGGGCGCTCAACGCGGACGAGATCCGCCAGGAGTCGCGGGCCAGGGAGACGGCGACACTCGAGACCCCGGCCACCGAACTGGTCGCGCACTGGAACGCCGAGGGCGCGTCCGGCACGCAGATCGCGGAGACGAGCGGCTACGGCAAACCGGCGCTGACCCTGTCCGCCGAAGGCGCGCAGCTGGTCGAGGGCGACGACGGCACGGAGCTGCGTCTCGACGGGGCCAAGGGCCACGCCCAGGCCACCGGTCCGGTGGTCGACGAGACCGGATCCTTCACGGTGTCCGCCAGGGTGCGTCTGGACAGTGCCCGATTGGCGGCGAGACCGGTGGGCTCGCGCTCCTACGTGATCGGCCAGGCCACCCCCGCGGGCGGGGAGTCGTCCTGGGCGCTGTGGGTGGAGAAGACCTCCGAGGAGACCTACCGGTGGCGCTTCGGCCGCACGGCCACCGACGCCGCGGGGAAGGTGCTGCACACGGTGTGGACGTCGTCCCAGGAACCGGCCGAGCTCGACACCTGGGTGCAGGTGACCGGCGTCTTCGACCACGCCGAAGAGACGGAGACGGGACACGGCAACGTCCGGCTCTACCTCGGTGCCGCGGGCCAGGCTTCGTACGAGCCCACTTCCTTCACCGCGCCCACCCAGGGCTCGGGAACGCTGACGGCGGGCCGTGGAACCGCGAAGGGCACCAGCGGGCACTTCCTGCCCGGAGCCGTCAGCGACCTGCGGGTGTGGACCGGCGCGATGATCGAGGACCAAATCGACTCCAAGGTCCTGGGCAACCCGGGTGACATCTGACCTGCTGGTCAACGGCCCGGGGTCGATGACACGTCGCCCCGGGCCCCGGCTTCTCCCGCACGCGGCCCCTGCCCGCGCCCTCCCTTCCCACCCATCACCGAGCCCATCCGGCACAACGACTTTAAAAGCGGATAAAAGCTGATGAATTCATTCACGCAGGCCGCCCACGGAAGACGCGGGCGCAGATGGCCGCTGCGGCAGATCGCCGCGCTCACCGGCCTGGCCCTGATACCCGGCCTCCTGACCGCTCCCGCATGGGCCGACGACGTCGACCCGCTCGGCAGGCCCGGACTCCAGGCACCACGCGCGGACGAGGTCGCCCCGTTCCGCGCCAAGGCCGACAGGAGGACGACCGAGATCGTCCAACGGGCGGCCGCCGCGGACCGCAGGGCGATCCAGCGGGCCGCCAAGGACCGGGCCACGTCCGTGACGTGGCCGAGCGCCGGCACCACCACCCTGAAACTGCCCTCGAAGGGCGCGGCCGAGGCCGCCCCGGGTGGCCTCCCGGTCACCCTCACCAGGAGTGGCGGGGCGAAGAAGGCGGCCGAGTCCGTCACCGTCACCGTCCTCGACCAGAAGCGCGCCGCCGAACTGGGCGTCAAGGGCCTGGTCATGACGGTGACCGGTCCGGCCCGGGGCGGCACGTCCGACCTCACCGTCGACTACACCGCCTTCGCGTCCGCCTACGGCGGCGACTGGGCGGGACGTCTCCAGCTCGTGCGGCTCCCCGGCTGCGCGCTGAGCACCCCCACCGGCGCGGCGTGCCGCACCCGTACGCCGCTGCACTTCACCAACGACCGCCGCTCCGAGCAGCTGAAGGCCGAACTGACCTTCAAGGCCGACCCGTCCCGGGCCGACCGCTCCGCCCCGGCACCCGCGGCGCAGCGGACGATGGTGCTGGCGCTCACCGCGGGCACCAAGTCCGGGACGGGCGACTACAAGGCCACGCCGCTCGCCGCGTCCTCCACCTGGGAGGCCGGCGGCTCGTCCGGCACGTTCACCTGGTCGTACCCCTTGCGGGTCCCGCCCTCGGCGGCCGGCCCGAAGCCCGACCTGAAGATCTCCTACGACTCGGGCAGCGTCGACGGCCGCACGGCGTCCACCAACAACCAGGGCACCACGGTCGGCGAGGGCTTCGACATCACGTCGTCCTACATCGAGCGGAAGTACGGCTCGTGCGACGACGACGACCAGAAGGACAAGCACGACCTGTGCTGGAAGTACGAGAACGCCTCCCTCGTCCTCAACGGCCACGCCACCGAGCTCGTCAAGGACGACACCGACGGCCAGTGGCGCCTCAAGAACGATGACGCCTCCACCGTCCTGCACCACTCGGGCACCGACGGGGCGGACAACGGCGACGACGACCGCGAGTACTGGACCGTCATCACCGGTGACGGCACCAAGTACCACTTCGGCCTGAACAAGCTGCCGGGCGCCACGACCCAGGCGACGCAGTCCGTCTGGACCGTCCCGGTCTTCGGCGACGACGAGGGCGAGCCCGGCCACACGCAGAGCGGCAGCTTCTCCGGCCGGGCCGAGAAGCAGGCGTGGCGCTGGAACCTCGACTACGTCGAGGACACCCACGGCAACGCCATGTCGTACTGGTACAACGCCGAGCACAACCACTACGACATGCTCGGCGACGACGACACGGGCACGTCCTACGTCCGCGGCGGCACCCTCAAGGAGATCCGCTACGGCCAGCGCAAGGACGCCCTGTTCGCCCTGCCGGCGGCCTCGAACCGCGTGCTGTTCGACTACGCCGAGCGCTGCGTCGCCTCCGGCACCGGCTGCGACTCGCTGACCGAGGACACCCGGGACAACTGGCCCGACGTCCCCTTCGACGCCGAGTGCAAGGCCGGCCAGAAGTGCACGGGCAACACCGGCCCGACCTTCTACACCCGCAAGCGCATGACGGGCATCACCACCGAGGCGTGGAACGCGGCCGCCGCCACGCCCGCCTACGAACCGGTGGACTCCTGGAGCCTGAAGCAGACGTACCTCGACCCGGGCGACACGGGCGACTCGACCGACCAGTCCCTCTGGCTCGAGGAGATCCGCCAGACCGGGCGGCGCGGTACGCCCGTCTCGCTGCCGCCGGTGACGTTCGCGCACGAGTACCGGACGAACCGGGTCGACGGCGAGACCGACGACATCCTGCCGCTCTACAAGCCCCGGCTGTACACGATCACGTCCGAGACCGGCGCGCAGACGATCGTCAACTACCTGCAGGCGGACTGCCTCGCGAGCCAGCCCAAGCCCAAGGTCGACACCAACACCCGCCGCTGCTACCCGGTCATCTGGGCGCCCAACGGCGGCGACGAGCCGATGCTCGACTGGTTCCACAAGTACCCGGTCAGCTCGGTCACCACCAGCGACCGCCTCGGCTCCTCCCCCTCCGTCGAGCACACCTACACGTACGACGGTGGCGGCGCCTGGCACTACAACAACGACCCCATGACCCCCGCCAAGGAGCGCACCTGGTCCATCTGGCGAGGCTTCGGCAAGGTCACCCACCACACCGGCATCGCCGGCAAGACCCGCTCCAGGACCGTCACCGCGTACATGCGCGGCATGGACGGCGACCGCGTCCTCGGCCCCGACGGCAAGACCCCGGACCCGGACGCCCGGAAGACCGCCACGGTCACCGGCATCGCCGCCCCGGCCCTGACCGACTCGGCACAGTACGCGGGCTTCACCCGCGAGACCGTCACCTACAACGGCGAGGCCGAGGTGTCCGGCCAGGTCAACGACCCCTGGTCGAAGCGCACCGCCACCCAGCACAAGTCGTACGCCGACACCGAGGCCCACTTCGTCCGCACGGCGGCCACGCACAGCCGGACCCGCATCACCGGCAACCTCCCGGCCCGGGACCGCGTCCGCACGGTCCAGACCCTGTACGACGCCTACGGCATGGCCCACCAGGTCCACGACAAGGGCGACATCGCCGTCGAGGGCGACGAAACCTGCACCCGTACCTGGTACGCCCGCAACGACGCCGTCGGCATCAACTCGCTGGTCAGCCGCACCCGCACCACGGCGGGCACCTGCGTGACCGACGACCGGCTGGACCTGCCCGCCGACTCCGGCCGCCCCGGCGACGTCGTCTCCGACACGGCCACCGCCTACGACTCCACCACGTGGTCCGCGTCGCAGACGCCCACGGTGGGCGAACCGCGGTGGACCGGCCGCGCCAAGGGCTACGGCACCGACGACCAGCCGATCTGGCAGAAGACGTCGACGGCGACGTACGACGCCCTCGGCCGCGTGCTGACCGTCAAGGACACCCACGACACGACGACGGCCACCACGGTCTACACCCCCGCCACGGCCGGCCCGCTGACGACGACCAAGGTCACCAACGCGAAGGGGCACGCCACCACCACCCTCCTGGACTTCGCCACCGGCGCCGCGACGAAGGTCACCGACCCGAACGGCAAGAGCACGTACTCCGAGTACGACGCCCTCGGCCGGGTGACGAAGGTGTGGCTGCCCAACCTGAACAAACCCGAAGGGATGCCCCCGAACTACACCTACGCCTACAGCGTGACCAACTCGGGTGACACCCTCCCGTGGGTGTCCACCAGCACCATCCAGGGCGCAGGCGGTGGGTACAACACCACGTACGAGATCTACGACACCCTGCTCCGGCCCCGCCAGACGCAAGTACCGTCACCGTCCGGCGGCCGCGTGATCAGCGAGACCCTGTACGACGAGCGGGGGCTCGCGGTCACCACCTCCGCCGACATCTGGGACCCGAAGAACGCCCCGTCCGGCGGCCTCGTCGCCACGGAGGGCGCTCAGGCCCCGACACAGACCGACGTCACCTACGACGGCGCGGGCCGCGCGACCAAGTCGGTCACCAAGGTCCGCAACGTCCCCCGGTGGACCACCGAGACCGCCTACACCGGTGACACGGTCACCACCACGGCCCCGGCCGGTGGCCAGGCCACGGCGGTGACGACCGACGCCCTCGGGCGGACGACGGAACGCCGTGAGTACGGCGGCCCCCAGCCCACGGGTTCGGACCACACCACCACCACGTACACGTACCTCCCCGGCGGCCGTCAGGCCACCGTCACCGGCCCCGACCAGGCCAGGTGGAGCTACTCCTACGACCTGTTCGGCCGCCAGACCGGCGCGACCGACCCGGACAAGGGGACGACCACCACCGTCTACGACGAGCTCGACCAGGCGGTCAGCGCCACGGACTCCCGCGGCAGGACCCTGATCACCGAGTACGACGTCCTGGGCCGCAAGGCCGGTCTGTGGGACGGCACGAAGACGGACGCCGCGAAGCTCGCGGCCTGGACGTACGACGTCCTCGCCAAGGGACAGCAGGACACCGCGGTCCGCTACGAGAACGGCGTCAACCAGACGGCCAGCAGGGCGTACACGCAGAAGGTCACCGGCTACAACGCCCTGTACCAGCCCACCGGGAGCCAACTGAACCTTCCCGACGGCGATCCGCTCGTCGCAGCCGGTGTGCCCAGGACACTGACCGCGTCCACCACGTACTACCAGGACGGCACGGTCCGGAGCACGGCCATGCCGGCCGTGGCGGGTCTGTCCGCGGAGACCGTCACCGTCACGCGCGGCGACCTGGGCCAGGAGACGAAGGTGGCCAGCGGCACCGGCTACCTGCTCGGGGCCGCGTACTCCCCGCAGGGCGACGTGAGCCAGCTCACCCTCGGCACCAGCTCGAACGACGCGGCGAACAAGGCCTACCTCAACTACACCTACGAAGAGGGAACCCGGCGCCTGACGCGCTCCTACGTCACCGACACGGTGCACGCCTACATGCCGCAGGACCTGCACTACACCCAGGACGACGCGGGCAACGTCACCTCCCTCTTCGACACCGCCACCCAGGGCGGCACCGCGAAGCCCGACCACCAGTGCTTCACCTACGACGGCCATCGCCGCCTCACCGAAGCGTGGACGCCCAGGACCGCCGACTGCGCGGCCACCGGCCGCACCGTGTCGAACCTCGACGGCGCCGCCCCGTACTGGCACGGCTACACCTACAACGCCGCCGGACAGCGCGCCACGGAGACCGAGCACACGGCCACGGGCGACAGGACCACCACGTACGCCTACGGCACCGCGGCGGGCCAGCCGCACCCCCTGGCCAGGACGACCGGCGCCAGGAACGCCACCTACTCCTACGACAAGGCCGGCAACACCACCGGCCGCCCCGGCACCCAGGCCCAGCAGACCCTGACCTGGAACAGCGAGGGCAAGCTCGTCGGCACGACCGAACCGGCGGCCGGCACCAAGCCCGCCCTCGGCACGAGCTACCTGTACGACGCCTCCGGCGAACTGCTCGTCCGCCGCGCCACGGGCGACGGCGACACGGTCCTCTACCTCGGCTCCACGGAGGTCCGCCTCACCACGAAGGGCACCGCGAAGACCCTCTCCGGCACCCGCTACTACACGGCGGCCGGCAAGACCGTCGCGGTCCGCACCGCGACGGCGGGCGTGAGCGGGAGCAAGCTCAGCTACCTGGTCGCGGACCACCACGGCACGGGCAGCGTCGCCCTCGACGCCACGACGATGGCGATCACGAGGCGCTACACGACGCCCTTCGGCGCCCAGCGCGGTCCGGCGACCCCGACCTGGCCGGACGACAAGTCCTTCCTGGGCAAGCCGGCGGACAAGGCCACGGGTCTCACCCACATCGGCGCCCGCGAGTACGACCCGACCACCGGTCTGTTCCTCAGCGTCGACCCGCTCCTCCAGCTCGACCTCCACCAGACCCTGACCGGCTACACCTACGGCGCCCAGAACCCGGTCGCCAACGCCGACCCGTCCGGCCTGGGCCTGGCCTGCGGCAAGGGCCCCGACCAGGAGGCCTGCCCCACCAACCCCAACGGCGGCAAGAGCGGCCAGCCGTCCTACGTCCCCAGCGGCGGTGGCGGTGGCGGCGGTGGCGGTGGCGGTGGTGGCGGCGGTGGCTCTGGGGGAACAGCCTCAAGCGCCCCTACTGGAGTCATCGGTTTTCCAAATAGCTGGTATAACGTGTTCGCGCCGATAGACACGCCGTACCTGAATCTCGGAAACTACGGAAGTATGGCTGCGTATCTAAGTGGCCCTGGTCACAGGTACGGGGTAATTCATGAACCGGGCGACCTGAATGACTGGGAGACCTCTCGGTCGCTCTTCTTTGGATGGCTCTTCGGGGGTGGGTGGCCGTTGGAGCCTGTGCAGAAATTCCATGGGCGTGATGCGTTCACGAGGATACTCGCGAGTGATGACACGTTTGCCGATGCTCGGCGCCTCTTGATAGCGCAGGCCCTTCGGGACGGAATGGATGCCAAGAATGCGAAGGTTCCGCATGAATTTTCGTACAAAGATAAGGGTCCCGAGCCTGGAAGTCCCTGGTGGAGATTCAACAGTATTCGGGGTGCAACGCGCGATCTGGCGGGTGTCTTGACCAACGGCGCTGTAGGTGTGGAGAACTCGGCCGACGCATTTTTGGGCACCTACTCGGCAACTGGTCAGATCAAAGAGGTGAACCGGAAGGATGGTACACTGCGAGTAAGGTTTACCGCCAGGAATCAGTCCGACTGGAGGTCCGCAACGCACTTCGTTCCGCGCGAATGGAACCCTGTGTTCGAGGGTGCTGCTGGCGCATCTGTCGAACAGAAGTTTTCGTGGGAGGAGCGACTTCCCCTAAATAGTTGCGGTTGTGCCTTCGAGTGATATCACGTCAGCCTTTGCCGTGCATGCCGGAGCGCAGGAAGCTCTGGTGTGCACGGCTCCGTGTGTTTGGGGAATGGTATGAACCTTATACGTCATTCACGTTCACTTTTCGCCGTGGGGGTTGTGCTCTCTATTGCCCTGACCGCATCCTGTGCGGCAGAAGAAAGGGCTGCACCCATCTCTGCTTCTGACATCGCCGGGGAGTGGGTCGATGCGGCAGGTGGCAGAATAGAATTCCAAAAAAATAGAGATTTCTCTGCCTCTGGCATCACTTGGGATACTGGGCAGAGTGCTTGCCCTAAGGGGGAATCTCGGGGGTGGTGGGGTTTTTGGCAGGAGGGTGATTCGGAAAACTTTTCTTCAGTGTCGAGGGATGCAGAGAGGGGAAATTCTCTTGCTTTGTCTTTCGAGGGGGTTGAGCAGGGGGAATGCTACATTACGCTTGATTTGGTTGATGGAGGGGGCGCCCTCTGTGCCACCGATGATGTTGAGGTTGTCTGCGGAATAGGAAATCGATTCCGCCGTCCCAGTTGAGCAGTATGCTGCATGGGTGTTTCCAGGGAGGGTGCTGGAAGGCTGGACTCCCTTGCGGTCAAGAGTGTCAGGTGAATTCTGTCCGTGTTTCTTGTGCGGGTCGGAATTCCGGAATCAATAGTGATGTGCTTGCGGAATTAGTGCTGACTGCTGGTTTCGTCGTCAGCCCTTCGACAGGTTCGGGCCCGTCGACGGATGGGGTATCGGGGCGGGGGGCTGGAGGGGGGTGGCGGCCATCGACTGGGGGGTCGTCGGGGAGGCGAAGGCGGACGGGGCGGCCACGGAGGCCGTCGGGTCGGGGGCCGGGTCGTCCTCCGCGGGCAGCGGCACGCCGCCCACGATGCGGACGCCCGCCGCGTCGAACGCGCGCTTGACGCGCCAGCGGATCTCCCGCTCCACGCCCAGTGCCTTGCCCGGCATCGTCTTCGCCGAGACCCGCAGCGTCATGGAGTCGATCAGGACCTCGGTCAGGCCCAGCACCTCGATGGGGCCCCACAGGCGCTCGTTCCAGGGCTCCTCGGCGGCCATCTCCTCCGCCACGCCCTCGATCAGCCCCCGCAGCGCGTCCAGGTCCTCCGTCGGGCGGACCGTGACGTCCACGGCGGCCGTCGCCCAGCCCTGGCTCAGGTTGCCGATCCGCTTGATCTCGCCGTTGCGGACGTACCAGATCTCGCCGTCGACGCCCCGCAGCTTCGTCACCCGCAGGCCCACCTCGATGACCTCGCCGGAGGCCACCCCCGCGTCGATCGAGTCACCCACCCCGTACTGGTCCTCCAGGATCATGAAGACGCCCGACAGGAAGTCCGTGACCAGGTTCCGCGCGCCGAAGCCGATCGCCACGCCGGCCACACCGGCCGACGCCAGCAGCGGCGCCAGGTCGATCTGGAAGGCGCCCAGCACCATCAGCGCCGCCGTACCCATGATCAGGAACGACGCCACCGAGCGCAGGACCGAGCCGATCGCCTCCGACCGCTGGCGGCGCCGTTCGGCGTTGACCAGCAGCCCGCCCAGCGCCGTGCCCTCCACGGCCTGGACGCTGCGGTTCATGCGGTCTATCAGCTTCGTCAGCGCCCGCCGGACCAGGAAGCGGAGCGTGACCGCTATGGCGATGATCAGCAGGATGCGCAGGCCGGTGTTGACCCACGTGGCCCAGTTCTGCTCCACCCAGCCCGCGGCCTCCCCGGCCTGGCGGGCGGCCTCCTCCAGCGACACGGGGTTGGCGGGCGACGGGGACGGGTCGGAGTCGGTCGAGGGAACAGCGGGCGGGGCCGACCACAGCACGGCGGGGAACCTCCTGGCGTCACGGGCGGGTCGCTTCCATTAAACGGGGGGAGCCACGGGGTTCGGCGCCGTGTTCGAGGGAGAGCCTTGTCTCATGTGGGGATGACCACCCTGTGGTCGAAAACACCTCCAGCCCGTTACCCCCATGTGGTGGCGCTTCGACCTGGCATGAGGAGAGACTGAGAGCAGATCGTCCCGGCGCGAGCCACGCGCCGCCGGCGTACAAGGAGGCATCCGTGCCGCATGTCCTGGTCCTCAACGCGTCGTACGAGCCCCTCGGCGTCGTACCGCTCCGCCGCGCGCTCGTACTCGTCCTCGAGAACAAGGCCGTGTGCCTCGAGGAGTCCGGCGCCTTCATGCACAGCGCTACCCGAGCGATCGCCGCCCCCAGCGTCGTACGGCTGAAGCGGTTCGTGCGGGTCCCCTACCGGGGGCCCGTTCCTCTGACCCGCAAGGCCCTGTTCGCCCGCGACGGCGGGCGCTGCATGTACTGCGGTGGCGTCGCAACCAGCGTCGACCACGTCATTCCGCGCAGCCGCGGGGGCAAGCACGTCTGGGACAACGTGGTGGCGGCCTGCCGCCGCTGCAACCACGTCAAGGCCGACCGGCACCTGCGCGAGTTGGGCTGGCGGCTGCGCCAGCCGCCCGCGCCGCCCACCGGGCTCGCCTGGCGCATCATCGGCACGGGGCACAGGGACCCGCGCTGGCTGCCCTACTTGCAGCCGTACGGCGCGGACGACGCCCTGGCCCGGATCGACGGCGTCTCCGCCTGAGGCCCGGGCCCCGTCGTACGCGGGCCGGGTTGTACGCGGGCCCCGTCGTACGCGGGCCGGTCCGCCGCCCGGGACGGGGTGGCGGGCCGGCCCGCGCGGGGCGGGGCCCGGGGGCCGGAGGGTCCGGGGGAGCGGAAGGCCCGGGAGCCGGGGGCCGGGAGGCCGCGGGCTCCGGGAGCCCTGGGCGGGCGCCCCGTGGGGCCGGGATGTCCGGGGACCGGAGGGTCCGGGATCCCTGGGGGCGGGGGCCCGCGGAACCGGGAGGTCCGGCACCCGCCCGGCGCGCCCCGTCCGGCACCCGCCCGGCGCGCCCCGTCCGGCACCCGCCCGGCCCGCCCCGCCTCACTCCGTGGCCGGCTCCGTGACCGCGTACGCCTCCACGCCGAACAGCGAGTACCCGTACCGCGTCGCCCGCTCCTCGCCCCGCACCCGCAGGAAGCGGGTGTCCGGGGCGTCCATGCGGACCTCCTCGCGACCGCCCCGGCCGTCGTGGACCGTCGCCGCCGTGCGCCACGTGCGGCCGTCCGCGGAGACCTCGACGCGGTACCGCTTGGCGTACGCCTCCTGCCAGTGGAGGACCACCTGGCCCACCCGCGCCGGCCCGGCCAGCTCGACCTGCCACCACGCGCCGTCCTCCGCCGGCGACGACCAGCGGGTCTCCGGGTCGCCGTCGGCTGCGGCCGACGCCGGGAAGTCCGGGGTCTCGTCGCCGGAGGAGGAGGCCACCGCGCCCGGGGAGCGGACGAGGTCCGGACCGCCGGTCGCCGGGTACGCCCGGACCGTGAGCGTCCGCTCCTCGCCCGCGAAGGACAGCGGCACGGAGTACGAGCCGGCCGGGGTGCCCTTCGGGACGGTGACCGTCACCGGCACCTTGGCGGCCACGCCGCGCGGCACCGTCGTCTCCTGCGGGACGCTCACCACGACGCCCTTCGGCGCCTGCGCCGTGAACGCCCCGCGCACCGCCTCCGGCCGCCGGGTCGACAGCACCGCGTCCACCCGCTGGGGGCCGCCGCCGATCACCGCGTCGGCCTCGCCGCGCGGCAGGTCCAGGCTGACCCGCGGCTCGTCGGAGAACCACGGCACCAGGGACCGTACGGGCACCTCCGCCCCGCCCGGGGCCCAGCTCACCCGGACCGCGTCCGCGCGCACCCCGCCCGCGCGGGCCTGCGTCCAGCCGGTGGGCGACAGGGGCCCCAGCCGCCGCCAGCCCCCACCCGGTACGCGCACCTCGACGGAGCCCCCGGCCGCGCCGGGTTCCGCCATCGCGGTGACCGCCTCCACGGGGCGCGCCCGGCCCAGGTCCACGGTGTACGAGGTGCCCGTGCGGGACGGTTCGCCGACCGTCCGGGACGCGCCGGTCCACGCGTCCGCCTCGTCGAGCGCCCGCTTCAGGAACGGGTCCAGGACGCCGGTGCCGACCTCCGCGGTGCTCGCCGCCAGGGCCCGGTGCAGCGGCTCCAGCGCCAACCGGGCCCGCCAGGCGGTCGCGCCGTCGCCCCGCGCCTGCGCCTGGAGCATGTCGACGGCGGCCTCGCCGGCCCGCCCGTACCGGGCGAGCTGCTCCAGCCAGGGCCGCACCTCGTCGTCGAGGCGGCCCTCCGCGGGCGCGGTCAGCGCGTCCGGCGCCCCGCGCATCACGGTGAACGCCGCGCGCAGTTGCCGCGCCGCCCGGTCGCGGGACGCGGCCGGGACGCCCACCGCCGTCCGCGTCCGCCAGAACTCGGCCAGCAGGGGGCGCAGGTAGGCCGACTCGCCGTCCGGGTCCAGCAGCGACGAGGCGTCGTTGCCGGCGAGCGCGCCCAGCGCCGCACGGGCCTTCGGGTCGCCGTCCGCCAGGTCGTCGAGCGCCGCCCGCCAGGACTCCTGCGGGCGGTAGCCGCGCGGGTTCCAGGCGAAGTCGGCGGCGGTGAAGACGGGGACGCGGGACGCGGACGCCTGCTCCATGGCGTTGGCGAGCAGCGCCGCCGAACCGGCCGCGACGGCCGGCTCCCGGCCGGTGTACGGGCCGAGGAAGATGCGGTCCTGCGCGTAGTCGTTCACCGGGTAGTTGTCCATGGTGACCAGCGGGTGCCGGAAGGCGTCCCGGGCCTTCGCGAGGTCGCCGCCGCTGATCGTGCGGGGCACGACGCCGACGCCGGTCCACGCCACCTGCACGCGCGCGTCGAGCGCCTCGGCGAGCGCGGTCCGGTACTCCGTCGCCCCGTCCTGGTAGTACTCGGTCGGCATCAGCGACAGCGGCTCGGCGTCCGGGTGGTGGTCGGCGAGGTGCCGGGACAGTTCGCTCGCCACGCGCGCGTGCGCCCGGGCGGCCGCCCCGGGGCCGCTGCCGAACGCGTCCGCGTCCCGCGAGCAGTGCCACTCGTCGTAGGCGGAGTCCTGGAACTGGAGCTGGAACGCCCGCACGCCGAGTGCGTACATGGCATCGACCTTGCGCTTCAGCGCCCGGACGTCGTCCTTCGAGGACAGGCACATCGACTGGGCGGGCGCCACCGCCCACGCCAGCGTCACGTGGTTGCGCCGGGCCCGCTCGGCCAGCTCCCGGAACTCGGCGCGCTGCGCCGCCGGGTACGGCTCGCGCCACTGCGCCTGCCGGTACGGGTCGTCGCCGGGCGCGTACAGGTACCGGTTCTGCTTGGTGCGGCCCATGAAGTCGAGCTGCGCCAGACGCTGGGGGTGGCTCCAGGGGCGGCCGTAGAAACCCTCCGTCAGACCGCGTACGGCCGTGCCCGGCCAGTCCCGTACGACGATTCCGGGCACCGTCCGGTCGGGTGCGACGAGCTGACGGAGCGTCTGTACGGCGTGGAACAGCCCGTCCGCGCCGACGCCGTCCACGGCGACCGTGTCCCGGCCCTGGTGGCGGCCGGCCGCGAGACGGTAGCCGCCGGGGGGCAGGTCACCGCGCTCGGGCACCCGCAGGGCGCGCAGCACGTCCTGCGCGCCGGGCCCGCCCAGCCACACCACCGGACCGCGCCCTCCGGCCGCGCGGTCCGGGGCGACGCGGCGCACCTGCCGCACGCCCGCCTTCCGCAGCGCGTCCTCCAGGGCCGACACGGCGTACGGGTCGGCTGCCGCGTCCACCGCGAGCGCCACCTCGTCGCCCAGCCGCACGGCGCCGCCCACGGTCCGTGCCGACTGCGGGCGCGGCCACACGGCGGGCGGACGCGCGCCGGTGTCCGGGCCGGGCGCCGCCGCGGCGGGGGCGCCGGGCACGCCGGGCGAGGCCAGCGCGCCGGGCGCGCCGCCGAGCAGACCGCCGATCACCGCGACCGCGATGGCGGTCGCGGTGCCCCTGCCGCGACCGAACTGCGCGAGCTGACCGAACTGCACGCGCGTCTCCCCTCGTCCTGCCTGGTTCTGTGGGTAGCTTTGCCGGTGGCCGTACCGCTGTTCTGACGGGTCGTCGGACGGGTCGTCCTACTGACGGGTTTCGAGCCCACCACCCCCTGGCGAAGGTGTCAATGTGCGTGGCCGATGTGTCGTATTTGCACACGGAGCCGCCGGACCCGGGCGGAGCCGCCCCGGGACCGGCGCGCCCGTCGGGTGTGAGCAGTGCCACGTCACGTGGATGCCCCGGTGTGCGATGGGTAGGGCTCTGGCGTCCCACTGCCACCTCGTACAGGGAGGCCATCATGGCCGCGTCCACCCAGCCGCTCCCCACGCCCTCCAAACGGGTACCGGGACAGTCCCCGGGCCCCGCCCCCCTCTCCACCGCCTGCGCCCCCCTGACCAGCGAACCGCCGCTCGCCGACGCCGCCCCCCTGACCAGCGAACCGCCGCTCGCCGACGCCGCGCCCCTGACCAGCGAACCGACCGCGCGCGGCACGGCCGGCGGACCGGAGTCCCCCCGCACGTAGAGAACCGAAGCGTCCAGGAGGCCGCATGACCCTCGCCCGGCTCGCCGCGCTGCACGGAGTCGCCACCGCGTACTCCCCGTCCCCGGGCGTCACGGTCCCGGTCCCCGACGCGACCGTGGTCGCCGTCCTCGCTTCCCTGGACGTCGACGCGTCCACCCCGGCGGCGGTCGACGCGGCGCTCGCCGCCGCCGAGGGGGCGCGGGCGGCGCGGCTGCTCCCGCCCACGGTCGTGGTGTGGCAGGGCGACGAGCCGGCGGGCCGCCCCCGGCCGGTCGCCGCCCTCCCCGCGGGCACGGCCCTGCGCATCGCCCTGGAGGACGGCGGCACCGCCGAGTCGCCCGTCCCCTGGGCGCAGCTCCCGCCCGGCGTCCACGCCCTGGAGGCCCGCGCCCCCGACGGGCGCGCCGCCCGCGCCACCCTCGTCGTCGCCCCCGCGCGCGTGCCGCAGCCCGCCGAGCCCTGCCACGGCGTGCTGGTCCAGCTCTACTCGTTGCTCTCCGCCCGCTCCTGGGGGATGGGCGACCTCGGCGACCTGCGGGAGCTCGCCGGCTGGGCGGGCCGCGCGCTCGGCTCCGGCTTCGTGCAGGTCAACCCCCTCCACGCGGCCGTGCCCGGCACGCCCACCGACCCCTCCCCGTACCGCCCCTCCTCGCGCCGCTTCCCCGACCCGGTGCACCTGCGGATCGAGGACGTCCCCGAGTTCGCGTACGTCTCCGGGGCCGGCCGCGCCGAACTCGACGCACTCGCCGGGCGGGCCGGGGAGCTGCGCGACGGGGTCCTGCGCAAGGGCGAGCTGATCGACCGGGACGCGGTGTGGGTCCTCAAGCGGCGCGCCCTGGAGATCATCGGGACCGTCCCGCTCGGCCCCGGCCGCCGGGCGGCGTTCGACGCCTTCCGCGCCGCCCAGGGGCAGGCCCTGGAGGACCACGCCACCTGGTGCGCGCTCGTCGAGCGGTACGGCGCCGACCGCGCCCAGTGGCCCGAGGGCCTGCGCGACCCCCGGTCGGCGGCGACCGGGCGGGCGCGCGCCGAACTGGAGGACCGGGTCGCCTTCCACCGCCGGGCCGCCTGGCTGACCGACGAGCAACTGGCCGCCGCCGCGCGCGCCGCCCGCGAGGCCGGCATGGCCGTCGGGGTCGTCCACGACCTGGCGGTCGGCGTGCACCCGGACGGCGCCGACGCCTGGGCGCAGGCCGGGGCGTACGCGCGCGGCATGTCGGTGGGCGCCCCGCCGGACGCGTTCAACGCGCGCGGCCAGGACTGGGGGCTGCCCCCGTGGCGCCCCGACGCCCTCGCCGCGTCCGGCTACGCCCCGTACCGGGACCTGCTGCGGTCGCTGTTCCGGCACGCGGGCGCCCTGCGGATCGACCACGTGATGGGCTTGTTCCGGCTCTGGTGGGTGCCCGCCGGGCTGCCGCCGACGGAGGGCGCGTACGTCCGGTACGACGCCGACGCGATGCTCGCCGTCCTCGCCCTGGAGGCCCACCGCGCGGGCGCCGCCGTGATCGGCGAGGACCTCGGCACGGTCGAGCCGGGCGTACGGGACGTGCTGCGGCGGCGGGGCGTGTTCGGCACGTCGGTGATGTGGTTCGAGCGCGACTGGGAGGGCACCCGTCGCCCCCTGCCGCCGGAGGCGTGGCGCGCCGACTGCGTGGCCACGGCGACCACGCACGACCTGCCGTCCACCGCCGCCCGGCTGAGCGGGGAGCACGTGGAGCTGCGCCACCGGCTGGGGCTGCTCGCCCGGCCGCTGGAGGAGGAGCGGGCCGAGGACGCCGGGGACGTCGCCGAATGGCTCGCGTACCTGCGGGGGCTGGGCCTCCTGGAGGAGGGCGCCGCCCGGGACGAGGAGGCGGAGATCCGGGCCGTGTACCGGTTCCTGCGTCGCACCCCGGCCCGGATGACCGGCGTGTGGCTGCCCGACGCGGTGGGGGACCGGCGCCCGCAGAACCTGCCGGGCACCTGGGACCAGTACCCGAACTGGCGGCTGCCCGTGGCCGGCGCGGACGGCCGCCCCGTCACCCTGGAGGAACTCGCCGCCTCGCCCCGGCTGCACGCCCTGATGGCCGCGCTGGACGTGCCGGAGGCCCGTACGGCACCCCCGGACGCGCGGCGCGGTTAGGCGTTCGCTACGTTTGCTCCGTGGACAAGAAGAACGCCCTGCGCGCCGGCGCCGTCGCGGCCGGTACGACGCTGATGATGCTGCTCATGTCGTCCCCCGCGCTCGCGCTCACGCGTGACGACGGCGACGACCCGGGTCCCGGTCTGAGCGTCGTGGAAACGCTCGGTCTGTTCGTGGTGGCGCCGATCGCGCTGTTCGCGGTCATCGCCGGCCTCGTCATGGTGCTGGACCGCTCCAAGAAGCAGGCCTGACGCACCCCCGCTCCTCCAGGGCGCCGCGCGCCGGGGAACCGTCCCCGGCGCGCGGCGCCCCGCTGTCCTCCGCGACCGTACGGCTGTCCCGGTACGGCCGCCCTCGTACGGCGCTCAGGCGCCCGTCGCGTGGAGCAGCTTTCGCAGCAGCCCGGTGAGCTGTTCCGCCTCCCGCTCGTCCAGCGCCGCCTCCAGAGCCTCCCGCTGGACCGCCAGCCCGGCGGCCACGGCCTCGTCCACGACCCGCAGGCCCCGCTCGCTCAGCGTCACCCGCAGCGCCCGCCGGTCGTGCGGGTCGGGGCTCCGGCCGAGCAGCCCGGCCCGCTCCAGCTTGTCCAGCCGGCCGGTCATCCCGCCCGTCGTCAGCATCAGCGTCGCCGAGAGCTGCCGCGGCGACAGCGTGTACGGCTCGCCGGAGCGGCGCAGCGTCGCCAGCACGTCGAACTCGCCGCGTGAGATGCCGAAGGGCGCGTAGGCGCGGTCCATCCGCTCGGCCATGGTCTGCGTGAGCCGGTAGACGCGGCCGAAGACGGCCATGGGAACCGTGTCCAGGTCGGGGCGCACGGCCGCCCACTGGGCGGTGATGGCGTCGACGGGGTCGGGGGTCGCGGTCATGGCGGCAGTCTCGCCCCCTTCCCGCTCGCTCGCAAGAAAGCGACTTCCTGACAAGTATCTTGCGGGTAAGTAGCTTAGCGCTAAGCTACTTACCACTAAGCTGCCTCGTTCGGAGGGGATCGCCGTGCCGTCCCGCGCCGCCGTCATCGCCGTCACCGCGCTCGCCCCGGTCTCCTGGGGCACGACCTACGCGGTCACCACCGAGTTCCTGCCGCCCGACCGGCCCCTGTTCACCGGTCTGATGCGGGCCCTGCCGGCCGGGCTGGCCCTGCTCGCCCTCACCCGGACGCTGCCGTCCGGCGCCTGGTGGTGGCGGTCGGCGGTCCTGGGCGCGCTGAACATCGGGGCGTTCTTCCCGCTGCTGTTCCTCGCCGCGTACCGGCTGCCGGGCGGCGTCGCCGCCGTCGTCGGCTCGGTGGGGCCGCTGTTCGTCGTCGGACTGGCGGCGCTGCTGCTGGGGGAGCGGCCGACCGCGCGGGCCCTGCTGGCCGCGATCGGGGCGGCGTTCGGGGTGAGCCTCGTGGTGCTGACGGCGGGTGCCGCGTTCGACCCCGTCGGGGTGGCGGCCGGGCTCGCCTCGTCGGCGGCGATGTCCGCCGGGACGGTCCTCACCAAGCGGTGGGGACGGCCCCGGCGGGCCGGTCCGCTCGCCATGACCGGGTGGCAGCTCACCGCCGGCGGGCTGGTCATCGCGCCGGTCGCGTTCCTGGTCGAGGGGGCGCCGCCGGCGCTGGACGGCGGGGCGGTGCTTGGGTACGCGTACCTGGCGCTGGCGAACACGGCGGTCGCGTACTGGCTGTGGTTCCGCGGCATCGAGCGGCTGACCGCCACGTCCGTGACGCTGCTCGGGCCGCTGTCGCCGATCACGGCGGCGGTGGTGGGCTGGGTGGCGCTCGGCCAGGCGCTGGGGCCCGTGCAACTGGCCGGGATGGCGGTCGCGTTCACCGCGACGGTGCTGGGGCAGACCGCTTCCCGGGCGCGCGGGCCCCGCGCGGCGGCGGACCTCCCGCCCGCCGGGGCGGTGCGGCAGGCGGCCGGCCGCCCGTAGCGCCCGCGGGAGCCGGCGGGGCGGGGAAGGAAGCGGGGCCGGACGGGACCGGGCAGGACGGGAAGGGAACGGGGTGGGACGCCCGGGGCGCCCCACCCCGCCTCCCGTCACCTGTCGGCGGCCTGCGCCTTCAGGGCCCGCTCGACACCGGCGCGGGACTCCGAGACCAGGCGGCGCAGCGCCGCGTTCGGCTCCGCGCCCGCCAGCCACGCGTCCGTCGCCTCCAGGGTCGCCGGGGAGACCTGGAAGGACGGGTACAGGCCGACCGCGATCTGCTGGGCCATCTCGTGCGACCGGGACTCCCACACGCCCTTGACCGCCGCGAAGTACTTCTCCGTGTACGGCGCCAGCAGCTCCCGCTGGTCCGCCTGCACGAAACCGAGGATCACGGCCTCCTGCACGGCGTTCGGCAGCGTGTCGGACTCCACGACCGACGCCCACGCCTCGGCCTTCGCCTCCGCCGTCGGACGCGCCGCCATCGCCGTGGCGGCGTGCCGCTCACCGGCGGCCGTCTTGTCCCGCTCGTGCTCGGCGGCGATCTCGTCCGCCCCGAACCGGCCCGTCGCCGCGAGCCGCTCGACGAACGCCCAGCGCAGCTCCGTGTCGACGACCAGGCCCTCGATCGTCTCGGAGCCGTCCAGCAGCGCCGCCAGCAGGTCCAGCTGCTCGTCCGTGCGGGCCGTCACCGCGAAGGCCCGCGCCCACGCCAACTGGTGGTCGCTGCCCGGCCGTGCCGACCGCAGGTGCTCCAGGGCGGCCTTTGTCCAGCGGGCCAGACCCGTGTCGCGCCAGTCCGGCGCCGCGTACAGGTCGAGCGCCAGCTTCACCTGCCGGTGCAGGGTCTGCACCACGCCGATGTCGGTCTCCTTGCCGATGCCCGACAGCACCAGGTCCAGGTACGCGCGCGTGGCCAGCTCGCCGTCGCGGGTCATGTCCCACGCCGACGCCCAGCACAGCGCCCGCGGCATCGACTCGGTGAAGTCGCCCAGGTGCGCCACGACGTTGCGCAGCGACTCCTCGTCGAGCCGGACCTTGGCGTACGACAGGTCGTCGTCGTTCAGCAGGACGACCGCCGGGCGCCGCTTGCCGACCAGCGCGTCGACGGCGGTCAGCTCGCCGTCCACGTCCAGTTCGAGGCGCTCGGTGCGCACCAGCCCGCCCGCGTCGTCCAGGTCGTAGAAGCCGATCGCGATGCGGTGCGGCCGCAGCACCGGCTCGCCCCGCGCGCCCGCGGGCAGCGGCTGGGCCTCCTGCCGCACCGCGAACGAGGTGATGACCCCGGAGGCGTCCGTGCCGACGACGGGCCGCAGGACGTTGATGCCGGCGGTCTCCAGCCACTTCTTCGACCAGTTCCTCAGGTCGCGCCCGGAGGTCTCCTCCAGCGCGCCCAGCAGGTCGGACAGGCGCGTGTTGCCGTACGCGTGGCGCTTGAAGTACGCCTGCACGCCCTGGAAGAAGGCGCCCGTGCCGACGTACGCGACGAGCTGCTTCAGCACCGACGCGCCCTTGGCGTACGTGATGCCGTCGAAGTTGACGAGGACGTCGTCCAGGTCGCGGATCTCGGCCATGATCGGGTGCGTCGACGGGAGCTGGTCCTGCCGGTACGCCCAGGTCTTCATCTGGTTCGCGAACGTCGTCCACGCGTGCGGCCACTTCGAGCCGGGGGCGTCCGCCTGGCAGGCGACCGACGTGTACGTGGCGAACGACTCGTTCAGCCACAGGTCGTTCCACCACTCCATGGTGACGAGGTCGCCGAACCACATGTGGGCGAGCTCGTGCAGGATCGTCTCGGCCCGCCCCTCGTACGCCGCGTCCGTCACCTTCGACCGGAAGACGTACTGGTCGCGGATGGTCACCGCGCCCGCGTTCTCCATCGCGCCCGCGTTGAACTCCGGCACGAAGAGCTGGTCGTACTTGGCGAACGGGTACGCGTAGTCGAACTTCTCCTGGAACCAGTCGAAGCCCTGCCGCGTCACCTCGAAGATCGCGTCCGCGTCCAGGAACTCCGCCAGCGACGGACGGCAGTACACGCCCAGCGGCACGACCTGCCCGCCCGGGCCCTCGTACGTGGAGTGCACCGCGTGGTACGGGCCGACGATCAGCGCCGTCACGTACGTGGAGATCCGCGGCGTCGGCTCGAAGGCCCAGGTGCCGTCCTTCGGCTCCGGCGTCGGCGAGTTCGAGACGACCGTCCACCCCTCCGGCGCCGTCACGGTGAACTGGAACGTCGCCTTCAGGTCCGGCTGCTCGAAGCTGGCGAACACCCGCCGCGCGTCCGGCACCTCGAACTGCGTGTACAGGTACGCCTGGCCGTCGACCGGGTCGACGAACCGGTGGAGGCCCTCGCCGGTGTTCGTGTACGCGCAGTCCGCGACGACCCGCAGCTCGTTGGCGCCCTCCCGCAGGTGCTTCAGCGCGATCCGGGAGTCCCGGAAGACCGAGGCGACGTCGAGGTGCCTGCCGTTCAGCACCACCTCGTGCACCGCCGGGGCCACCAGGTCGATGAACGACTCCGCGCCCTCCTCGGCGCACTCGAACCGCACGGAGGTCGTGGACCGGTAGGTCCCGCCCTCCTGCGCGCCGCGGAGATCCAGGTCGATCTCGTACGCGTCCACGGTCAGCAGCGCCGCGCGCCGCCGCGCCTCTTCACGGGTCAGGTTTGTGCCAGGCACCCGGTCATCTCCTCCATGTACGACTTGTGGGGGCCATCCTTCCACGGGAGGCGCCGAACACGGAGCGCAAAAAAGGGGTGGCCACGCCGTCCGGCGGAGCCACCCCGAGCGGCGCCGTGCCGCTCACGCGCGGGCGCGGGTCAGCCGCGCAGCTCCTCGGCGACCAGCTCCGCGATCTGCACCGCGTTCAGCGCGGCGCCCTTGCGCAGGTTGTCGTTGGAGACGAACAGCGCCAGGCCGTGCTCGACGGTCTCGTCGACGCGGACGCGGCCCACGTACGAGGCGTCCTTGCCGGCGGCCTGGAGCGGCGTCGGGATCTCGGACAGCTCGACGCCCTCGGCGTCCCTCAGCAGCTCGTACGCGCGCTCGACGCTGATCGGGCGCTCGAAGCGGGCGTTCACCTGCAGGGAGTGGCCGGAGAAGACCGGGACGCGCACGCACGTGCCGGACACCTTCAGCTCCGGGATCTCCAGGATCTTGCGGGACTCGTTGCGGAGCTTCTGCTCCTCGTCCGTCTCGAAGGAGCCGTCGTCGACGATCGAGCCGGCCAGCGGCAGCACGTTGAACGCGATGGGCCGCTTGTACACGCCCGGCTCGGGGTACTCGACGGCCCCGCCGTCGTGGGTGAGCTCGGTGGCGCGCTCGGCGACGGCCTTGACCTGGCCGTCCAGCTCGGCGACACCGGCCAGGCCGGAGCCCGACACGGCCTGGTACGTGGTGGCGACCAGCGCGACCAGGCCGGCCTCCTGGTGGAGCGGCTTGAGGACCGGCATGGCGGCCATGGTGGTGCAGTTCGGGTTGGCGATGATCCCCTTCGGGCGGTCCTTGATCGCGTGGGGGTTCACCTCGGAGACGACCAGGGGGACCTCGGGGTCCCGGCGCCACGCGGAGGAGTTGTCGATCACGACGGCGCCCTGGCCCGCGACCTTCTCGGCGAGCGCCCGGGACGTGGTGCCGCCGGCGGAGAACAGCACGATGTCCAGGCCGGTGTAGTCGGCCGTGGCGGCGTCCTCCACGGTGATCTCACGGCCCTGCCACTCCAGGGTGGAGCCCGCCGAACGCGCGGAGGCGAACAGCCGGAGCTCCTCGACCGGGAAGTTCCGCTCGGCAAGGATCCTGCGCATGACCGTGCCGACCTGACCGGTGGCTCCGACGATTCCTACCTTCACGGGGACTCCTCCGTACGTGTGTGCTGGGCGCTGGTCCATGATGCGTCCGCCCCGGGCCGCCCCGCCAATCCATTGTTCCCATTGTCCAGGGGGTGAGAAGGGCCGCGGCCCGCACGCGGCGGACCGCGGGGGACGGGCGCGGGGGGAGGGCGAGCGCGGGACGGGAAGGGGCGGACGTCCCGCCGGACGCCCGCCCCCGCACTCCGTATCCCTCCAGATTACGGAGTGACCTTGCCGATCACGACGCTGCCGGTGCCCGCGGCGGTGCCGCGCGCGTTCAGCAGCCGCACCTCGCCGAAGAACTGGCGGCCCTCGGGGGCGGCGCCGTTCACCAGCACCTCCGCGCCGAACCGCGCCGAGGCGCCGTTCGCCAGGGAGATCGTCTTCGACTCGTCGACCTTGACCTCGCCGAGCGCGGACGAGAAGTACACGTCCTTGTAGTCGTAGGCGGTCTCCCCGGACGGGATCGAGTAGCCGTCGACGACGATCGTGTACGTGCCCGGCGCGGGCTTCACCAGGGACACCGACTCCTCGGAGTCGCCGTCCGCGGACGAGCCGACCTGCACGCCGTCGCGCAGGACCGACAGGTCCAGGTCGGCGGCCTTGTCGGAGACGTTGCCGATGGCGACGTCGAACCGCTCGACGCCCTCACCGATCTGCACGGTGGTGCGCTGCACCGCGTGGTGGGCGATCGTCGGGCGCGTCACCTTGGCGGAGCCGAGCGAGCCGCCCTTCAGCTTGCCGTCGAGCGCGGCGAAGCCGTTGGTGACGGTCCACTCGACCGGCGCGGCCTTGCCCGGGGTGACCTCCGGCAGGGTCTGGACGGCCGGGTCGAAGGTGGCCCCCAGCACGGCGACGTCCAGCGTGTACGGGTTGTCGAGCAGCGGCGACGTGCGGCGCGACTCGACCTCGACCTCCCAGACGCCCGGCTGCGGGTTCGGGTAGGAGCGCAGGTCGGGGCGGCAGGTGTTGGCCGGGTTGGTGTAGTTCGCGTAGCAGTTCACCGTCGACGTGGGGTCGGACGGCACGCCGTACGGGTGGATCGCGACGAAGCGGGTCTGGCTGTCCTTCGCCAGGCCGCCCAGGGCGATCTCCAGGGACTGGGCGCCGGCCGGGACGTTCACGAAGTACGACCGGTGGCTGTTGCGCTGGACGGTGCCCCGCGCCGAGAGGCCGAAGGCCGGCTTGGCGAGCTGCTCGGCGGCGACGACCGTCGTCAGGACCTGCTTGTCGATGCCCTTGGTCCTCGGGTCGGTGATCTCCAGGATCGCGCTGTGCACACCGGCGCTGCGCGGCTTGGCGGCGACCTTGACCGTGACGGGCTCGTTCAGCGGCAGGAGCACCTCGTCGTCGCCGACGACGCGGAACGTGCGCTCGTGGTTGTTCTCGAACCACAGCTCGTGCCGGACCGGGCGGTCGGCGCCCGTGGTGCGGGTGACGGTGATCTCGTAGACCTTCTCCTGGCCGACCTTGGCGCCGCCCTCGCGGTCGTACAGGCCGGTGCCGAAGCCGGGCTCGGCGAGGAACTGGTCGATCGCGGTGTCGACCGGCGCCTTGACGGCGTACTCGTGGGCGTGGGCGCCGCGGAGCACCTCCTTCCAGGCGTCGACGACGTTGAGGAGGCCGGCGCCCTGCTCGTGCGCCTGCACGCCGGGGATGCGGTCGGCCTGGCTGACGACGGCCGTGCGGAGCTTCGCCGGGGTGAGGTCGATGCCCTCCTGCTTGGCCGCGGACAGCATCAGCGCCATGGCGCCGGTGGCCTGCGGGGCCGCCATCGAGGTGCCCTGCAGCATGGAGTAGCCGGCCGGGAGCGCGTAGCCCGCCTCGGCGACCGGACCGCCGGGCGACCAGGTCTGCGTCGTGTTGATGGCCGCGCCGGGCGCGCTGAGGGTCGGCGTGAAGCCGCCGTCCTCACGCGGGCCGCGGGAGGAGAACGGCATCATCGCGTACGGCTTGGAGACGACCGAGCCGTAGTTGGCGGCCCAGGTCTCCTTGGAGACGGCGGCGCCGACGCTGATGACCTTGTCCGCGAGGGACGGGTCGCCGATCGTGTTGACGCCGGGGCCGCTGTTGCCGGCCGAGATGACCAGCTGGACGCCGTAGGTGTCGATGAGGCGGGTGTAGAGCTGCGCGCGGGCGTTGTTGCCGTCGTTCAGCGCCGGCAGGCCGCCGATGGACATGTTGACGATGTCGACGCCGCGGTTGACGACGAGGTCGATCATGCCCTCGGTGAGCGCGATGTTGGTGCAGCCGCCGCTCCAGGTGCACGCGCGCGAGGAGACCAGCTTGGCGCCGGGCGCCGCGCCGTTCATCCTGCCGCCGAAGAGGCCGTGCGCGGCGGTGATGCCGGCGACGTGGGTGCCGTGGGAGCCCTCGATGACGCCGATGTTGACGTAGTCGGCCTTGGCGCCGGCGGCGTTGTGGACGACGTCCTTGCGGATCTCCACGACGAACGGGATGCGCTCCACGACGTCGGTGGCCGGGTTGTCGGTGCCGAAGTAACCGACCTGGAAGCCGTCCTTGTACGGCTTCATCGCCGCCTCGTCGGCGAAGTCGCCGTCGCCGTCGAGGTCGACGCGGACGGTGCCGGCGGCCTGGTCGTACAGGACGCCCCAGACGTCGGTCGTGTCGCCGTCGCGGTTGAGGTCGCCGTCCATGTCGCCGCCCTTGGTGGCGGCCTCCGCGAAGGTGCGGAACTTGTAGGCGCCCTCGGGGGCCTTCCAGGTGCGGCCCTCGGCGGTGAAGGACGGCCCGGCGACGGCGGTGTCCATGCGCCGCCACGTCTGGTCGCCGTCGCCGACCGGGTCGGTGGCGGTGACCCAGTCGACGATCTTGCGCTCGCCGGTGGTGGTCTTCTGCAGCGCCGGGTGGCCCAGGTCGATGCCCGAGTCGAGGACGCCGATGGTGACGCCGCGGCCGTCCGCGGTCGGGTTCTTCCGGACGAAGTCGACCGCGCCCGTCTCGTGGGACGGGTTGTACGGGTTGACGGCCGGGGTGCGGGGGCCCGGCGCCGGGTACGTCCCGGTCGCGCCGGCGGAGCCGCCCCGCGCGCGGTCGGCGGCCGGCGTCGGGTCGTCCAGCGCGATCTCGTGCTTGAGGTCGATGCCCTGGACGCTGGACAGCTTGGCGGCGGCGCCGATGGCGGCCTCGGCCCGGGCGGTCGGGAGGGTGGCGCGGACGTAACCGAGCCCGTCGTACGTCCGGCCGACCGTGCCGCCCTCGACCGCGTCGAGCTGGCGGGCGACCTGCTCGGTGGCGCCGGGGGCGGTGGCGACCATGAGCGTGATGTTCTTCTGTCCGCGGGCCTCGGCCTCGGCGAGCAGTTCGGCGTCGTCCGAACCGAGCTTCTCCGCAGCCGTCTTGGCGGGCTCGGGAGCGGTCGCCGGAGGTTCGGCGGGGGCGGCGAAGGCGGGAGCGGCACCGGTCGCGACGAGCGCGGCGACCAGGCCCGCGGCGGCCGCGATGCGGGCCGCGCGTCTCGCCCCGGGTATGGGGCTGAGGGGTTCGAGCGTCATTCGGCATCCCTGTCGATGAAAGGACGGTCCGGAAATCGGTACCGGATGACCGCTGAGCCTTTCGTACGCGACCGGGTTTTGTGGAGGTCTGCTGGAGGCGGAATGTCCTCGTGGCGGACATCCGCCACCGCGGGATGTCCGCCATGGGGAACAAAGGGGTCGATACGGTACTCCCGCCGGAGCGGGGGGAGTTGACGCCCCCTGTCGGTGCCCCGTCGTAACCTGCCCCCATGAGACGGAGGTTGAGGGTGGCGGCCTACGCCGTGTGCGTACGCGACGGACGGCTCCTCCTCGCCCGGGGCGCCACCCCGGGCGGCGGCGGGGAGTGGAGCCTTCCCGGCGGCGGCATGGACCACGGCGAGGACCCGATCGACACGGTCGTCCGCGAGGTCGAGGAGGAGACCGGCTACCGCGCCGAGGTGACCGCCCTCCTCGGCGTCGACTCCCTGCGCGTACCGCGCCACCCGCGCCGCGGCGGCCGGGGCCGGATGGACTTCCACAGCCTGCGGCTCCTCTACGAGGGCCGCGTCACCGGCGGCGACCTCCGCCACGAGGTCGGCGGCAGCACCGACCTCGCCGCCTGGCACCCCCTCGACCACGTCCCGGCCCTGCCGCGCCTCCCCCTCGTCGACACCGCCCTGCGGCTGTGGCGCGACCGCCCCGCCACCGGCCGCGCCGCGCCGCGCGAGGACGGCTGAGACCGGCCCGGCGCCACCGGGAACCCGGCCCGGCGCCACCGGGCCCGCGGCGCCACCGGGCCGGCGGGGGCCGTCCGTCCCCGCCGCCGCGCCGTCACCTCGGCAGGACGACCACGTAGGCGGCCGGTTCGCGGTCGCCGGCCGCCATCAGGGCGGTGCGCACCACGATCGCCTGCTGGTCCCGCGCCTCGCGCAGCTTGCGCGGCGTGATGTGCACGACCGTGATGCCCAGCCGCTCCAGGTACTCCCGCTTGCGGGTGTACTCCGACCACACCTCGTCGTCGTCCTGGCACGGCGTCCGGGTGTCGAGCTCCACCACCACGGCCTGGTCGGGCCAGTAGGCGTCCACACCCCCCAGGTGCGGGCCGCCCGGCAGGTGCAGGTCCACGTTCCACAACGGATCCGGCAGCCCGTGCTCCCGCACCATCGCGTACAGCCGGTCCTCGGCCATCGCCCGCCCCTCGGCGAGCAGCGAGTCCACGGCGTCCACCACGTGCGGCCGCGACAGCAGCCGCGCCCGGCTCAACTCCCGTACAACGGTCGTCGGTTCGCAGTGGCCGCCGCGTACCGCCTCCGCCAGCAGCCGGCGCACGGCCGGCGGGTCGGCCGGCTCCGCCACCGCGTCCGCCAGCGCCCGCGCCACGGGAGCCACGGGCAGCGACGCCGCCTCGCACGCCTCGGGGAACTCGTGCGTCACCCGCACGATCCGGACGAACCCGGTCGACCGCAGCCGCCGCGTGCGCGGCACGAGCACGTCGACCCGGTCCAGGGCGGACAGCGGGGGAGCGGAGTCGAACCCGTGCAGGGCGAGCGCCGCCGCCCCCGTGATCATCGCCTCGCCGAACCCTTCCGGGTTCGCCGCGGCGCCCCGCCGCCCCGTGTACAGCAGCGCGGCGCGCAGCAGCTCCTCACCGGTCGGCGGGCCGGGGTGCAGCAGGTACACGCCCGGCAGCAGTTGCTGCCAGGGGCCGCCGGCCCGGCACCGCGCGCCGACCTCGGCCGCGGACACACCGTGCGCCCGCAGCTGCGCGGCGGTCAGGACGCGCACGGACACGCCGGAGAGGCGGGACAGGGGGCGGGGGGAGAGCGGGGTGTTCTTCATGCTCCGGAAGTGCCCGCCGACCCCCACCTCCCTAACCCCTGTTACGCGTCCGTCGCCATTCGGGGACGTGTCCGTCCTCAAGTACGGGCGCCCGGCAGCCGATGATGAGAGTTTCGCCCGCCGCGGGAACGGCCCTCTGGGCAGCCCTGACGTGCCTCGGGGCGGCGTCCGGGCCCGGACGCCGCCCCGAGGACTCGGTCACGCGTTCGCGTCGCACTCCTGGGCCCGCAGGGCGCGCGCCAGGTCGTCACGCGCCTCCAGTACGAGCCTGCGCAGCGCCGGCGCGGCCCCCTCGTGCGCGGCCAGCCACGCGTCCGTGGCCTCCAGCGTCTCCGGCCGGTCCTGGAGGGCCGGGAACAGGCCCCGCACCACGTCCATCCCGATCTGGATCGACCGCTCGGCCCACACCCGCTCGATCGCCGCGAAGTACTTCTCCGCGTACGGCGCGAGCAGCTCCCGCTGCGACGGCTGCGCGAATCCCGTGATCGTCGCCTCCACCAGCGCGTTCGACAGCTTGTCGGACTCGACCACCTGCGCCCACGCCTGCGCCTTGACCGCCGCGGACGGCCGCGCCGCCAGGCACCGCACCTGGTGCCGCTTGCCCGACGCGGTGTCGTCCCGCGCCAGCTCCGCGCCGATCACCGACTCGTCGGCCCGGCCGTGCGCGGCGAGCGGCTCCAGGAGCGCCCAGCGCAGCTCCTGGTCGACGTCGAGCCCGTCCACGGTCTCCGTGCCGGCCAGCAGGCCCTGGAGGAACGCGAAGTCCTCGTCCGTCGCCGCGACCGACGCGAAGAACCGCGCCCACGTCAACTGGTGCTCGCTGCCCGGCTCGGCGCTCCGCAGCTCCCGCAGCGCGGCCCGCGCGACGAGTCGGCCGCCGGTCCCGCGCCACTGCGGCGCGGCGTAGTGGGCGAGCGCGGTCCGCACCCAGACGTGCAGCATCTGCAGGACGCCGATGTCCGACTCGCGCCCCGCGAAGGCCAGGACGACCTCCACGAAGTCCCGCGCCGGCATCAGCGCGTCACGCGTCATGTTCCACAGCGCCGACCAGCACAGCGCCCGCGCCAGCGGGTCGGTGATGTCGCCGAGGTGCGCCCGCAGCGTGGCGAGGGAGTCCTCGTCGAACCGCACCTTGCAGTACGTCAGGTCCTCGTCGTTGACCAGCACCAGGGCGGGCCGCTCGGCGCCGGCCAGCTCGGTCACGGCCGTCCGCGTCCCGGTGATGTCGGTCTCGGCACGCGCGTAGCGGACGAGCCGCCCGCCGTCCAGCCGGTACAGGCCGACGACGGCCCGGTGCGGGCGCGCCTCGGCGCCGTCCTGCTCGACGACCAGCTCGGCGACGCGGTCGCCCGTCCCGTCGTACGTGACGACGGGCGTGAGGACGTTGACGCCGGACGTCTCCAGCCAGGACCGGGACCACGCCTTCATGTCGCGGCCGGAGGTCTCCTCCAGCACCGCCATGAGGTCGCCGAGGGTCGTGTTGCCGTACGCGTGGCGCGTGAAGTACCGGCGGGAGCCCTCCAGGAACGCCTCCCGGCCCGCGTACGCGACGAGCTGCTTCAGGACGGAGGCGCCCTTGGCGTACGTGATGCCGTCGAAGTTGAGCTTGGCGTCCTCCAGGTCGCGGATATCCGCCGTGACGGGGTGCGTCGAGGGGAGCTGGTCGGCCCGGTACGCCCACGCCTTGCGGTTGTTGGCGAAGGTGATCCAGCCGTCCTCGAACCGGGTCGCCTCGACCATGGAGAACGTCCCCATGAAGTCCGCGAAGGACTCCTTCAGCCACAGGTCGTCCCACCACTTCATGGTGACCAGGTCGCCGAACCACATGTGCGCCATCTCGTGCAGGACGACGTTGGCGCGGCGCTCGTAGGCGGCGCGCGTCACCTTGCCCCGGTAGATGTACTCCTCGCGGAAGGTGACCAGGCCGGGGTTCTCCATGGCGCCGAGGTTGTACTCGGGCACGAAGGCCTGGTCGTACTTGCCGAAGGGGTAGGGGTAGTCGAAGGCCTCGTGGAAGAAGTCCAGGCCCTGCTTGGTGACGCGGAAGACGTCGTCCGCGTCGAAGTGCCTGGCGAGGCCCTTGCGGCACATCGCGCCGAGGGGGATCTCCAGGTCGCCGCGCCGGTAGGTGTCGGTGACGTAGTGGTACGGGCCCGCGACGACGCAGGTGATGTAGGTGGAGATCGGCCGGGTCGGTGCGAACCGCCACACCCCGCCGTCCCGGGACTCCTCCGCGCCGTTGCTCCACACGGTCCAGCCCTCGGGCGCCGTCACCTCGAAGCGGTACGGGGCCTTCAGGTCGGGCTGCTCGAAGTTGGCGAACACGCGGCGGGCGTCGGCCGGCTCGTACTGCGTGTAGAGGTAGACCTCGCCGTCCTCCGGGTCGACGAAGCGGTGCATGCCCTCACCGGTGCGGCTGTAGGCGCACTGCGCGTCCACGACCAGCACGTTCTCCTCGGCGAGGCCCTCCAGCGCGATCCGCGCCCCGTCGAAGACGGCCGACGGGTCCAGCGCGCGCCCGTTGAGCGTGACGGAGGTGACGGACGGCGCGACGAGGTCGGCGAAGGTGCTCGCCCCGGGGGTCGCGCAGCGGAACCGGATCGTCGTCACCGAGCGGAACGTCCGCTGCTCCGCCCCGCTCTCCCCGACGGCCGACCGCAGGTCGAGCGCGACCTCGTAGCCCTCGACGGACAGCAGGGCCGCCCGCTCGCGGGCCTCGTCGCGGGACAGGTTCTCACCGGGCACGGGCACTCCTTCGTGGCTCGTTGGTACGGCGTGATCCTCCCACGCCGCCGAGAGCCGCCATAAGCGGGAATGCCCTCGTCGTCCCCCGGCGTTGTGAGGGGAGCGCGACCGCACGTTTCCCTTATGCCGCACGGATCCGAGGAGACACATGTCCGAGACGAGGACCACCGCCGACTTCTGGTTCGACCCGCTGTGCCCGTGGGCGTGGATGACGTCCCGCTGGATGTTGGAGGTGCAGAAGGTCCGCCCGGTGGACGTGCGCTGGCACGTGATGAGCCTCGCCGTCCTCAACGAGAACAAGCTGGACGAGGTCCCGGAGGAGTACCGGGAGGCGCTGGCGACCACGGCGTGGCACCCCGTCCGCGTGGCCGTCGCCGCCGAGCAGCTGCACGGCCCGGAGGTGCTGGGCCGGCTGTACACGGCGATGGGCACGCGCTTCCACAACGAGGGCCAGGGCCCGACCCGCGAGGCGATCGCCGCGGCGCTCGCGGACGCCGGGCTGCCGGCGGAGCTGCTGGAGTACGCCGAGAAGGACACGTACGACGCGGAGCTGCGCGCCTCCCACAAGGAGGGCATCGACCGGGTCGGCCAGGACGTCGGCACGCCGGTGATCTCCGTGCCGGGCCCCGACGGCACGGAGGTCGCGTTCTTCGGCCCGGTCGTCACCCCGGCGCCCAAGGGCGAGGCCGCGGCCCGCCTGTGGGACGGGACGCTGCTGGTCGCGTCGACGCCCGGCTTCTACGAGATCAAGCGCACGCGCACGTCGGGCCCGGTCTTCGACTGAGCGCGCACGCCGGAACGGCCCCCGCGAGTCCTGTCCTCGCGAGGGCCGTTCCTCTTTTCCGCCCGCCGCGTGAAGGGTGAGAAGACGATCACGGGCAGGGGGCCGGGGGGCGGGGCCCCGCCGCCGTCAGGGCGCGATCAGCGGCACGCGGTCCTTGGCCTCGGCGTAGCGCTTCGCCACGTCCTGCCAGTTCACGACCTGCCACATCGCCTCGATGAAGTCGACCTTCTGGTTCTTGTACTGGAGGTAGAAGGCGTGCTCCCAGGCGTCGAACACGAGGATCGGCACGGAGCCCTGGCCGACGTTGCCCTGGTGGTCGTAGACCTGCTCCACGATGAGGCGGCCGCTCACCGGCTCGTACGCCAGGACGCCCCAGCCGGAGCCCTGCGTGGTGGCGGCGGCCTTCGAGAGCTGCGACTTGAACCGCGCGAACGAGCCGAACGACTCGGCGATCGCGTCCGCGAGCTCGCCCGTGCCGTCCTTCTCCAGCGGCTCGCCGCCACCGTCGCCGGTCATGTTGTGCCAGTAGATGGAGTGCAGGATGTGGCCCGAGAGGTGGAAGGCCAGGTTCTTCTGCAGGCCGTTCAGGGCGGCCCACTGGTCCTTGTCGCGGGCCTCCTCCAACTGCTCCAGGGTGTCGTTCGCGCCTTTGACGTACGCGGCGTGGTGCTTGTCGTGGTGGAGCTCGATGATCTCCGGGCTGATGACGGGCGCCAGCGCCGCGTAGTCGTAGGGAAGTTCCGGAAGGGTGTACATCGCCATGCCGAGCCTCCGACTGCTTATTGCAACCTGTGTGCAAGTGCACGCTAGCAGCAGTAGGGTCCGGAGTTGATCAGCCCTTCGCCCTAGGTCCGGGAAGTGGCCGGAAAACGGGGGAGGCCCCGGCGCGCCGTCGCGCCGGGGCCTCCCCAGGGGATTGCGGGTGGATCAGTCGTCGCCCTTCGCGGCGGCGGCCGCGGGCTTCTCGGCGGGCTCCTCGGCGGTCGCGGGCGCCCCGGCGGCCGGTGCCCCGGCGGGGACGGCCTCCCGGTCGGCGGTCAGCCGCTGGTGGACGTAGCCCAGCACGGCCAGGACCAGGACGAGGCCGCCCGTGTAGTAGAGCTGCTCGCGCGTGCCCTCGTCGCGGGCCATCAGGACGAACACCACGGCGATGCCGGCGAGCGCCGCCCACGTGAGGTACGGGAAGGCCCACATCCGCACGACCAGCTTCTCCGGCGCCTCCTGCTCCATGCGGCGGCGCAGGATCAGCTGGGAGACGGCGATGAAGAACCAGACGACCAGGATGATCGCGCCGATCATGTTGAGCAGCCACATGAACAGGTCGTCCGGCCGCCAGTAGCTCAGCAGCACGCACACGAAGCCGAAGACCGACGAGGTCAGCACCGCGACGCGCGGCACACCGCCGGAGATCTTGCCGAGCACCTTCGGGCCCTGGCCGCGCGCCACCAGCGAGCAGGCCATGCGGGAGGCGCCGTAGATGTTGGCGTTCATCGCGGACAGCAGCGCCACCAGCACGACGACGTTCATGATCTCGCCGGCGGCCGGCAGGCCCAGGTGCCTCAGCGTGGCGACGTACGAGCCCTCGGCGAGCGACTCACTGTTCCACGGGATCAGCGTGACGATGACCACCATGGAGCCGATGTAGAAGACCGCGATGCGCCACATCGCCGTACGGACGGCCTTGGCGACGCCCTCCACCGGGCGCTCGGACTCGGCGGCGGCGATGGTGACGGTCTCCAGGCCGCCGTACGCGAAGACGGAGGCGAGGAGGCCGACGATCAGTCCGTCGGTGCCGTTCGGCAGGAAGCCGCCCTGGCCGGTCAGGTTCGACATGCCGGGGGAGTCGACGTCGGGCAGCAGGCCCAGGATGGCCAGCAGGCCGATGACCAGGAACAGCGTGATGGCGCCGATCTTCAGCGCGGCGAACCAGAACTCGAACTCGCCGAAGTTCTTCACGGCGGCCAGGTTCGTCACGCTGAACACCAGCATGAACAGGGCGACCACCGACCACTCGGGCACGTCCACCCAGCCCGTCACGATCTTGGCGGCGCCGATCGCCTCCAGACCCACGGCCACGCACAGCAGGAACCAGAAGGCCCAGCCCGCCGTGAAGCCCGCCCACGGGCCGATGGCCCGCTCGGAGTGGACCGAGAAGGAGCCGGAGGCCGGATTGGCCGCCGACATCTCGCCCAGCATGCGCATGATCAGCATGACGAGCAGGCCGGAGATCGTGTAGGCGACGACGATCGACGGACCGGCGGCCGCGATGGCGGAGCCCGAACCGACGAAGAGGCCGGCGCCGATCACACCACCGAGGGCGATCATCGACAGGTGGCGTTGCTTGAGTCCGTGCGAGAGCGGCGCGTCGGTGGTCGGCGTCGCAGGTGCGTCGACGTCGGCCGAGCCGGAGGACGCGGGCGCGGGGGTCCGAGACATGGGAGTGCCCTGTTCCGTAGCGGGGGAGAGGCAGAAGGTGCGCCCAAGTTTTGATGCGCGCACCGGGCGCAGGGAACACGTTTCCGCTATACGGACACAGCGCTCACACAAAGTGAAGGCGCAACCACGAATTCCTTACAAGCGGAACGTGATCACCGGTTGTCCGGAAGCAGCCGTTACGTCCGCTTCGCCCGCCACTCCCGGACCAGCGCCACCGCCACCACGAGGGCCGTCGCGCCGGTCGACCAGAGCACCTGGGGGCGGGTCGAACCCTCCCGTAGCATCAGCACCCACACCCCCGTCATCGCAGCCAGCGCCGCCCACGTCAGCCAGGGGAACGCCCACATCCGCACCGCCGGCCCCTCCGGCGCCTCCCGCTCGATCCGCCGCCGCAGCCGCAGTTGCGACACGGCGATCAGGGCCCAGACGAAGAGCAGGACCGCGCCCACGGAGTTGAGCAGGTAGAGGAAAACGGAATCCGGCCACAGGAGGTTCAGCAACACCGACACGAAACCGAACGCCACCGACGCCAACACCGCCCGCCGCGGCACCCCGCCCGCCGACACCACCAGCAGCCCGCGCGGCGCCTGACCGCGTTCCGCGAGCGAGAACACCATCCGGGAGGCCCCGTACAGATTGGCGTTCAGCGCGGACAGCAGCGCCACGAACACGACCACGTCCATCAGCGCGCCCGCCGCCGGCACCCCGATCGCGTCGAGCACCGCCACGTACGGGCTGAGCCCCGGCCGCATCGCCGTCCACGGCAGCAGCGTCACCACGACCAGCATCGAGCCCACGTAGAAGACGAGGATCCGCCACACGGCGGTGCGCACCGCGCGCGCCACGTTCCGGGCCGGGTCGTCCGACTCGGCGGCGGCGATCGTCACCACCTCCAGGCCGCCGAACGCGAACACGACGGCCAGCACCCCCGACACGACGCCGGCCCAGCCGTTCGGCAGGAAGCCGCCCCGCCCGGTCAGGTTCTCCAGCCCCACCGGCTCGCGCCCCGGCAGCCACCCCGCGACGGCCGCCACGCCCAGCAGCAGGAACAGCACGATCGCCCCGACCTTCAGCGAGGCGAACCAGAACTCCGACTCCCCGAAGTTCTTCACGGCGGCCAGGTTGGCGGCCGTGAACACCAGCATGAAGACCAGCACCCAGCCCCACTGCGGCACGGCCGGCAGCCAGCCGCTCGCGATCCGCGCCGCGCCCGCCGCCTCCACCGCCAGCACCACCACCAGCAGGAACCAGTACAGCCATCCCACGGAGAAGCCGGCCCAGCGGCCCAGCGCCCGTTCGGCGTGCACCGAGAACGCGCCCGACGCGGGCATCGCCGCCGCCATCTCCCCGAGCATCCGCATGATCAGCATGGCGAGCGCGCCCGCGATCAGGTACGACAGCACGATCCCCGGCCCGGCCACCGCGATCCCCGCCCCGGAACCCACGAACAGCCCCGCCCCGATCACCCCGCCCAGGCCGAGCATCGTCAGGTGGCGCCGCTTCAGCACGTGCGCCAGGGGTTCTGCGGGGGCGGTCCGGGGGGCGGGCATGGTGCCGGGCACACTCTCTTCAGGCGTTTGGTGAGACCCCACTGTCTCCCCGGAGATCGCGGCGCCACGCAAAAGGGGCGGTTCAACCGGCCGCCCTAGTGACACGTATCACGTCCCCGGAGGGTTCGCGGACGACCTTTGTGTGAAGTCCACCAACGCCGGGAGCGGGGCTTTGTCGTTCGCTGACGGTGGTCGCCCGCTCGCCCCTGGGCTACGGTCGGGGCCTGTCCCTGGCCCACCGCCCGCGAAGCCCCGCGGAGTACCGGAGTTCCGATGAGCACTGCCGCCGTCCCCGCCCGTACCGGAGCGGTCCTCGCCGACCTGCTCCCCTCCAGCCGCGCCCGCACGAGCGACCTCGTGCTCGTCGCCGGCGGTGCCCTCCTCACGGGCCTCGCCGCCCAGATCGCCGTCCCCGTGCCGGGCTCGCCGGTCCCGGTCTCCGGGCAGACGTTCGCCGCGCTCCTCGTCGGCACCGCGCTCGGCGCCCGCCGCGGCTTCCTCGCCCTCGGCCTGTACGCCCTCGCCGGCATGGTCGGCGTCCCGTGGTTCGCCCAGGGCACGGCCGGGTACGCCATGCCGACGCTCGGCTACGTCCTCGGCATGCTCCTCGCCGCCACCGCGGTGGGCGCCCTCGCCCGACGCGGCGCCGACCGCTCGGTGGCGCGCATGGCGGGCACGATGGCGGTCGGGTCCCTGATCGTCTACGCGGTCGGCGTGCCGTACCTCGCCCTCGCCACCGGCATGTCCCTGTCCCAGGCGGTGGCCGCCGGCATGGTGCCGTTCCTCGTCGGCGACGCGCTGAAGGCCGCGCTCGCCATGGGCCTGGTGCCCACCGCCTGGAAGCTCCTCGGCGACCGCGACCGCGACCGGAGCCGGGACCGCGGCTGAGGCGCCGAGGCCGCGGCGCAGGCACGCGCCGCCGGAACGACGAGGGGCCCTCCGTCTCACAGGACGGAGGGCCCCTCGTCGTTTCCGCGCGCCTCAGGACTTCGCGGCCGCCCGGTGCCTGCGGTCCAGCACCACGCCCACGGCCACGACGATCGCCGCCACCAGCACCGACAGCAGCACCACCTGGCGGTTGGCCTCGTCGAAGACCATGTAGACCAGCACGAACAGGATCATCGCGGCGGTCGCCCAGGTCAGGTACGGGAACAGCCACATCTTCACGGTGACCTTCTCCGGGGCCTCCCGCATGAGGATGCCGCGCATCCGAAGCTGCGTGAAGCAGATCACCAGCCAGACGAACAGCGCCACGGCGCCCGACGAGTTCAGCAGGAACGTGAAGACGGTGTCCTTGAAAGCGTAGTTGAAGTACACCGCGGCGAAGCCGAAGACCACCGACGCCCAGATCGCCACGGCCGGCACGCCCTTGGCGTTGACCCGCGCGAAGGACTTCGGCGCGTCACCGCGCTCGCCCAGCGAGAACGCCATGCGCGAGGCCGTGTACAGCCCGGAGTTCAGGCACGACAGCACCGCCGTCAGCACGATCACGTTCATGATCTGCCCGGTGTGGGGGATGCCGATGGAGTCGAGCGCGGCGACGTACGAGCCCTTCTCGACGATCGAGGCGTCGTTCCACGGCAGCAGCGTCAGCACGACGAAGATCGAGCCCAGGTAGAACACGCCGATGCGCCAGATCACGCTGTTGGTGGCCTTGGTGACCGCCCGGCGCGGGTCCTCCGACTCGCCGGCCGCGAGGGTGACGATCTCGCTGCCCATGAACGAGAAGACCACCATCAGCACACCGGTGAGCACGGCCCCGGCGCCCTTGGGGAAGAAACCGCCCGTGTCCGTCAGGTGGGCCAGGCCCGCCCCCGGGTTGTCGGAGCCCGGCAGCAGCCCGAAGACCGCCAGCAGGCCGATGACGACGAACGCGCCGATCGCGACGACCTTGATCCCGGCGAACCAGAACTCGAACTCGCCGTACGAGGAGACCGACGCGAGGTTCGTCGCGGTCAGCACCACCATCACGATCAGGGCCCAGGCCCACTGCGGCACGGCCGGGACCCAGCCCTCCAGGATCACCGCGCCCGCCGTCGCCTCGACGGCCAGGACGACCACCCAGAAGAACCAGTACAGCCAGCCGATGGAGAAGCCCGCCCAGCGGCCGAGGGCCCGGTCCGCGTAGGCCGAGAAGGAGCCGGAGTCCGGGCTGGCGGCGGCCATCTCGCCCAGCATCCGCATCACGAACACGACCATCGCGCCCACCAGGGCGTACGACACGAGGATGGCGGGCCCGGCCGCGGCGATGCCGCCGGACGAACCGACGAAGAGGCCGGCGCCGATCACGCCGCCGATGGCGATCATGGAGAGGTGGCGGTTCTTGAGCCCCGCCTTGAGACCGTGGGAGGACTGCGAAAGTCCGGGTTCTCCGGCCTTTCCGCCTTCCTTCACCAGGTTGGTCTGGGTGGTCATGGACACTTCCTCAGCTTTCTCGGGTGCTCGGGTCGCGAGCCCGAGCATTCAACCCCGCGGATGTCCGCACCCGGAAGGCCCGAACCCGGATCGTTGTACGCGTCACTCCGGCCCACCCCGGCGGCCGTCGCCGGGCACCCCCCGTGTCACACTCGGAGCCATGCGCGTGTACCTCGGCTCGGACCATGCCGGCTACGAACTCAAGAACCACCTCGTCGAGTGGCTGAAGGCCCACGGCCACGAGCCCGTCGACTGCGGACCCCACGTCTACGACGCCCAGGACGACTACCCGCCGTTCTGCCTGCGCGCCGCGGAGCGGACGGCCGCCGACCCCGACGCCCTCGGCATCGTCATCGGCGGCTCCGGCAACGGCGAGCAGATCGCCGCGAACAAGGTGAAGGGCGTCCGTGCCGCCCTCGCCTGGAGCGAGCAGACCGCCGCCCTGGGCCGCGAGCACAACAACGCCAACGTCGTCGCCGTCGGTGCCCGGATGCACTCCGTCGAGGACGCCACCAAGTTCGTCGAGGTCTTCCTCGCCACCCCGTACTCCGGCGACGAGCGCCACACGCGCCGCATCGAGATGCTCGCCGCGTACGAGACGACCGGCGAGCTCCCCCCGATCCCGGCCCACCACCCGCAGCAGGACTGACACGATGCCCGAAGGGCATACGATCCACCGGCTGGCCGCCGACTACCGGGAGCGGTTCGGCGGCCGCGCCGTGCGGGTGACCAGCCCGCAGGGCAAGTTCTCCGACGCCGCCGCGCTCCTCGACGGCACCGTGCTGGAGACCACCGAGGCCCACGGCAAGCACCTGTTCCTCGGCTTCGGCGCGGAGGAGTGGGTGCACATCCACCTCGGCCTGTTCGGCAAGGTCACCTTCGGCGGCGCGCCCGTCCCGCCGCCCACCGACACGGTCCGCCTGCGGCTCGCCCACGCCGACGCCCACGTCGACCTGCGCGGCCCCACCGCCTGCGCGCTCCTCACCGGCCCCGAGAAGCAGGCGATACACGACCGGCTCGGCCCCGACCCGCTGCGCGACGGAGACGACCCGGACCGCGCCTGGCGCCGCGTCTCCCGCTCCCGTACGACGATCGCCGCGCTCCTCATGGACCAGAAGGTCATCGCCGGGGTCGGCAACGTCTACCGCGCCGAGGTCCTCTTCCGGCACGGCATCGACCCGTACCGCGCGGGAAGGGACGTCACGGAGGCGGAGTGGGCGGCGATCTGGCAGGATCTCGTCGCGCTCATGCGCGAGGGCGTCCGCACCAACCGCATCGACACCGTGCGCCCCGAGCACACCCCCGAGGCGATGGGCCGCCCGCCGCGCGTCGACGACCACGGCGGAGAGGTGTACGTGTACCGCAGGGCCCACCTGCCCTGCCACATCTGTGGCGGCGAGATCCGCACCGCCGATCTCGCCGCCCGCAACCTCTTCTGGTGCCCCGGCTGCCAGCGGCGCTGACCTGCTGCCGGCGGCGCTGACCCGAGCCGCCGGCGCCGGGGCCGGGTACGGCGCCGAGACGGGCCCGGCGGCTCAGAAGCCGTGCGGCAGCCAGGGCGCGACGGCGGAGCCGAACGCGAGCGACGCCTCGGCCAGCGCGCCCTCCCGCAGCTCCCGCACCCGGCCCGCCTGTGCCAGCGACACGAGCGAGAACCCGCCCAGGTACGCCGTGCCCAGCTCCCGCACGGACAGCGCCAGGTCCGCCGCCTCGTCCGTGCGGACGCACCGCGCGCCCCGGCCGTCCCCGGTCAGCCGCCAGCGCCCCGCGTTCCAGGGGCAGAAGTCGTCCGCCACCTCCAGGACCACGTCCACCGGCGCCTGGTACGTCCGCGCCTCCAGCGCCGCGCCCACGTCCACCAGCCGGACGAACATCCCGTCCTGCAGCGTGATCCCGCACCGCCGGACGTCCGACACGAGGTGCTGCCAGGCATCGTCCACCGGACGGCTGCCGACGGAAACGGTCGAAGTCAGATCAATCTCGAACAAATAGCGCCACAGGGCGGCGTACGACAGCGGGTCGAGCGCCCCCAAGTGCTCCATCACCACCGTGCCGTCGGCCCCCGCCGCGTTCCACTCGGGCCGCACCCGGTACAGCACGTACCCCGTGACCCCGCCGTCCCGCTCCGCCAGCACGCACTGCAACGGCGACGCGCCGCCCCGATCCGACGGCGGGTCCAGCAGCGGCAGCCGCTCCCACCCCGGACGGCGCTCCGTCATCCCCGGCCGCAGCGGCACCGACCGCGCGTACACCGCCTCGCACGCCGCCGCCGCGTCCTCGGGCCGCGCGAGCCGCAGCCGTACGCCGTCCGTCCCCTCCGGAACGGACAGCCGCACCCGGGCCGTGTCGATGTCGGCCCGCATCCGCCGCGTCGCCAGGCCGTAGCCGAACCGGCCGTAGATGTCGGGCTCCGACGCCGTCAGCACCGCCAGCGGCTCGCCCCAGGCACGCACGTCGTCCAGTTGCCGCCGCATCATCGAGGTGAGGACACCGCGCCTGCGGTGTGTCGGCGCCACGCTCACCATCGTCACCCCGGCCGCGGGCACCACCGCCCCGCCCGGCACCGACAGCCGGAACGAGAACGCCCCCGCCGTCCCCACGCACTGCTCCCCGTCCCAGACGCCCAGCGAGCGCTCGTGCTCGGTCAGCGCCTCCCACAGGGCGCGCGCCTCCGGCGCCTCGGCCACACCCCCGAACGCACGCTCCAACTGCTCGTACCACACGTTCCACTGGGCAGGGGCCAGGACCCTCGGCTCGATCGTCATAGGCCATCCGTACCAGCCCGTCCCCCCGGCGGGCGACCCGATTTCGAACGCAATGTCGCGGGGGTCCCCCTGCACGCCGCCCTCCCGGATGGATAGGGTCCAGGCCAATGGCCCGCAGCGCACCACGAACGGACACGTACGCGGCCCGGTACCGCAAGGCGGCCCACCGGGCCCGCGTCGCGCTGCGCAAGTCCGCCGTCGACTACTTCCGCGGCGACGGCTCCGACTGGATCGCCCTGGCGGGCCTCTTCCTCACCATCCCGGCGATCATGCTCGCCACGATCGCCACCCCCGTGTGGTGCGCCCCCGAGGCCCTCGTCCTGCCGATCGTCGCCGGCGGGCTGCTGCTGCGCCCCGCCAGCCTCCTCGGCCTGTACGCCGCCTCCGCCGCCGCGCTGATCGTCGAGTCGGCCGCCCTGGGCCCGTACACCGAGGGCGCCGCCCGGGTCACCCCCGGCACCGTCCTCGTCGTCGCCGCGTGCGGCCTGTTCGGACTGCTCATCGCCCAGTTCCGGGCCCGCGTCGGGGTGCCCTGGCGGCGCGGCGGCACCATGCTGTTCGACCTGCGCGAACGCATCCGCACCCAGAGCGCCCTGCCCCCGCTGCCCAAGGGCTGGCACCGCGAGATGGCGCTGCGCCCGGCCGGCGGCCAGTCCTTCTCCGGCGACTTCGTCGTCGCCGCCCGCACCCACGGCGGCCGCACCCTCGAAGCCGTCCTCACCGACGTGTCCGGCAAGGGCATGGACGCCGGCTCCCGCGCCCTGCTGCTGTCCGGCGCCTTCGGCGGGCTGCTCGGCTCCCTCCCGCCGCACGGCTTCCTCCCCGCCGCCAACGGCTACCTCCTGCGGCAGGACTGGGACGAGGGCTTCGCCACCTCCATCCACCTGGTCCTCGACCTGGAGTCCGGCGACTACGAGCTGCTGTCCGCCGGCCACCTGCCGGCCCTCCAGCTCCACGCGGGCAGCGGACGCTGGGAGGAGAAGGCCGCCGACGGGCCGCTGCTCGGCGTCTACGACGGCGCCGAGTTCCACCCGGTCAAGGGCACCCTGCGCCCCGGCGACGTGCTGATGCTGTTCACCGACGGCCTCGTCGAGGCCGCCGACCGCGACATCGCCGAGGGCATCGACCGGCTCACCGGCGAGGCCGACCGCTACGTCACCGCGGGCTTCCGCGGCGCGGCCTGGCACCTCATCGAGGCGTGCGCCAAGGACGTCAACGACGACCGCGCGCTGCTCCTGATCTCCCGCGAGGCCTGAGCCGGCGCGTACAGTCGCCCCGTGCCGAACCTCTCCCTGCCGCAGGTCGAAGCGATCGCCCGCCGTGCCCACGCCGGGCAGACGGACAAGGCGGGGCGGCCCTACGCCGAGCACCTCCAGGCCGTCGCCGAGGGGGTGCGGGCGCGGGGCGGCAGCGACGGGCAGATCGCCGCGGCGTGGCTGCACGACGCCGTCGAGGACGGCGTCCTGTCGCCTGGCTGGCTCGCCGGCGCCGCGCTGCCGCAGGAGGTCAAGGACATCGTCCTGGCGCTCACCCGGCGCCCCGGCGAGGACCTCGCCGACTACACCGCCCGCGTCCTCGCCGTGCCCGGCGCCCGCCTCGTCAAGGAGGCCGACCTGGCGCACAACGCCGACCCGGACCGGCTCGCCGCCCTCGACGAGCCGACCCGGGCCCGGCTGACCGCCAAGTACGCGCGCGTACGGCGGCTGCTCGGCCTCACCTCCGACTGACCGCCCCGGCGGCCACCGCCCCGTCCACCCCGCCCGGGGCGCCGGCGCCCGGCGCGTCCGGCACGGGCTCCTCCGTCCGGCGGAACGCCCACTCCAGGCGCGGCTCCGTCACCCACCGCAGCGCGCGCCGCACCGGCGGGGTGCACATCAGCGTCACCGCCCCGGCCGCCGCCGCCGTCAGCCCGACCCGCCCCGCGGGCGTGGCCAGCACCTCGTACGCGTCGACGAGCTCCCAGTACTGGAGCGCCTTCGTCGCGAACCCGTGCAGGAGGTACCCGCAGAGGCTGCCCGCGCCCAGCACGGTGAACCAGGTCCGCCGCGACGGCACCCACGCCAGGAACGCCGCCGTCAGCACCAGCGCGACGGCGCCCAGCGCGACCGTCGCCAGCGGCCCCGCCCACCACGCGTACCCGAGCTCCTGGGCGCTGGTGTTGCGGTAGAACCAGCCCATCCGCAGGTGCGGCGCCACCGCGTACGCCCCGGCCAGCGCGGCCACCGCGACCGGCACGGCCGCCACCCGCACGGCCCGCCGCCGCAGCAGCCGGAAGTGCTCCTCGCGCAGCGACAGGCCCAGCACGAAGAACGGCAGGAACTGCAGGACCCGCTGGAGGTCCAGGTCGGCCGCGATGCGCGGGGTCAGCGACGCCAGTGCCGCGACGGCCACGGCGACGGGCAGGGGGTGGCGCAGGGCGCGCCACAGCGGGGCGGACAGCCGCCACATGAACAGCGCCAGGAGGAACCAGGTCAGGTAGAAGGGGTCGGTGAGCGAGAACGCCTGTTGCGGCGCGTCCTGCGCCCACCGCCGGTACAGCGTGTACGCCACCTCGAACACGAGGTACGGGACGAGGACCCCGCCCACCAGCCGTCTCAGTTGGTCGGGCCGTCCGGCGAAGCTCCGCGAGAAGTACCCGGAGATGATCACGAACGCCGGCATGTGGAAGGCGTACACGACCATGTACAGCGCGCGGGTCGCACGGCTGCCCTCCATGACCGGCTCCCACACGTGGCCCACCGCGACGAGCACGATCGCCAGGTATTTCGCGTTGTCGAAGAAAGGATTCCGCTGACTCTGCTTTTCCCGGAGTGGCTGGAACATCCAAGGGACCCTAACCCCGCCCGGCGCCGTTCCGGCAACCCGACGCTCCCCATCACGGCATGGCACACGGTGCCCGGAATGCCATGACAAATCCCCCACAAAAGCCGCACATCACCCTGTTGGCCGTCACGCCGCGCACACCGGTCGGGACACCGGACGCGGGCCCGGACCCCTCCTGTGGCTTTCCTGTGGCGGACACGCGGGCGCCCTGGGGGAATCGTCGCGCATTCCGTCGCGGAATTCCCGCAGGGCCGTACGCCGACCGTGTCCGCCCCGCCCCGCGGGCCCCCGCGTCCGTCCACGATCCGTCACGGGGCAGCACGGGAGGGGTCGTTGATGGCACGATGGACGCGTGCGGGGGTCGCCGGGCCGTGTGCCCCCGGCCGTCCTGACGGACCGACCGAGGGGATCAGTCGTGGCCATTTCGCTGTCCGTGGTGCTGTTGCTGGCGATCGTCCTGGTGGTGATGATCCGCGGCGGCTCGATCAAGGCGGGTCCCGCCGTCGTCGCCGCCCTGTTCGGCTTCTTCCTCGCGTCCTCCGGACTCGGGCCGACCATCTCCAAGATCCTCAACGAGATAGCCGCGTCCATCGGCAGGATCAACTTCTAGCCGGGCCCGGCCGCGCCCTCCCGGCCGCCTCCGGCCGGCCCGGAGGCGATTTCGGCGCGCCCGGAGACGACTCCGGCCCGGCCGGGTGATCGCTCACCCGGCCGGGCCGGATATCCGTACAGAGCGGGCGACGGGAATCGAACCCGCGTAGCTAGTTTGGAAGACTAGGGCTCTACCATTGAGCTACGCCCGCAAGCGGCACACCGCACGTCACCGGGGGGCGACGGCCGCGCCACGTAGAGCATCGTAGCGGGTTCCCGCGCCGGGTCGCACACCCCTTTAAAGTGCCGACGCAGCGCCCGCGGCCATGTACCCTACGTGTCGCACCGACGGGGTGTGGCGCAGCTTGGTAGCGCGTCCGCTTTGGGAGCGGAAGGCCGTGGGTTCAAATCCCGCCACCCCGACCACGACAGACCCTCACACGCGTGCCGGACGCAACCAAGATCACGTTGTGGGGCCCGTACTCCTTGCGGTTACTATGCAAACTGCGTGCCCGTGTGTCTCTCTGACCGGGCCGATCCGCTGGGCCGCCGCAGTCAGCGCCCCAGCTGAAACCCAGAATCAGCCACCAAGGAGACCGAACCGTGAAGAGCGCCGTGGAGACCCTGAACCCGACTCGGGTTCGGCTCACTGTCGAGGTGCCCTTCGAGGAGCTCAAGGCCAGCCTCGACGCGGCGTACAAGAAGATCAACCAGCAGGTCACGGTCAAGGGCTTCCGCAAGGGCAAGATCCCGGCCCGGGTCATCGACCAGCGGTTCGGCCGCGGTGCGGTGCTGGAGGAGGCCGTCAACGACGCCCTCCCGAAGCTCTACACCGAGGCGGTCAACGAGGCCGAGGTCAACCCCCTCGGCCAGCCCGAGGTCGACATCACCGAGCTGAAGGACGGCGAGCTGCTGGCCTTCACCGCCGAGGTCGACATCCGCCCGGCGATCGAGATCCCGGACTTCTCCGGCATCGAGGTCACCGTCGACGCCGTCGAGGTCACCGACGAGGACGTCGAGAAGTCCGTGGAGCAGCTGCGCGAGCGCTTCGCCTCGACCTCCCCGGTCGAGCGCGCCGCCGCCGAGGGCGACGTCGTGACGATCGACCTGGAGGCCAAGGTCGACGGCGAGGTCCTCCCGGACGGCGTCGCCACCGGCGTGCAGTACACGATCGGCTCCGGTGAGCTGCTGGAGGGCATCGACGAGGCCGTGACCGGCCTGGAGGCCGGTGGCGAGGCCACCTTCACCTCCACGCTGAAGGGCGGCTCCGCCGAGGGCAAGGAGGCCGAGGTCACCGTCAAGGTCACCCAGGTCGCCGCCCGCGAGCTCCCCGAGCTGGACGACGAGTTCGCCCAGATGGCGAGCGAGTTCGACACGCTCGACGAGCTGAAGGCCGACAGCCGCAAGCGCCTCGAGAACATGAAGCAGTACGACCAGGCCACCCAGGCCCAGGAGCGCGTCCTGGACGAGCTGCTGAAGCTGGTCGAGGTCCCGATCCCCGAGAAGCTCCTCGAGGACGAGATCAACACCCGCAAGCACAACCTGGAGCACCACCAGCTCGGCCAGATGGGCCTCACGCTGGAGAAGTACCTGGAGCTCCAGGGCAAGACGGTCGAGGAGTTCGACGCCGAGACCAAGGAGCAGGCGGTCAAGGGCATCAAGACCCAGTTCATCCTGGACGAGCTCGTCTCCAAGGAGAAGCTCAACGTCAACCAGGACGAGCTGACCGAGCACCTGATGCGCCGCGCCGCGTCCTCCGGCATGAGCCCGGACCAGTTCGCCCAGGCCGTCGTCGAGGGCAACCAGGTCCCGATGCTCGTCGGCGAGGTCGCCCGCGGCAAGGCCCTGGCGCTCGTCGTCGAGTCCGCCAAGGTCGTCGACACCAACGGCGAGCCGGTCGTCATGGACGACGACGAGGACGAGACGGCCGAGGCGGCCGAGTCCTCCGAGGCGAAGGCCGAGGAGCGGACCGAGGCCTGAGCGGCCTCGCCCTGAGCTCCGCGGCGGGCCCCGGACGCACTGCGCGACCGGGGCCCGCCGCCGTTCTCAAGGAACCTTGCGCTCCCAGCGAACAGTTCGGGAACCGGGATGGCGCCCGCCCACCTGCGCGTTAGGGTCCATGAATACGAGGGCAGGGGAGTACCCGCCCCCAGGTACGAGAGACGCTGAGACGGCCGCAGCCGTCAGAGACGAGCAGGTGGATACGTGACGAATCTGATGCCTTACGCCGCGGGTGAGCCGTCCATCGGTGGTGGCCTCGGCGACCATGTGTACAACCGGCTGCTCGGCGAGCGGATCATCTTCCTCGGCCAGCAGGTCGACGACGACATCGCGAACAAGATCACCGCGCAGATGCTGCTCCTCGCCGCCGACCCGGACAAGGACATCTACCTGTACATCAACAGCCCCGGCGGCTCGGTGACGGCCGGCATGGCGATCTACGACACCATGCAGTACATCCCGAACGACGTGGTCACGATCGGCATGGGCATGGCCGCCTCCATGGGCCAGTTCCTGCTGACCGGCGGTACCGCGGGCAAGCGCTTCGCCCTGCCCAACACCGACATCCTGATGCACCAGGGCTCCGCCGGCATCGGCGGCACGGCCTCGGACATCAAGATCCAGGCCGAGTACCTCCTCCGCACCAAGCGGCGCATGGCCGAGATCACGGCGCGCCACTCGGGCCAGTCCGTGGAGACGATCATCCGCGACGGCGACCGCGACCGCTGGTTCACCGCGGACGAGGCCAAGGAGTACGGCCTGATCGACGAGATCATCTCCGCCGCCTCGGGCGTTCCGGGCGGTGGCGGCACCGGCGCCTGAGCCCTCCCGCCGCACCGACGGCCCCCGCCCCCAGCAGCCCGCCGAACGCCATCAGGATGGTGAACACCCCATGAGCAACTTCTCCGCGAGCGGCCTCTACACCGGCCCGCAGGTGGACAGCCGTTACGTCGTCCCCCGCTTCGTCGAGCGCACCTCCCAGGGCGTGCGCGAGTACGACCCGTACGCGAAGCTCTTCGAAGAGCGCGTGATCTTCCTCGGCGTCCAGATCGACGACGCCTCCGCCAACGACGTCATGGCGCAGCTCCTGTGCCTGGAGTCGATGGACCCGGACCGCGACATCTCGGTCTACATCAACAGCCCCGGTGGCTCCTTCACCGCGCTGACGGCGATCTACGACACGATGCAGTTCGTGAAGCCGGACATCCAGACCGTCTGCATGGGCCAGGCGGCCTCCGCCGCGGCGGTCCTCCTCGCCGCCGGCACGCCCGGCAAGCGCATGGCCCTGCCCAACGCGCGCGTGCTGATCCACCAGCCGTCCGGCGGCACCGGCCGCGAGCAGCTCTCCGACCTGGAGATCGCGGCCAACGAGATCCTCCGGATGCGCACCCAGCTGGAGGAGATGCTCGCCAAGCACTCCACGCAGCCGATCGAGAAGATCCGCGACGACATCGAGCGCGACAAGATCCTCACGGCCGAGGACGCCCTGGCGTACGGCCTGATCGACCAGATCGTGTCGACCCGCAAGAGCACGGCGGCCGCGGCGGCCTGACGCTCGACCTTCCCTTGGCACGGCACGCCGCGGACGCCCGACGACGTGAACCGTGCCAAGGGGGGCCCGAACGGGGGGCCCGGCAAGGTACCGTCGGATATGAGGCACCAGGAGTCGGCTGCGAACAAGCCGCTCCCAGGCGAAGGGGAAGCACCTCGTGGCACGCATCGGTGATGGCGGCGACCTGCTCAAGTGCTCGTTCTGCGGAAAGAGCCAGAAGCAGGTGAAGAAGCTCATCGCAGGCCCCGGTGTGTACATCTGCGACGAGTGCATCGACCTCTGCAACGAGATCATCGAAGAGGAACTCGCCGAGACGAGCGAGGTGCGGTGGGAGGAACTCCCCAAGCCGCGCGAGATCTACGAATTCCTGGAGGGCTACGTCGTCGGCCAGGAGCCGGCGAAGAAGGCCCTCTCGGTCGCGGTGTACAACCACTACAAGCGCGTCCAGGCCGGTGAGAACGGCGGCGCGCAGGGCCGGGACGACGCGATCGAGCTCGCCAAGTCCAACATCCTGCTGCTGGGGCCGACCGGCTCCGGCAAGACGCTGCTCGCCCAGACGCTGGCGCGCATGCTGAACGTCCCCTTCGCCATCGCCGACGCGACGGCGCTCACGGAGGCCGGGTACGTCGGCGAGGACGTCGAGAACATCCTGCTGAAGCTCATCCAGGCGGCCGACTACGACGTCAAGAAGGCCGAGACGGGCATCATCTACATCGACGAGATCGACAAGGTGGCCCGCAAGAGCGAGAACCCGTCCATCACGCGCGACGTGTCGGGCGAGGGCGTCCAGCAGGCCCTGCTGAAGATCCTGGAGGGCACGACGGCCTCCGTCCCGCCGCAGGGCGGCCGCAAGCACCCGCACCAGGAGTTCATCCAGATCGACACGACGAACGTGCTGTTCATCGTGGGCGGTGCCTTCGCCGGCCTGGAGAAGATCATCGAGGCGCGGGCCGGCGCGAAGGGCATCGGCTTCGGCGCGACGATCCGCTCCAAGCGGGAGATCGAGGCGAGCGACCAGTTCCAGGAGGTCATGCCGGAGGACCTGGTGAAGTTCGGGATGATCCCCGAGTTCATCGGCCGCCTCCCCGTGATCACCTCCGTCCACAACCTGGACCGCGAGGCCCTGCTGAAGATCCTCGTCGAGCCGCGCAACGCCCTGGTGAAGCAGTACCAGCGCCTCTTCGAACTCGACGGCGTCGAGCTGGACTTCGACCGCCCCGCCCTGGAGGCCATCGCCGACCAGGCCATCCTCCGCGGCACGGGCGCCCGCGGCCTGCGCGCCATCATGGAGGAGGTCCTCATGTCGGTGATGTACGAGGTGCCGTCCCGCAAGGACGTCGCCCGCGTCGTCATCACCGAGGACGTCGTCCACAACAACGTCAACCCGACCCTGGTCCCCCGGGTCGTCAAGGACCAGGGCCGCCACGAGAAGAGCGCGTAGCATCCCCGTACGACGAAGGGCGCCCGCCCGGTTCCACGGAACCCGGCGGGCGCCCTTCGCGTCGCGCGGGGCTCACGCCTTGACGCGGACCTCCTTGCGGAGGTCGGCGGCGATCTGCGCCGCCGCGTCCTTGCCGAGGCCCCTGGTCGCCTCGTTGGCGAAGACCACGGCGAACGTGCTGTGGTCCGACCACGCGCAGAACCAGTTGGTCTGCCGCTGCTTCGTCACGAGGTTCTCGCCCTCGATGGACTGGCACTTCATGACGCCGTTGAAGCCGTCCGGGCTCATCTCCTCCGGGGACCCGACCAGCTTCGCCTTGCTGTCGGTGTCCTTCTTCGCCTCCTCGTGCACCCCGGCGAAGTACGCGTCCAGGGTCTTCTCCGGGTCCGCGATCTTGCCGTACACGCCGGTGAAGCTGACCGACTTCGCCGTCATCAGCTCCGGCGACGCCGACGGGTTCGTCAGGTCGATCTTCTTCGGGTCGAGCGTCGAGTACGTCCCCGTCACGGACGTGCCGTCCTGCACGCCCGCCTTCCCCAGGTCGCCCGCCAGCGAGTCGTTGGTGGCGCCCTCCTTGTTGGTCCGCTTGTACTCGCCGCCGAGCACCGTCTCGGGCGTCGCCAGCTTGTGCGGCCCGTCGTCCTCCAGGCCGCCGCCGAACCCCCCGCCGAAGAGGAACCACGCGCCCACGCCCAGCGCCACGGCACCCGCCGCCACACCGATGACCAGGCCCGTCTTCTTCTTCGGGGCCTGCGGCGGGACCGGCGCGCCCGGGTGGCCCGGACCGCCGTACGGGGGCTGCTGCGGGGGCTGGCCGTACGCGCCGGGCTGCGGCGGCTGGCCGTACGGACCCGGCGCCTGCTGCGGGTAGCCGTACCCCGGCTGGGGCGGCGGCGCCTGCTGCGGGTAGCCGTAACCGGGTTGCGGCGCCTGCGGCGGCTGGCCGTACGGACCCGGCTGGCCGTAGGGGCCCGGCTGGCCGTACGGCCCGGGCTGCTGGGGCTGCCCGCCGTACGGACCCGGCTGGTTGTAGCTCATTGAGGGGTTCCCCCATCCAGATGTTTACGCGTCGCTCACATCTTGGCCGAAGGGACGCCCCCCGAGGGGCCCGGGGCCCGGACCGTCACGGAACATTCCCGTTTCAGTACGCGGCTGTGACACCTCTAAACTGGGCCCGTGACCGAGAACACTCAGCAGCAGCCAGCATCCGTCCCCGAACTGCCGACCCAGTACGCGCCGGCCGAGGTAGAGGGGAAGCTGTACGAGAGCTGGGTGGAGCGCGGTTACTTCACGGCCGACGCGGCGAGCGGCAAGCCCGCCTACACCATCGTCATCCCGCCGCCGAACGTCACCGGCAGCCTCCACCTGGGCCACGCCTTCCAGCACACCCTCATGGACGCCCTCACGCGCCGCAAGCGCATGCAGGGCTACGAGGCGCTGTGGCTGCCCGGCATGGACCACGCCGGCATCGCCACCCAGAACAAGGTCGAGCAGCAGCTCGCCGAGGAGGGCAGGTCCCGCCACGACCTGGGCCGCGAGGAGTTCGTCCAGCGGGTCTGGCAGTGGAAGGAGGAGTACGGCGGCAAGATCCTCGGCCAGATGCGCCGCCTGGGCGACGGCGTCGACTGGAGCCGTGAGCGCTTCACCATGGACGAGGGCCTGTCCCGTGCCGTCCAGACCATCTTCAAGAAGCTCTACGACGACGAGCTGATCTACCGCGCCGAGCGCATCATCAACTGGTGCCCGCGCTGCCTCACGGCCATCTCCGACATCGAGGTGGAGTACCAGGAGGACGACGGCGAGCTCGTCTCCATCCGCTACGGCGAGGGCGAGGACAGCCTCGTCGTCGCCACCACCCGCGCCGAGACGATGCTCGGCGACACGGCCGTCGCCGTCCACCCCGACGACGAGCGGTACAAGCACCTGGTCGGCAAGCGCATCAAGCTGCCGCTGACGGACCGTACGATCCCCGTCGTCGCCGACACGCACGTCGACCCGGAGTTCGGCACCGGCGCCGTCAAGGTGACCCCGGCCCACGACCCGAACGACTTCGCCATCGGCCAGCGCCACGGCCTGGAGTCGCTCACCGTCATGGACGAGCGCGGCGTCATCACGGTCCACGGCCCGTTCGAGGGACTCGACCGCTTCGAGGCGCGCTCCACCATCGTCGGCGCACTGCGCGAGCAGGGCCGGATCGTCGCGGAGAAGCGCCCGTACGTCCACTCCGTCGGTCACTGCTCCCGCTGCAGCACCACCATCGAGCCCCGCCTCTCCCTCCAGTGGTGGGTCAAGGTCGGGCCGCTCGCGAGGGCGGCCGGCGACGCCGTCCGCGACGGCCGGGTCGCGATCCACCCCGAGGACATGTCGAAGCGCTACTTCGACTGGGTGGACAACATGCACGACTGGTGCATCTCGCGCCAGTTGTGGTGGGGCCACCGCATCCCCGTCTGGTACGGCCCGAACGGCGAGGTCGTCTGCGTCGGACCGGACGAGGAGCCGCCGACCGGCGAGGGTTGGACGCAGGACACCGACGTCCTCGACACGTGGTTCTCCTCCGGCCTGTGGCCGTTCTCCACGCTCGGCTGGCCCGAGCGGACGCCGGACCTGGAGAAGTTCTACCCGACCGACGTCCTCCTGACGGGCCACGACATCATCTTCTTCTGGGTCGCCCGGATGATGATGTTCGGCCTGTACGCGATGGACGGCGAGGTGCCGTTCAAGACGATCGCCCTCACCGGCCTCGTCCGCGACGAGCGCGGCAAGAAGATGTCGAAGTCCTTCGGCAACGTCGTCGACCCGCTCGACTGGATGGACCGGTACGGCTCCGACGCGGTCCGCTTCACCCTCGCCAAGGGCGCCAACCCCGGTACGGACGTGCCGATCGGCGAGGACTGGGTCCAGGCGTCCCGGAACTTCGCCAACAAGATCTGGAACGCCACCCGCTTCGCGCTGATGAACGGCGCGACGGTGGAGGGCCCGCTGCCCGAGCCGTCAAAGATGTCCGCCACGGACCGGTGGATCCTCTCCCGCCTCAACAAGACGGTCGCCGAAGTCGACGCGTACTACGAGGACTTCCAGTTCGCCAAGCTCAGCGAGGCCCTCTACCACTTCGCGTGGGACGAGGTCTTCGACTGGTACGTCGAGCTGTCGAAGACGACGTTCTTCGGGGGCGGCGAGCAGGCGAAGGTCTCCGCGCGTGTCCTCGGCGAGGTCCTCGACGTGATGCTGCGCCTGCTGCACCCGATCGTCCCGTTCGTCACCGACACCCTGTGGACCACCCTGACGGGCGGCGAGTCCCTCGTCGTCGCCGACTGGCCCGCGGACAGCGGCTTCCGCGACGACGCGGCCGAGCGGGAGATCGAGCTCGTCCAGCGCGTCGTCACCGAGGTCCGCCGCTTCCGCTCCGACCAGGGCCTCCAGCCCGGTCAGAAGGTCCCGGCCCGCCTGGACCTGGACGGCACGGCGCTGGCCCCGCACGAGGCGGCCATCCGCCAGTTGCTGCGCCTCCAGCCGGAGGGCGAGGGCTTCCACGCCACCGCGTCCCTCCCGGTCGCCGGCGCCACGGTCGCGCTCGACCTGTCGGGCACGATCGACGTCGAGGCGGAGCGCAAGCGCCTGACGAAGGACCTCGCCGCGGCCGAGAAGGAGAAGGCCCAGGCGGAGGGCAAGCTCGGCAACGAGGCCTTCCTCGCCAAGGCGCCCGACCAGGTCGTCGAGAAGATCCGCACGCGGCTCGCCAAGGCGAACGAGGACATCGCCCGCATCGAGGCCCAGCTGGCGGGCCTCCCGCAGGGCTGACCCCTCCCACGGCGGGGCCCCGGGACCGGTTCGGTTCCGGGGCCCCGCCGTGCGCGCGGGTCGGGCCGGACCGTGTCGGCGGCCCTCCGTAGACTGGACGGCGTGAGTGAGCAGCCCTCGTCCAGCGACCACCCGGACAGCGAAGACTTCGACGGCATCGTCGAGGCGGAGACCACCCGAGACCCCGACCTGGCGGTGATCGAGGCCGGCAGCCGCACCCTGCGCACCCAGGCCGGACCGCCGCAGGGCGACCCCGTACCGGCGCGCCCCGCCGACCCGGAGGTCGACAGGGCGCTGCGGGAGGTCGAGCAGGAGCTCTCCACCCGCTGGGGCGAGACCAAGCTGGAGCCGTCCGTCCAGCGGATCGCCGCGCTCATGGACGTCCTGGGGGAGCCCCAGCGCGCGTACCCCTCCCTCCACATCACGGGGACCAACGGCAAGACCTCCACGGCCCGCATGATCGAGGCGCTGCTCGGCGCGTTCGACCTGCGCACCGGCCGGTACACGTCGCCGCACGTCCAGTCGATCACCGAGCGGATCAGCCTGGACGGCGCCCCCATCAGCGCCGAGCGGTTCGTCGAGACGTACCGGGACATCAAGCCGTACGTCGAGATGGTCGACGGCGCCCAGGAGTACCGGCTGTCGTTCTTCGAGGTCCTCACCGGCATGGCGTACGCCGCGTTCGCCGACGCCCCGGTCGACGTGGCCGTCGTCGAGGTCGGCATGGGCGGCACCTGGGACGCGACGAACGTGATCGACGGCTCCGTCGCCGTCGTCACGCCGATCTCCCTCGACCACACCGACCGGCTCGGCGACACGCCCGCGCAGATCGCCGGCGAGAAGGCCGGGATCATCAAGCAGGGCGCCACGGTCATCCTGTCGCAGCAGCCGGTGGACGCGGCGCAGGTGCTGCTGAAGAAGGCCGTCGAGACGGACGCCACCGTCGCGCGCGAGGGCCTGGAGTTCGGCGTCGTCTCCCGCGAGGTCGCCGTCGGCGGCCAGCTGCTGACCCTGCGCGGCCTCGGCGGCGAGTACGAGGGCGTCTTCCTCCCCCTGTACGGCGCGCACCAGGCGCACAACGCCGCGGTGGCGCTCGCCGCGGTCGAGGCGTTCTTCGGGGTCGGCGCGCAGCACGCCCGCCCCCTGGACCTCGACACGGTCCGCCGGGCCTTCGCGTCCGTGGCGTCGCCGGGCCGCCTGGAGGTCGTCCGGCGCAGCCCGACCGTCGTCCTGGACGCCGCGCACAACCCGGCGGGCGCGCAGGCGGCGGCGGACGGCGTCCGGGAGGCGTTCGGCTTCTCGCGGCTGATCGGCGTGGTCGGCGCGAGCGGCGACAAGGACGTGCGGGGGCTCCTCGAAGCGTTCGAGCCGATCTTCGCGGAGGTCGTCGTCACGGCGAACTCCACGCCCCGGGCGATGGACCCCGATGCGCTCGCGGCGATCGCGGTGGAGGTCTTCGGCGAGGAGCGGGTGGTCGTCGAGCCGCGCCTCGACGACGCGCTGGAGGCGGCCATCACGCTCGCCGAGGAAGAGGGCGAGTTCGGGGGCGCCGGTGTGCTGGTGACGGGTTCGGTGATCACGGTCGGGGAAGCCCGGCTGCTCCTGCGGAAGGGCTGACACACATGCGTACGCTCTGCGCCTCGACGCTGATCGGCGAGTTCTTCGTGCTGGGCTTCGCGGGCCTGGTGGCGATGAAGGACCCGGAGCTGGGCATGGGCACCGTCTGGGCGGTGTGCGGCGTCCTGATGGGGGTGAGCCTGCTGCTGTGCGGCATGATCACTCGTCCGGGCGGAGTCCAGCTGGGGTGGGCGCTGCAGATCGCCCTCGTCCTGAGCGGCTTCGTCGTCCCGGTCATGTTCTTCCTCGGCGCGGTCTTCGCGGGTCTGTGGTGGGCGTCCCTCCACTTCGGCCGCAAGATCGACGAGGCGAAGGCCCGCTGGGCCGCCCAGAACGAGGCCGGCGCCTCCTCGGCGTAGCCGTACCGCCGGTGCCGGACGACGCACCACGCGCCGCGGGCGGCTCGTCGTTCCCCGCGGACGCGGGGGCGGCCCGCCGATGACGAACGGCTCGCCGCTCACGGTGGGGTCCCCGCACCCCGCGGGGACGGGGCCGCCGCCCGGGGTCCCCTCCCTTTCGGGGCCCCCTGTAACCTCTGTGCACCGCACGAACGCCTGCAAGGAGCCGCACACCATGACCCAGCGCACCCTCGTCCTCCTCAAGCCCGACGCCGTCCGGCGCGGGCTGATCGGCGAGATCATCGGCCGCATCGAGCGCAAGGCCGGCTGGAGCGTCACCGCGCTGGAGATGCGCACGCTGGACCGGGCGATCCTGGAGCAGCACTACGCCGAGCACGTCGGGCGGCCCTTCTACGAGCCGCTCGTCGCGTTCATGTCCTCCGGGCCCGTCGTCGCGGTGGTCGTCGAGGGGGAGCGGGTCATCGAGGGCGTGCGCCAGCTCGCCGGCCCGACGGACCCGATCGCCGCGGCGCCCGGCTCCATCCGGGGCGACTACGGCACCATCGTCCGGGAGAACCTGATCCACGCTTCGGACTCCGAGGAGTCCGCCATTCGGGAACTGAAGATTTTCTTCCCCGGCCTTTCCTGACCTCCTGTCAGCCATACGCGCTCACGACCTGGGGCGACCGAGTGGTATTTCGGTCGCCCTTCGGCATATGACGGGGGAGACCGGGAACGCATCGCTCCGACACTTCGTCACCTATATAGAGGCGGACCACCGCGCCGTGTTCGCGGAAGCGGCACTACGATGGAATCCTCCGCTCCACACGATCCAGCGCGCCGTCCTGAGAAGCCGTCAACGCTCTATGGGAAGGCCCGGCGCTCCTCATGGGAAACAAGGGGAACTCAATGTCGTTCATCGGCCGTGACATGGCTGTCGACCTCGGGACCGCCAACACGCTGGTGTACGTCAGGGGTCGCGGCATCGTCCTCAACGAGCCGTCGGTCGTCGCCATCAACACCAATACCGGCGGCATCCTGGCGGTCGGCGCAGAGGCGAAGAAGATGATCGGCCGGACCCCCGGCAACATCGTCGCGGTGCGCCCGCTGAAGGACGGGGTGATCGCGGACTTCGAGATCACCGAGCGGATGCTCCGCTACTTCATCCTGAAAATCCACAAGCGCCGCTATCTCGCCCGCCCCCGCGTCGTCGTCTGCGTGCCGTCCGGCATCACGGGCGTCGAGCGCCGCGCGGTCATCGAGGCGTCCACCCAGGCCGGCGCGCGGCAGGTGCACATCATCGAGGAGCCCATGGCGGCCGCCATCGGCTCGGGCCTGCCGGTCCACGAGGCCACGGGCAACATGGTCGTCGACATCGGCGGCGGCACGACCGAGGTCGCCGTCATCTCCCTCGGCGGGATCGTCACCGCGCAGTCCATCCGGGTCGCCGGCGACGAGCTGGACAACGCGATCATCCAGCACGTCAAGAAGGAGTACAGCCTCCTCCTCGGCGAGCGCACCGCCGAGCAGATCAAGATCACCATCGGTTCGGCGTACGAGCTCGGCGAGGACGAGCACACCGAGATCCGCGGCCGCGACCTGGTCTCCGGCCTGCCGAAGACCGTCGTCATCTCCGCCTCGGAGGTACGCAAGGCCATCGAGGAGCCCGTCAACGCCATCGTCGACGCCGTGAAGACGACCCTCGACAAGTGCCCGCCCGAGCTGTCCGGCGACATCATGGACCGCGGCATCGTCCTCACCGGCGGCGGCGCCCTGCTGCGCGGCCTCGACGAGCGGCTGCGCCAGGAGACGGGCATGCCCATCCACATCGCCGAGGACCCGCTGGACTCGGTGGCGCTGGGTTCCGGCAAGTGCGTCGAGGAGTTCGAGGCGCTCCAGCAGGTCCTGGACGCCCAGCCCCGCAGATAGCGCGTGCGCGATCAGCCGTACGGGTGTTGCCAGGCCCGTACGGCTGATCGTTGGTATAACGGCACAAACATTCCTACGAGGAAGGCACGGCCGCCCCACGTGAGGGACACGAAAGAGAGCCGGCTGCTTCTGGCGCTTCTGGTCGCCGTCGCGTTCGCGCTGATCACGGTGGACATCCGCGGCGGTGAGGAGTCACCGGTCGACGGAGCCCGGCGCGTCGCCGCCACCGTCTTCGGTCCGGTCGAGAACAGCGTCGCGTCCGCGGTGGACCCCATCGGCAACGCGATCGGGGCCGTACGGGACTCCGATGAGCGCCACAGCCGCATCGCGCAGCTGGAGAGGGAGAACGCCGAGCTGAAGGTGAAGCTCGGCAGCGACGACCGCAACCGCAACCGCGTCCGCGAGCTGGACAAGCTGCTCAGGACGGCCGGCGCGGGACAGTACGGCATCAAGGCGGCCGAGGTCGTCGCCATAGGGGCCGCCCAGGGCTTCTCCTGGACGGTCACCATCGACGCCGGCTCCCGGGACGGCATCCGCCGCGACATGACCGTCATCAACGGCGACGGGCTCGTCGGCCGCGTCACCACCGTCGGCCCCTCCACCGCGACCGTGCTGCTCGCCAACGACCCGGACTTCACGGTCGGCACGCGGATAGAGCGCACCAACGAGCTGGGCTTCGCCACCGGCCAGGGCGAGCGCCCGCTGTCGGTGCAGCTCCTCAACGGCAAGGCGAAGGTGAAGCCCGGCGACCGGCTCGTCACCTTCGGCTCCCAGGCCGACCGCCCCTTCGTGCCCGGCGTGCCCGTCGGCGAGGTCATCCGCGTCGACCCGTCCAGCGGCGACCTGACCCGCCGGCTGTTCGTCCGCCCGTACGCCGGGTTCAGCCGCCTCGACATCGTCGGCGTCGTCGTCCAGGCCCCCCGCACCGACCCGCGCGACACGGTCCTGCCCGCCAAGCCGAAGCCCGCCCCGACGGTCACCGTGACGGTCACCCCGTCCCCGGGCGGCGAGCAGCCGCAGGGCGAGCAGGACGAGCGGATGAACGCCCAGCCCGGCGTGACCCCCCGCACCGACGAGCAGGAGCAGGAGTAGTCCCATGCGCTTCAACCGGATCCTGCTCTCCAGCACCCTGGTCGTCGTCGCCCTCGTCGTCCAGGTCTCCGTCCTCGCCCGCCTCCACCTGCCCGGCGCCGTCCCCGACCTGGTCCTGCTGACCGTCCTCAGCCTGTCCATGGTGTACGGGCACGTCAGCGGCGCCCTCATCGGCTTCGCCGCCGGCCTCCTCGCCGACCTCGCCCCGCCCGCCGACCACGCCGTCGGCCGCTACGCCCTGGTCCTGTGCGTCATCGGCTACGTCGCGGGGCTCACCAGGCCGGAGACCGGCCAGCCCCGGTCCGCGGCCGGCCCGATGGTCATGGTCGTCGCCGCCGCCATCGGCTCCACGCTGCTGTACGCGGGCGTCGGCGCCCTCGTCGGCGACACCGGGGCCCGCCACGTCGGCCTCGCCTCGCTGATCCTCACCGCCGTCGTCTACGACCTGCTGCTCGCGCCGTTCACCGTGCCGTGGATCATGGCGCTGGCCCGGCGGGCCGACAACGACCCGCTCGCCGAGCCCGCCACCGCCGGCGGTGACGTCACCGCGAGCTGGACGGCCGGCGGCACCGGTCTGCGCGTCGGTGAACGGCGCGGCGGGCTGCGCGCCCGGGCCGCCCGCGGCAGGGCCGCCCGCGCCGCCCGCATCAAGGGGGTCAAGCGCCTGTGAGGCCGGCCCGACCGCGACGAGAGCGGCACGCGACACGAACGAACCGAGACGTCCGGGGGAGGGAGTCGTGAGCAACATTCCCGAGACGGGCCGGACCCCGCGGGTCCAGATCCGCCTCATCGTCATCCAGGTCCTCGTCTTCTCCCTGCTCCTCACCCTCCTCGGCCGCCTGTGGTACCTCCAGATCCGCAACGGCGAGGAGTACACCAACGAGGCGAAGAACAACCACGTCCAGCAGGTCGTCCAGCCCGCCGTGCGCGGCACCATCCTCGACGCCCGCGGCGTGCCCCTCGCCGACAACGAGACCCGCCTGGTCGTCTCGGCCTCCCGCACCAAGCTCATGCGCATGGAGGACCGCGGCAAGGGCGTCCTCACCCGCCTCGCCGGCGTCCTCGGCATGACGCCCAAGGAGGTCATGGACAAGGTCCGCCTCTGCGACGCCAAGACCCCGCAGCCCTGCTGGAACGGCTCCCCCTACCAGCCGATCCCCATCACCGACGAGGCGACCACGCAGCAGGCCCTGCAGATCCGCGAACGCGCCGAGGACTTCCCCGGCATCACCGCCGAGCCCACCGCCGTACGCCGCTACCCGGCCCCCGGCAAGGCCCGCACCGCGCAGGTCCTCGGCTACCTCTCGCCCGTCACCGACGAGGAGATCGAGAAGGCCAAGGACACCGACTCGCCGTTCCTCCGCTCCGACCAGGTCGGCCGCTCCGGCATCGAGCGCACCTACGACAAGTACCTGCGCGGCAAGGCCGGCGTCACCCGCTACGAGGTCGACAACCTCGGCCGCGTCCTCGGCCAGGCGGAGAACGACCCGGCGGTCCCCGGCTCCACCCTCGTCACCTCCATCGACGCCCGCGTCCAGGCCGTCGCCGAGTACGAGCTCCACCAGGCGATGAAGAACGTCCGCAAGGAGACCGACAGGGTCACCGGCCGCCCCTACAAGGCGGACGCGGGCGCCGTCGTCGTCATGGAGTCCAAGACCGGCCGCGTCGTCGCGATGGCCTCCCAGCCCGACTACGACCCCAACGCCTGGGTCGGCGGCATCTCCGGCACCGAGTACGCCAGGCTCACCAGCAAGAACTCCAACTACCCGCTGCTCAACCGGGCCATCCAGGGCCAGTCGCCCGCCGGCTCCGTCTTCAAGGTCGTGTCGGCGAGCGCGGCCGTGCGGGCCGGCTACCCCTTCGACAACCGCTACAACTGCAGCAGCTCCTACAGCCTCGGCGGCCGGAGCTTCGCGAACTTCGAGTCCAAGGGGCACGGCCCGATCACCCTCGGGGACGCCCTCAAGTACTCCTGCAACACCGTCTTCTACGCCCTCGGCCACAAGGAGTGGCAGCGCGACGGCGGCCTCAAGCCGAACAAGAACGCCCACGACTGGTTCTACCGGACCGCCCACGACTTCGGCTTCGGCTCCGAGACCGGCATCGACCTGCCGAACGAGGTCAGCGGACGCATCCCCGACCGCCAGTGGAAGCAGAGGTTCTGGGAGGCCAACAAGGACTCCTGGTGCAAGCAGGGCAAGAAGGGCGGCACCTACGTCGAGCAGATCGCCTACGAGAACTGCCTCGAAGGCAACCAGCTGAAGGCGTTCGACAGCATCAACTTCGCCATCGGCCAGGGCGACGTCCTCATCACGCCCGTCCAGCTCGCCACCGCCTACGCCGCCATCAGCAACGGCGGCACCCTCTTCGCGCCCACCATCGGCAAGGCCCTGATCAGCCCCGACGGCAAGAAGGTCCAGGAGATCAAGCCCAAGTCCCGCGGCAGGCTGCCGGTCGACGCCGAGACCATCAGCGACCTCGACAAGGGCCTGCGCTCCGTCGTCGAGCCCGGCGGCACCGCCGCCTGGCGGTTCGGCGGCTGGCCGCAGGACAAGATCCCGATGCGGGCCAAGACCGGCACCGCCCAGGTGTACGGCAAGCAGACCACCTCGTGGTTCGCCACCTACACCGACGACTACACGATCGTCATGACGATCTCCCAGGGCGGCACCGGCTCCGGCGCCTCCGGCCCCGCGGTCCGCAACATCTACGACGCCCTCTACGGCCTCGACGACGAGGGCAACCAGGACCTCAAGCGGGCCCTCCTGCCCAAGCCGCAGAAGGACCTGCCGAAGATCCAGCCCGACGGCACCATCGAGGCGCCCACCGTCAAGCCGTACGACCCCGAAGCGCAGAAGCCCAAGAAGGGCGACGGACAGGACGACGGACAACAGGGCCTCGCCGGCCCGCCGCCGGTCTGGAGGGACTGACCGACCACCATGCCCGGAACCAACGCCTTCTCCGTCCCCCGGTACGCCCCCGAGCCCGGCGGCCTGTGGGCCAGGCTCACCGCCCGCGACTCCCTGGTGCGCCGCCTCGACTGGCCGCTGCTGTTCTCGGCGCTGGCCCTCTCCCTCGTCGGCGCGCTCCTCGTGTGGTCGGCCACCCGCAACCGCACCGAGCTCACCCAGGGCGACCCGTACTCGTTCCTCTTCAAGCACCTGCTGAACACGAGCATCGGCATCGCCCTGATGGTCGGCACGATCTGGCTGGGCCACCGCACCCTGCGCGGCGCGGTGCCCTTCCTGTACGGCCTCTCCGTCGTGCTCGTGCTGCTCGTCCTCACCCCGCTGGGCGCCACCATCAACGGCGCCCACGCGTGGATCGTCCTCGGCGGCGGCTTCTCCCTCCAGCCGTCCGAGTTCGTGAAGGTCACGATCATCCTCGGCATGGCGATGCTGCTCGCGGCACGCGTCGACGCCGGGGACCAACTCCACCCCGACCACCGCACCGTCGCCAAGTCGCTGGTCCTCGCCGTCCTCCCCATGGCGATCGTCATGCTGATGCCGGACCTCGGCTCCGTGATGGTCATGGTCGTGATCGTCCTCGGCGTGCTCCTCGCCTCCGGCGCCTCCAACCGGTGGATCTTCGGCCTGATCGGCGCCGGTGTCACCGGCGCGGTCCTCGTCGCCGTGCTCGGCGTCCTCGACGAGTACCAGATCAACCGCTTCGCCGCGTTCGCCAACCCCGAACTCGACCCCGCTGGTGTCGGCTACAACACCAACCAGGCCCGCATCGCCATCGGCTCCGGCGGCCTGTACGGCGCGGGACTCTTCAACGGCCACCAGACGACCGGCCAGTTCGTCCCCGAGCAGCAGACCGACTTCATCTTCACCGTCGCCGGCGAGGAGCTCGGCTTCCTCGGCGCCGGCACGATCATCGCCCTGCTCGGCCTCGTCATGTGGCGCGCCTGCCGCATCGCCCGCGAGACGACCGAGCTGTACGGCACGATCGTCGCCGCCGGCATCATCGCCTGGTTCGCCTTCCAGTCCTTCGAGAACATCGGCATGACCCTCGGCATCATGCCCGTCGCCGGCCTGCCCCTGCCGTTCGTCTCCTACGGCGGCTCGTCCATGTTCGCCGTGTGGATCGCCGTCGGCCTGCTCCAGTCCATCCGCTCCCAACGGCCCATGACGGCATAGGCGCACCCGGGCGCAACGGTCCAACGGCGCGTTGGACTACATTCGGTACATGGCGGAGACAAAACGCGAAATCGAGCGAAAGTACGAAGCCACCACCGACACGAGGGTGCCGGACCTCACCCGGGTCCGCGGGGTGTCCCGCGTCGTCGACGCGGGCACCGCGGACCTCGACGCCGTCTACTACGACACCCCCGGCCTGCGCCTCGCCGCGCACTCCATCACCCTGCGCCGCCGCACCGGCGGCGGCGACGCGGGCTGGCACCTCAAACTGCCCGTCGCCCCCGGGGTCCGCGACGAGATCGGCGCGCCCCTCGACGACGACGTGCCGCCGTCCCTCGCCGCGCTCGTCCGCGCCCGCACCCGCGGCGACGCCCTCACCCCCGTCGTACGGCTGCGCTCCTCCCGCGACGTGCGCCACCTCCTCGACGGCGACGGCGGCCTCCTCGCCGAACTGAGCACCGACACCGTCCACGCCGAACGCCTCACCGGGGGCGGCGGCACCGCGCGGTGGACCGAGATCGAGGTGGAACTCGCGGACGGCGGCGACCCGGCGCTGCTGGACGCCGTCGGCAAGCGGCTCCGCAAGGCCGGCATCCGCCCCGCCGCGTCCCCCTCCAAGCTCGCCCGGGCCCTGGAGGAGACCGGCACCCCACCCCGTGCGGCCCGGCCCCCCGCGCCGGACGGAACGGCCGGCGACCACGTCCTGGCCTACCTCCGCGCCCAGGTCGACGCCCTCCTCGACCACGACGCCGGCCTGCGCCGCGACCGGCCCGACGCCGTCCACCAGATGCGCGTCGCCACCCGCCGCCTGCGCAGCGCCCTCCGCAGCCACCGCGCGGTCCTCGACCGGGAGGCCACCGCCCCCCTCGCCGCCGAGCTGAAGTGGCTCGCCGCCGAACTGGGCGTCGACCGCGACCGGGAGGTGCTCGACGCGCGCCTGCTCGCGGCCCTCGACACGGTCCCGCGCACCCTCCAGCTCGGCCCGGTGCGCGGTCGCCTCCGCCGCTGGTCCGCCGCCCGCGAGGCCGGCTCGCGCGGCCGCCTCCTGGAGATCCTCGACGGCGACCGCTACCTGGCCCTCCTCGACGCCCTGGACACCCTCCTCGCCGACCCGCCGCTGCGCCCCGCCGCGGCGAAGGCCCCGGAGAAGGTGTTGGCCAAGGCGATCGGGAAGGACTACGCGCGCGTGGCGGCCCGTCTCGAACGCGCCCTGGCGCTCGACCCCGGCCCCGAGCGGGACACGGCCCTCCACGAGGCGCGGAAGGCCGCCAAGCGCGCCCGGTACTCCGCCGAGCCGGCCGCCCCCGTCCTCGGCAGGCCCGCGCGGCGCCTCGCCAAGGGGATGAAGGCGGTCCAGCGGCTCCTCGGTGACCACCAGGACAGCGTCGTCGCCCGCGAAGCCCTCCGGAACCTCGCCGTCCAGGCGAACGGCGCGGGGGAGTCGTCCTTCACCTGGGGCCTCCTCTACGCCCGGGAGGAGGCCGCGGCAGCGGCCAGGGAGCGGGAGCTGCCGGAGGCGTGGGCGAAGGTGTCGCTCCGGGGTCTGGACGGCTGAGCCGTTCGCCGTACCGGGGGGCGGCCCCGGGCGCGTTACGCTTGAGGGCCGCCCCCGTCAGCTCACGAAGGTTCCCCGAAATGCCTGAGTCGGTCTTCCCACAGCTCGAAGCTCTGCTCCCGCATGTGCAGAAGCCGATCCAGTACGTCGGAGGCGAGCTCAACTCCACGGTCAAGCCGTGGGAGAGCTGCGACGTCCGCTGGGCGCTCATGTACCCCGACGCGTACGAGGTCGGCCTGCCCAACCAGGGCGTCATGATCCTCTACGAGGTGCTGAACGAGCGCGAGGGCGTCCTCGCCGAGCGCACGTACAGCGTGTGGCCCGACCTGGAGAAGCTGATGCGCGAGCACGGCGTGCCGCAGTTCACGGTGGACAGCCACCGCCCGGTCGGCGCGTTCGACGTCTTCGGCCTGAGCTTCTCCACCGAGCTGGGCTACACCAACATGCTCACCGCGCTCGACCTGGCGGGCATCCCGCTGGAGGCGCGCGAGCGCACCCTCGACGACCCGATCGTCCTCGCCGGCGGCCACGCCGCGTTCAACCCCGAGCCGATCGCGGACTTCATCGACGCCGCGGTGATCGGCGACGGCGAGCAGGCCGTCCTGGAGATCACCGACATCATCCGCGCGTGGAAGGCCGAGGGCCGCCCCGGCGGCCGTGAGGAAGTCCTCTTCCGCATGGCGCGGACCGGCGGCGTGTACATCCCGCGCTTCTACGACGTGGAGTACCTGCCGGACGGCCGCATCGGCCGCGTCGTGCCCAACCGGTCCGGGGTGCCGTGGCGCGTGTCGAAGCACACGGTCATGGACCTCGACGAGTGGCCGTACCCGAAGCAGCCGCTCGTCCCGCTCGCCGAGACGGTCCACGAGCGGATGTCCGTCGAGATCTTCCGCGGCTGCACCCGCGGCTGCCGTTTCTGCCAGGCCGGCATGATCACGCGCCCCGTGCGGGAGCGAAGCATCACCGGCATCGGCGAGATGGTCGACAAGGGCCTCAAGGCGACCGGCTTCGAGGAGGTCGGCCTGCTCTCCCTGTCCTCCGCGGACCACTCCGAGATCGGCGACGTCGCCAAGGGCCTCGCGGACCGCTACGAGGACGACAAGATCGGCCTGTCGCTCCCCTCGACCCGTGTCGACGCGTTCAACGTCGACCTGGCCAACGAGCTGACGCGCAACGGCCGCCGGTCCGGTCTCACCTTCGCCCCCGAGGGCGGCTCCGAGCGCCTGCGCAAGGTCATCAACAAGATGGTCTCGGAGGAGGACCTGATCCGCACGGTCGCCACGGCGTACGGCAACGGCTGGCGCCAGGTGAAGCTGTACTTCATGTGCGGCCTCCCCACGGAGACCGACGACGACGTCCTCCAGATCGCCGACATGGCGGCGAACGTCATCGCCAAGGGCCGCGAGGTGTCGAGGTCCAACGACATCCGCTGCACGGTCTCCATCGGCGGTTTCGTGCCCAAGCCGCACACGCCGTTCCAGTGGGCGCCGCAGCTCTCCGCCGAGGAGACCGACGCCCGCCTGGAGAAGCTCCGCGACAAGATCCGCGGCGACAAGAAGTACGGCCGCTCGATCGGCTTCCGCTACCACGACGGCAAGCCGGGCATCGTCGAGGGCCTCCTGTCGCGCGGCGACCGGCGCGTCGGCGCCGTCATCCGCGCCGTGTTCGAGGACGGCGGCCGCTTCGACGGCTGGCGCGAGCACTTCTCGTACGACCGCTGGATGGAGTGCGCCGAGAAGACGCTGCCGCAGTACGGCGTCGACGTCGATTGGTACACGACGCGCGAGCGCACCTACGAGGAGGTCCTGCCCTGGGACCACCTGGACTCCGGCCTGGACAAGGACTGGCTGTGGGAGGACTGGCAGGACGCCCTCGACGAGACCGAGGTCGAGGACTGCCGCTGGACGCCCTGCTTCGACTGCGGCGTCTGCCCCCAGATGGACACCCACATCCAGATCGGCCCGACCGGCAAGAAGCTGCTTCCGCTCACGGTCGTCAAATAGCCGCCGACGAGGCGCGACGCCCTGACAACGGCCCGTCCCGGGGGAGACCCCGGGGCGGGCCGTCGCGTTACGGGGGCGGGGACCGGGGAGCGCCCGCCGCGGCGCCGGGGGAGAGCCCGCCGCGGCGCGGACCCGGGGGCCGCCCGGCGACGGCCGTCAGACCGCCCGTCCGGACCGCCGCCCCGCCCGTCCGCCCGTCCGCCCGGACCCCCTGAGCCCGGACCGTCGGCCCGGGCCGTGCGCCCTGTCCGATCGTCCTGACCCGTCGGTGCGGATCGCCGTCCTGCCCGTCCGCGTGGACCGTGCGCCCTGTCCGACCGTCCTGCCCGTCCGTGCGGACCGTGCGCCCCGCCCGTCCGCCCGGGCCGTCGTCCCGCCTGGTGTGCGAGGGCGTCCCGCCGCACGGTTCCGCGCCCCCCGGGCCGTTTCCTCCCCGTGTCCCCGCCCTCCCGGGGGTGGCGCCGCGCGCCGGCCGGTGCGGGCCCCGCCGCGCGACCCGTGGGAGAGGGGCGCGTTCCTGCGCGTACCCTGGGTAGGACGACGACTGCTCCCGGCGCGGCGCCCGCCCCCGAGGTCTCCCCGCACCAGCGGGGGTGATCCGGGCGGGTCCCCCGGGACGTCCACCGCATCCGGTGGGCGGCGCGCCACCGCGCCGCCCCGCACCGAGGAGAAGAACCACTGGGCAAGCGACAGCCCGAAGGCCCGCCGCCCGCACCGGCGGTGCAGCGCATCCGACTGCGCTACACCAAGCGCGGCCGCCTCCGGTTCACCAGCCATCGAGACTTCCAGCGCGCGTTCGAGCGCGCGCTGCGCCGCGCCGAGGTGCCCATGGCGTACTCGGCCGGTTTCACGCCCCACCCCAAGGTGTCGTACGCGAACGCCGCGCCGACCGGTACGGCCTCCGAGGCCGAATACCTGGAGATCGCGCTCACCGAGCCGCGCGACCCCGCGAAGCTGCGGGAGCTGCTCGACGAGTCCCTCCCCGGCGGCCTCGACATCGTCGACGCCGTCGAGGCCCGCACCTCCGGCCTCGCCGACCGGCTCACCGCCTCCGTGTGGGAGCTGCGGCTCGACGGGGTCGACCCGGCCGACGCCGAGCGGGCCGTCGCCGCGTTCCTCGCGGCGGACACCGTGGACGTGCAGCGCATGACCAAGAACGGCCTGCGCACCTTCGACGCCCGCGCCGCCGTGGCGGGGCTCGAAACCGTTCCCGCTTCGGCTGATAGGCCGCTGGACGGCCCCTGTGCGATACTGCGGCTGGTTGTTCGGCACGTGACACCTGCCGTTCGACCCGACGACGTCCTGTCCGGTCTCCGAGCTGTGGCCGACCTGGCGCCGCCGGTCCCCGCAGCGGTGACCAGGCTGGCGCAGGGGCTCTTCGACGAGGAGTCCGGCACGGTGACCGACCCGCTCGCGCCCGACCGCGAGGCAGTCACGGCCGCCCCTTCCAAGGCCGCCGGACCCGCCGCCGCGACGGCGCCGGAAGGTGCAGGTTCCGCGTAGGAGCGTTCGTCGAAGCGCGGCCCTGGCACTCGGAGCCACCTGGGTCGGGTCGCGTACAGACACAGGAGACTTTCGCCAGGCCGTACGCAGAAGGCGTACGGAACCGGCGAGCCAGACATAACAGCTCCCGTGCGGCGCCCGCGCCCCGGACGGCGGCCACCGCGCATCACGCGGTGCCGCGGCCGGACCGGACACAGGCGCGGCGCCCGGGAGCGTGACGGGAGAACCGCCCGCATGCTCGAGTCGAACGAAACCGGCACCGCCGGTATCAACGAGGACAACAACACACCCAGCGACACGCTGCCGCCGCGCCGCAGGCGCCGCGCCGCGTCGCGCCCCGCGGGTCCGCCGGTCACGGCGGACACCGCCCCCGAGACCGTCGTGACCACGGTCGCTCCGGCCGCCGAGGCCGCCGCGTCCGACACGCCCGCCGCTTCCGGGGACGCGCCCGAGGCCGCCGCACCGGCGCGCCCGCGCCGTCGTGCGACCCGCAAGGCCACTGCGCCCGCGGCCGAGGCGCCGCAGGCCGCAGAGGTCGTCGAGGCCCCCGCCGCGCCCGTCGAGGCCCCCGCGCCCGTCGAAGCCGCCGCTGAGGAGCCGGCTGCTCCGGCTCGTACGCGTCGTCGTGCGACCCGCAAGGCGACCGCGCCCGCGGCCGAGGCGCCGCAGGCCGCAGAGGTCGTCGAGGCCCCCGCGCCTGCCGCCGAGGAGCCGGTCGCCCCGGCCCGTACGCGTCGTCGTGCGACCCGCAAGGCCACTGCGCCCGCGGCCGAGGCGCCGCAGGCCGCAGAGGTCGTCGAGACCCCCGCCGCGCCTGCCGAGGCCCCCGCGCCCGTTGAGAGCCCCGCTGCCGAGGTTCCCGCCGCCGAGGAGCCGGTCGCCCCGGCTCGTACGCGTCGTCGTGCGACCCGCAAGGCGACCGCGCCCGCCGTCGAGGCGCCGCAGGCCGCGGAGGCCACCGAGGCTCCTGCCGCGCCTGCCGAGGCGCCCGCGCCTGCCGAGGCCCCCGCGCCCGCCGCCGAGGAGCCGGCTGCTCCGGCTCGTACGCGCCGCCGTGCCACCCGCAAGGCCACTGCGCCGGTCACGCGGCCGGAGCCCGTGCCCGCCGAGGAGACCGAGACCGAGGCCGAGGTGGGCGAGAGCCTGCCCGCCGCCACCGTCGCGCAGATCACCACCGAGGAGCCCGGCCGGGTCGCCGCCGCCGAGCAGGCCGCCTCCCGGGGCCGTACGCGCCGCCGCGCGACCTCCCCGCAGTTCACCGCCGAGCCCCCGCAGGGCCCCGAGCGCGGCCGCCGCCCGGCGCGCCCCGCCGTGCCGGTGTTCCAGGCCCCGGTCTTCACCGAGCCGATGTTCCAGACCCCGGAGACCGCCGCCGCGGCGGCCGCGGCCGCCGCCGCCGAGGCCGCGGAAGCCGCCGAGGTGGAGGTGGAGGAGGAGACGGCCGAGGCCGTCGAGCCCGCCGCCGAGCGCGCCGAGACCGGTGGTCGCCGTCGCCGTCGCCGCCGCGGCGAGCCCGCCGAGGCCGTACGCCCCGTCGAGCCCGCTCCCGTGGAGGAGGCCGAGCCCGAGGCCGCCGAGGAGGAGCCCGAGGAGGCCGCCGCCGAGGGCGACGAGCAGGACGAGTTCGAGGAGCGCCCGTCGCGCCGCCGCCGCCGGGGCGGTCGCCGTCGCCGCCGCGGCGAGTCCGCCGACGCGGACGACCACGACGAGACCGCCGAGGCCGCCGAGGAGGAGGACGACGAGGACGACCGCGACGAGTCCGCCGAGACCGACGCCGAGTACGAGTCCGAGTCCGAGGGCCCCGAGGGCGACGCCACCCCGTCCGCCGCCGGTACGAGCAGCTCGCGCCGCCGTCGCCGCCGTCGCCGCCGCAGCGGTGAGCCCGCCGCGGAGGCCGAGGCGGCCACCGAGGAGGACGGCGTCCGCACGGTCGTCAAGGTCCGCGAGCCGCGCCCCAAGGCCGAGCCGTCCGACGAGGTGCAGTCCATCAAGGGCTCCACGCGCCTGGAGGCGAAGAAGCAGCGCCGCCGCGAAGGCCGCGAGCAGGGCCGCCGCCGCGTCCCGATCATCACCGAGGCCGAGTTCCTCGCCCGCCGCGAGGCCGTCGAGCGGGTCATGGTCGTCCGCCAGCACGGCGACCGCACGCAGATCGGCGTCCTCGAGGACAACGTGCTCGTCGAGCACTACGTCAACAAGGAGCAGGCGACCTCGTACGTCGGCAACGTCTACCTGGGCAAGGTCCAGAACGTGCTGCCGTCCATGGAGGCCGCGTTCGTCGACATCGGCAAGGGCCGCAACGCCGTCCTGTACGCCGGTGAGGTCAACTTCGAGGCGCTCGGCATGGCCAACGGGCCGCGCCGCATCGAGACCGCACTCAAGTCCGGCCAGTCCGTCCTCGTCCAGGTGACGAAGGACCCCATCGGCCACAAGGGCGCCCGCCTCACCAGCCAGGTCTCCCTGCCCGGCCGGTACCTGGTGTACGTGCCCGAGGGCTCGATGACCGGCATCAGCCGCAAGCTGCCCGACACCGAGCGGGCCCGGCTGAAGACCATCCTCAAGAAGATCGTCCCCGAGGACGCGGGCGTCATCGTGCGCACCGCCGCCGAGGGCGCCAGCGAGGACGAGCTGCGCCGCGACGTCGAGCGGCTCCAGGCGCAGTGGGAGGAGATCCAGCAGAAGGCGAAGGGCGGCAACGCCCCGACGCTCCTGTACGGCGAGCCGGACATGACCGTCCGCGTCGTCCGCGACATCTTCAACGAGGACTTCTCGAAGGTCATCGTCAGCGGCGACGAGGCGTGGGAGACCATCCACGGCTACGTGTCGCACGTCGCGCCCGACCTGGCGGACCGGCTGCAGCGCTGGACCTCCGAGGTCGACGTCTTCGCGACGTACCGGATCGACGAGCAGCTGATGAAGGCGCTCGACCGGAAGGTGTGGCTGCCGTCCGGCGGCTCGCTGGTGATCGACAAGACCGAGGCGATGGTCGTGATCGATGTCAACACCGGCAAGTTCACCGGCCAGGGCGGCAACCTGGAGGAGACCGTCACCAGGAACAACCTGGAGGCGGCCGAGGAGATCGTCCGGCAGCTGCGCCTGCGCGACCTGGGCGGCATCGTCGTCATCGACTTCATCGACATGGTGCTGGAGTCCAACCGGGACCTGGTGCTGCGGCGCCTGCTGGAGTGCCTGGGCCGGGACCGGACGAAGCACCAGGTGGCCGAGGTCACGTCGCTGGGCCTGGTCCAGATGACCCGCAAGCGGGTCGGCCAGGGACTGCTGGAGTCGTTCTCCGAGACCTGCGTCCACTGCAACGGCCGCGGCGTCATCGTCCACATGGAGCAGCCCGGCACCGCGGGCGGCGGTGGCGGCAAGCGGTCCCGCAAGCGCGGTCGCGGCGGCGCCGAGCAGCACGAGCACGTCGAGCAGCCGCACGAGTACGTCGAGCCCGCCGAGGCCGCCGAGGCGCCCGCCGCCGTCGAGGCCCCGCAGGCCGAGGCGCCCGCCCCGGCCGCCGAGCCGGAGACGGCGTTCGCCCCGGACGAGGAGCTGTACTCCAGCGCCGCCGAGGCCGAGGCCGCCGCGGCCCGCGGTCGTACGCGCCGCCGTGCGAGCCGCAGGGCGTCCGCCCCGGCCGGCGCGCCGCGCGCCGCGGAGACCGCGCCGGTCGTGGAGGCCCCGGTGACCCCGGTCGCCGAGCCCGCGACGGTGACGGAGCCGGAGGTGGCCGCCCCGGCCGCCGAGCCGGAGCCGGCCGCCGTCACGCCGGAGACCGCCGAGGTCACCGAGGCCGCGCCCGAGGCGCCCGCCGAGGCCGCGCCGCAGGGCCGTACGCGCCGCCGTGCCACCCGCAAGGCGACCGCGCCGGCCGGATCGCCGAAGGCCGCCGAGGCCGCCGTCGTCGTGGCCCCCGCAGCCCCCGAGGCGCCGGCCGCTCCCGAGGCGCCGGTCGCTCCCGAGGCGCCGGTGACCGAGGAGCCGGCCGTCGAGGCGCCCGCGCCCGCGGCGGCCCCGCCGCGGGCACGCCGCCGGGTGGTCCGCAAGGTCACCGCTCCCGCCGGTTCGCCGTCGGGCGCGCAGGAGGCCGCGATCGTCGTCGTGAGCAGCCCGTCGGCCCCGGCGGAGCCCGCTCCGGCGGAGGCGGAAGCGGAGCCCGCCGAGGCGGGGGCCGCCGCCGAGCCGGAGGCCCCGGCCGCCGAGAAGCCCGCCCGGAAGACCGCCGCCAAGAAGGCCACGGCCAAGAAGACCGCCGCCAAGAAGACGGCGGCCAAGAAGACCGCGGCGAAGAAGACGACCGCCAAGAAGACCACGGCCACCAAGGCCACGGCCACCAAGGCGGCGTCGAAGACGGCGAAGACGGCCAAGGCGGCGAAGACCGCCAAGTCGGCCAAGAAGACCGCTGCCGCCGAGCAGTCGTCGGAGCCTTCCGTGACGGTGGTCACGGAGGACTGAACGCTCGGTGGAGCGTGGCCGAAATGATCTGTGTCCCGCCTCGCATTCCTGCGGGGCGGGGCATGGATTTTGTTTCAGAATCGATGCTTCCGGCCCTTAACGGCCCGGAAATTGGCAGAGACATTCCTGATAATGTGACGCGGGTCGATGCCGTTCACCGTTCCCCACCGGAGCGTGCGGGCGGTGTGCGACTCGGTTCCGGGCCGGACCCGTCCCGGCCGTCATCGGTAGGGCGTCGGCATCGCGCCGGAGGGGTAGACGCGCGCTCACGACGAGACGTACGCACACCCCGGACCTCTGCCACATAGAGCTCTTGCGGTGTTCAAGGAGGACGTCCATGCCGAGCGTCAACGAGCAGCCCATCCCCGCTGCCCGCCCGGTCATCGGTGAAGAAGAGATCGAAGCCGCCGTACGCGTACTGCGCAGCGGCCGCGTCGTGCAGGGCCCGGAGGTGGCGGCCTTCGAGGAGGGCTTCGCCGACCTCGTCCAGGGCCGCCACTGCGTTGCCGTCAACTCCGGCACCTCGGCGCTGCACCTTCTCCTGATGGCCCTGAACGTCGGCCCGGGTGACGAGGTCATCGTGCCGTCGTTCTCCTTCGCGGCCTCCGCCAACGTGATCCGGCTGGTCGGCGCCGACGCCGTCTTCGTCGACATCGACCCGGACACCTTCTGCGTGGACCCGGCCGCCGTCGAGGCCGCCATCACCCCGCGCACGGTCGCGATCATGCCGGTGCACCTGTACGGCCACCCGGCCGCGATGGACGAGATCATGGCCATCGCCGACAAGCACAAGCTGGCCGTCGTCGAGGACGCCTGCCAGGCGCACGCCGCCGCCCTCCACGGCACCCCGGTCGGCGCGTTCGGCGTCGGCGGCACGTTCAGCTTCTACCCGACCAAGAACATGCACTCCCTCGAGGGCGGCATGGTCACGGTCGCGGACGCGGAGATCGCCCGCACCCTGCGCCTGCTGCGCAACCAGGGCATGGAACAGCGGTACGCCAACGAGATCGTCGGCGCCAACATGCGCATGACCGACGTCGCCGCCGCCGTGGGCCGCGTCCAGCTCGCGAAGCTGAACGGCTGGACCGAGCAGCGCATCGCCAACGCCGCGTACCTCTCCGAGCACATCACCGCGCCGAACGTGGTGACCCCGGTCGTCGCCGAGGGCGCGCGCCACATCTACCACCAGTACACGATCCGCGTCCTCGGCGACCGCGACGCCGCCATGGCGAAGCTCACCGAGGCCGGCGTCGGCAACGCCGTGTACTACCCGACGCCAATCCACCGCCTGAAGCCGTACTGGGAGCCGGACCAGAAGGCCGGCCGCCACTGGGACCTGCCGGAGACGGAGAAGGCGGCCGCCCAGGTCGTCTCCCTGCCCGTCCACCCGTCGCTGACCCGGAACGACCTGGAGCGGATCGTCACCGCCGTGAACGCGCTGGGGGAGGAACTGTGACCGCCACCACCGGAACGCTCCGGGCCGGCCTCGTCGGCCTCGGCTCCATGGGCCGCCACCACGCCCGCGTCCTCGCCGGGCTGGAGGGCGTCCAGCTCGTCGGCGTCGTCGACCCGATGGGCGACAAGAACGGCTGGGCGCAGGGCGCCCCCGTCCTCGCCACCGTCGAGGAACTGCTCGCCCTCGGCGTGGACTACGCCGTCGTCGCCTGCCCGACCGCCCTCCACGAGGAAGTCGGCCTGAAGCTGGCCGAGGCCGGCGTGTGCGCGCTCATCGAGAAGCCCGTCGCGGACACCGTCGACGGCGCCCGCCGCCTCGTCGAGGCGTTCGAGTCGCGCGGCCTGGTCGCCGGCGTCGGCCACATCGAGCGGTGCAACCCGGCGCTGCGCTCCCTGCGCGCCCGCCTGGAGGCCGGCGAGCTGGGCGACGTGTACCAGGTCGTCACGCGCCGCCAGGGCCCCTTCCCGCACCGCATCGCGGACGTCGGCGTCGTCAAGGACCTGGCCACCCACGACATCGACCTCACCGGCTGGGTCACCGGCCAGACGTACACGTCGATCGCCGCGCACACGGTGTCCAAGTCGGGCCGCCCGCACGAGGACATGGTGTCCGCCGTCGGCCAGCTCTCCGACGGGACGATGGTCAGCCACCTGGTCAACTGGCTGAGCCCGCTCAAGGAGCGCTTCACGTCCGTCACCGGTGAGCGCGGCTGCTTCATCGCCGACACCCTCACCGCCGACCTGACGTTCTACTCCAACGCCGCCGTCGCCACCGAGTGGGAGGCCCTGCGCGCCTTCCGCGGGGTCGCCGAGGGCGACATGGTCCGGTACGCGATCCCGAAGCGGGAGCCGCTCCTCGTGGAGCACGAGCTGTTCCGCGACGCGGTCCTCGGCAAGTCCGACGACATCTGCACGCTGCGGCAGGGCCTGCGGACCGTGGAGGTCGCCGCGGCCGTCCTGGAGTCCGCCGCGACCGGCGACACGATCCGTCTCGACGGCGCGGCAAAGGGGTAGGGGTAATCTCCCTTGACCAGACCTGATGTCACCGTCGTCGTGGCGGTCTACAACACGATGCCGTACCTGACGGAGTGTCTGAACTCGCTCGTCAAGCAGAGCATCGGCAGGGACCGCCTGGAGATCGTGGCCGTCGACGACGGCTCGACCGACGACAGCGGCCGGGAGCTCGACCGCTTCGCGGAGCGGTACCCCGGCGTCGTGAAGGTCATCCACCAGGCCAACTCCGGTGGCCCGGCCGCTCCCAGCAACCGGGCCCTGGAGGTGGCCACCGGCCGCTACGTGTACTTCGTCGGCTCCGACGACCGCCTCGGCCGGGAGGCCCTGGAGCGCATGGTGAAGTGCGCCGACGAGCACGGCTCCGACGTCGTCGTCGGCAAGATGGTCGGCACCAACGGCCGGTACGTCCACCAGGCGCTCTACCAGCGGAACGACCCCGACGTCAGCCTGTACGACTCGGCGCTGCCGTTCACGCTCGCCAACACCAAGCTGTTCCGGCGGGACCTCGTCGAGCAGCACAAGCTGCGCTTCCCCGAGGACATGCCGGTCGGCTCCGACCAGCCGTTCACCATCGAGGCGTGCGTCCGCGCGAGGAAGATCTCCGTCCTCGCCGACTACACGTACTACTACGCGGTGAAGCGCGGCGACGCGTCCAACATCACCTACCGCGCCGACCACCTCTCCCGGCTGCGCTGCACCGCGCAGATCATGGAGCACACGGCGCGGCTCATCGAGGCCGGGCCGAAGCGCGACGCGGTCCTCAAGCGCCACTTCACGTGGGAGCTCGCCAAGCTCGTCCAGGGCGACTTCCCGTCCCTGGACCGCGCCACCCGGGTCGAGGTGTGCGCCGGCATCGCCGAACTGGCCGACGCGTACTTCACCGACGCGCTGCGCGACTCCATGGACGTCAGGCGGCGGGTGCGGATCGCCCTCGCCCAGCGCGGCGCCGTCGACCTGCTGGTCCGCGCCATCGAGGACGAGGCGGAGCACGGCGCCCCGCCGATGCTGCTGGAGGACGGCCGCGCGTACCTGCGCTACCCCGGCTTCCGCGACCCCGCCCTCGGCCTGCCCGACCGGCTGTTCGAGGTGGTCGGCGAGGCCGTGCCCGCGCAGCTCGCGGACGGCACGCGCCTGGTCTCGGCCGCGTGGGAGCAGGACGGCGACGACATGGCCGTCTCCCTCGCCGTCCGCGTCCCCGTCACCGGCGAGACCGGCACCGCGACCGTGCGCCTCGCCGACGGGGCCCTGCCGAAGAGCGCCGACAAGCCCGGTGGCCGCCGCGTCCCCGTCGGCACCGAACTGCCCCCCCTCGCGGGCGGGACCAGCCAGGAGGCGGCGGCGGACGGCACCGGGACCGTGCTGCTGACCCGCGTCCCGCTCCCGCCGGTCCGGGCCAGGCTCGGCGTCCGCGCCTACCTGGATGTGGCAGGCTCGACGTACGAGATCCCCGTCAAGACACAGGGGGCGCCGCTGCCCCTGGCCCGGCGCTGGCGCGAGAAGGTCCCGTACCGGCTCTCCGCCACCGCCGACGCCAAGGGGCGGCTGGTCATCACCACGGCCCCGCTGTGGGAGCCCCCGCCCGGCGCCAGCCTGCGACTGCGCCGCGTCCTGTCCCGTGTGAAGAGGAAACTGACCCGATGAACATCTGTGTAGTCGCGCTCGGCAAGATCGGTCTGCCGCTCGCCGTGCAGTTCGCCGACAAGGGCCACAAGGTCATCGGCGCCGACGTCAACGAGAAGGTCGTGGAGCTGGTCAACGCCGGCACCGAGCCCTTCCCCGGCGAGCACGACCTGGACGTCAAGCTGAAGAAGGCCGTCGACGCCGGCCTGCTCACCGCCACCACGGACACCGCCGCCGCCGTCGCGCGGTCCGAGGCCGTCGTCGTGGTCGTCCCGCTGTTCGTGGACGCCGAGGGCACCCCCGACTTCGGCTGGATGGACTCCGCCACCCGGGCCATCGCCAAGGGCCTCAAGCCGGGCACCCTCGTCTCGTACGAGACGACCCTCCCCGTCGGCACCACCCGCACCCGCTGGGCGCCGATGCTGGAGCAGGGCTCCGGCCTCACCGCCGGCGAGGACTTCCACCTGGTCTTCTCCCCGGAGCGCGTCCTCACCGGCCGCGTCTTCGCCGACCTGCGCCGCTACCCGAAGCTCGTCGGCGGCATCGACGAGGCGTCCACCCGGCGCGGCGTCGAGTTCTACGAGCAGGTCCTCGACTTCGACGAGCGCGCCGACCTGCCGCGGCCGAACGGCGTGTGGGACCTCGGCACCGCCGAGGCGTCCGAGCTCGCCAAGCTCGCCGAGACCACGTACCGCGACGTCAACATCGGCCTGGCGAACCAGTTCGCCCGCTTCGCCGACAAGAACGACATCGACGTCAAGAAGGTCATCGAGGCCTGCAACTCCCAGCCCTACAGCCACATCCACCAGCCGGGCATCGCCGTCGGCGGCCACTGCATCCCGATCTACCCGCGGATGTACCTGTGGAACGACCCGGAGGCGACCGTCGTCCGCTCCGCGCGCGAGGCGAACGCCGCGATGCCGGAGTACGCCGTCGACCTGCTGGCCGCCGCCTACGGCGACCTGAAGGACGTGGGCGTGCTCGTGCTGGGCGCCGCCTACCGCGGCGGCGTCAAGGAGACCGCCTTCTCCGGCGTCTTCCCGACCGTCGAGGCGCTCAAGGCGCGCGGCGCCGTCCCGTACGTCTCCGACCCGATGTACACGGACGAGGAGCTGGCCGCCCACGGCCTCACCCCGCACCGGGGCGAGAAGGTCACCGCGGCGATCCTCCAGGCCGACCACGCCGAGTACCGCGAGCTGGCGGCCTCGGACCTGCCGGACGTGAAGGTCCTCGTCGACGGCCGCCGCACCACCGACCCGGCCCGCTGGGAGGGTGTCCGCCGCGTCGTCATCGGCGGCTGAACACCCGCGCTCCACAGCGCTCCACAGCCGCTGACACCCAGGCCCTGTCCCGCCCGTCCGGCGGGGCAGGGCCGACCTGCTGGAGGTTCCACGATGACCTGGTTGATCACCGGAGGCGCCGGTTTCATCGGCTCGCACGTGGTGCGGGCGATGACCGCGGCGGGAGAGCCCGTCGTCGTCGTCGACGACCTGACGTCGGGACGCGCCGACCGGCTGCCCGCCGGCGTCCCGCTGGAGAGCGGCTCGGTCCTCGACCGGGACTTCCTCGACCGCGTCCTGCGCGAGCACGCCGTCACCGGCATCGTGCACACCGCGGCGAAGAAGCAGGTCGCCGAGTCGGTGGCGAAGCCGCTCCTCTACTACCGGCAGAACGTGGAGGGCGTGCGCGTCCTCCTCGACGCCGCCGTCGCGGCCGGTGTCCGCCGGTTCCTGTTCTCCTCGTCGGCCGCCGTGTACGGGACGCCCGACGTGGACCTGGTCACCGAGAAGACCCCGTGCGCGCCGATCAACCCGTACGGCGAGACGAAGCTCGTGGGGGAGTGGATGACCGGCGCGGCCGGCCGGTCCCACGGCATGGCCACCGCCGCGCTGCGCTACTTCAACGTGGCGGGCGCGGCCACGCCCGAGCTGGCCGACAAGGGCGCGTACAACCTGGTGCCGATGGTCTTCGAGCGGCTCGCGGCCGGGCGGGCGCCGCTGGTCTTCGGCGACGACTACCCGACGCCGGACGGGACGTGCGTCCGCGACTACATCCACGTCGAGGACATCGCCTCCGCGCACCTCGCCGCGGCGCGCCGGCTCGTCGAGGACCCGCGGGCGGAGCTGGTGCTCAACGTGGGCCGCGGCGAGGGCGTGTCGGTCCGGGAGATGGTCCGCGTGATCCAGGAGGTCACCGGGTTCACGGACAGCGGCCTGGAGGTCGCCCCGCGACGCCCGGGCGACCCGGCGCGGGTGGTCGCGTCCGCGGACCTGATCCGCGAGGAACTGGGCTGGACGGCCCGCTACGGCATCCGCGAGATGGTCGAGTCGGCCTGGCGCGGCTGGTCCCTGAGCCACCCCGCCTGACCCGCCCCCGCCCACCGACCGGGGCGCACGCCCCGGGCCCCCGGACGGAGCCCTCGGTACGGGCCCCCTGGACGGAGCCCGCGGGTACGGGTCCTCCCCTGTGGACGGAGCCCGCGGGGTGGAGGCTCCGGAGGGAGTCCCCGGGCGGGGCCCCTTCCGATGGAACCCCCGGGCGGGGCCCGGACGGTGCCCCCGGGAGGCGGCTCTCCCCGGACGGAGCCCTTGGCACGGGCCCCTGCACGGAGCCCGCGGGGTGGGGGTCCCCCCCTGGACGGAGTCCTCGGGGAGCACCCCGCGGCGGCCCGGCTCAGGAGCCGGCCGGCTCCCAGGCGCCCAGGGCCAGCCCCGGCTCGGGCTTCTGGCGGGCCACCCAGAGCGCGCCGTCCGTGCCGATCGCGGCCATCACGACCCGCCCGGCCCCGTCCAGCGCCAGCGACGGCGCCCCCAGGCACGGGCTCCCGGTGAGCGTCCAGGTGGCCCCGGCCTCCTCGTTCCCCGTCGGGTACGCGGCGAGCGCCGGCCGCCCCGTCGCCCGGTCCCGGTGCGCCAGCACCGTGCAGTCGTGGCCGTCCACGTCGGTGCGCAGCACCGCCACCGGCCCGGTGCCGGTGCCCTCCCCCACCCGGGCCGGCTCCCCCTCGGCCGGGCGCCAGGCGCGCACCGTGCCGTCCTCGGCGTCGTGCCAGAAGTGGGTGAGCCCGCCGTCCTCGCCCGTCACCACGGACGTCAGCGAGTCGGGCGCGACGCGCAGCGGCACGTCGTCGGCGCGCGCGAAGGGAGCGCCGGGCTTCTCCCAGCTCCAGCGCTGCAGCACCTCCGACGTGGGCGCGAGGATCTCCAGGTGGCCGTCGCCGGCGAGGGCCGCGGACGCCGTGCCCACCACCCGCCTGCCCTTGATGTCCAGCCAGCCGTTCCAGGCGCCCGTCCTGGCCTGGTTGCGGACGGTCACCCCGCGGCCCGCGTTGCGGATGAAGACGTGGAGGGAGCCGTCACCGTCCACGACGGCCGACGGGAGACCCATCTTCTCGGCCAGCGACGGGTCCGAGGGGTACGGGGACGCCAGCGACCGCCACTCGCGCAGCGGGCGGCCCGTCTGGTACTGGATGGCGTAGACGATCTCGTGGGCCGCCGCCCCGTCCGACAGCGGCCTGCGGCGCGTCCCCACCAGGTGGACGTAGCCGTCGGCGCCCTGGGCGACCGAGAAGTACGGCAGCAGGTCCGGCGCGGGGAGCGGCTCGGGGCCCTTCCAGGCGGGGCCGCCGGGGCGGGTCTCGGTCCAGCGCAGCACGTGGCCGTCCCCCGGGGCGTAGGCCGTGAGCCGGCCGTCCTTGCCGCGCACCAGCCAGCCGGTGGTCGCCGGCACCGAGGGGTCCAGGACCGGAAGGGGCGCTCTCCCGGCCGGTTCGGGCCGGCCGTCCCGGCGTTTGGCTTTCCGGCTGAACAAGACCGCCATGGTTGACGTCGACCTTTCCCTGTACCTGTACCGCGAGCGAGTGATTCTCTTCCGCAGGCGCGCGCGACCCTAGCATTCCGCACTCCGGGAGCCCCCCGTCACCGTCCGGGGGCGGTCGCCGAGCACTCCCCCTCCCGGCATACCATTGCGGTGCCCCTCGTCGGTCTGACCCAGAAGAAGAGTGCGCAGTGAAAGTCATCAGCATCGTCGGCGCCCGTCCCCAACTGGTGAAGCTCGCGCCCATCGCGGCCGCGTTCGCAGAGACGGAGCACGAGCACTTCATTGTGCACACCGGTCAGCACTACGACGCCGACCTCTCCGACGTCTTCTTCCAGGGCCTCGGCATCCCCGACCCGGACGTCCACCTCGGTGTCGGCTCCGGCAGCCACGGCGCGCAGACCGGCGCCGTCCTCTCCGCCCTCGACCCGGTCCTGGAGCGGGAGAAGCCCGACTGGGTCCTCGTCTACGGCGACACCAACTCCACCATCGCCGGCGCCCTGTCCGCGGTGAAGATGCACCTCCCCGTCGCGCACCTGGAGGCGGGCCTGCGCTCCTTCAACCGGCGCATGCCGGAGGAGCACAACCGCGTCCTCACCGACCACTGCGCCGACGTGCTGCTCGCCCCGACCGAGGAGGCCATGCGCCACCTCGCCGACGAGGGCCTGAAGGAGCGCGCCGTCCTCGCCGGCGACGTGATGGTCGACATCTGCCTGCGCATCCGCGACGCCGTCCTCGCCGGCGAGCACCCCGCGCCGGCCCTGCCCGAGGGCATCGACCCGGAGCAGCCGTTCCTGCTGGCCACGATCCACCGGCCGGACAACACCGACGACCCGGAGCGGCTCGCCGCGATCGTCGACTCGCTGGCCGCGCTGCCGCTGCCGGTCGCGCTGCTCGCCCACCCGCGCCTGGTCGCCCGCGCCAAGGAGCACGGCATCGAGCTGGCGAAGGGCTCCGTCCGCGTCGGCCGCCCCCTGCCGTACGCCGGCCTGGTCGCCGCCGTGCTGGCGTCGTCGGGCGTGGTCACCGACTCCGGCGGCCTGCAGAAGGAGGCGTTCCTGCTGGAGCGCGTCACGACCACCATCCGCCCGGAGACCGAGTGGGTCGAGACGGTCGAGTCCGGCTGGAACGTCCTCGTCCCCGACCCGCACACGCTGTCCGCCGACGCGTGGGCCGCCACGGTCACCCGCACCGCGCCCACCGCCGACAAGGGCACCCCGTACGGCGACGGACGTGCCGCGCACAACGTCGTCCGCATCCTGGAGGAACGGCTCACGCAGGCGGGCGGCGACGCCTGACGCCCCCGCGGACCGGGGCTCCCCGCGCGCCCGCCCCGGCCCGCCCGGCACCCCTGTCCGCCGACCCGCTCCGGCCCGGCCCGCAGCCTCTCCGCAGGCACCGCGGCCGGGTCGGGACGGCCGGCCGGCGGTGGCAAAGCCGGTGATAAAGTGGCGCGTCGCCGTGCAATCTCGTAAGGAAGTCGACATGAAGCAGGCAGCATCCAGGGATGCGGCCGTGGTCACGCCGTGGTATCCGACACGGGAGTTGCCTTTCCGGGGTTCCTTCGTCTACGACATGGTCGCCGCGACGGCGCCCGGTGTCGACAACCTCACCGTCTACCACGGCGACGCCTGGGTCACCGCCATGGACCCCCAGACGACGCGGGCCATCGAGGCGGCGGGCGCCAAGCTGCTGTCCCGCGCCGCCCACCGCGTGCCCACCGTCGGGGGCGCCGAACTCGTCCACTACCCCGTCACGATGCCGCGCGGCCAGCTCTACGGAGCCCAGGCCCGCAACCACGAGCGCCACCTCCGCAGCCTGCTCGGCGGGAAGCCGATCGACGCGCCGGTGGTCCACGCGCACGTCGGCCTCCCCAGCGGATGGGCCGCGCTCCACAACGCCCGTCCCGACGCCCGGGTCTTCGTCACCGAGCACGCGTCGTTCCTGGAGACCGTCCTCGAAGACCCCGACTCCGCGCAGATGTACGACGAGCTGATAGAGCGCGTCACGGGCTTCCTGGTCGTCGGCCAGCCCCTCACCGACGTGATCGGGAACAAGTTCCCGCACCACGTCGACAAGCTGATCCAGATCCCCAATCCGATCACCTTCGACTACCCGCGGCCCGAGCCCGTCAAGGACCTGCGCCGCTGGCTCTACCTCGGCGGGATACTGCAGCGCAAGGGCGTCAACCTGCTCGTCGAGGCGTTCGCCCGGTGCCACGCCGAGGACCCGACGCTGAGGCTCACGCTGGCGGGCGACGGCGACCAGCGCCTCCCGCTCCTGAAGCGCATCGAGGAGCTCGGCCTCAGCGACGTCGTGGACATGCTCGGCCCGATACCGCACGACCAGGCCCTCGAGGTGATGCGCAACCACGACCTGCTCGTCCACGCCAGCCGGTACGAGACGTTCGGCATGACCATCGTCGAGGGCATCGCCGCCGGCATGCCGGTCCTGGTGACCCGCTGCGGCGGCCCCGAGGAGACGCTCGCGGGCATCGAGGACGCCGCGGGCCAGTTCATCGACGTGGAGGAGAACCCGGAGTCGATCATCGAGGGCTTCCGGCGCCTGCGCGCGCGCTTCCTCGACGGCGACCTGGACCTCGAACGCGCCCAGGCGAAGCTGGCCGCGGCCTACAGCTTCGAGTCCGTGGCCCAGGCGCACTACCGTCTCTGGTTCCCCGACTCCCCGTGATGGAGTGACATGCAGGTTCTGTTCCTGGCCCTCGGCGGTGCGCGCAAGCGGACCGTCCTCGAAGAGTCCGCTGCCGTCGTCGCGGCCGGCGGCCGGGCCGTCGTCCTCGTCAGCCAGAAGCAGCCCTGGGCGTCCACGGCCTTCGCACCCGGTGTCGAGCTGGTGACGCTCTCCGAGCTGGAGGCGCGGCACCTGCCGCACCGCCTCGAACGCGCCGTCCTCTACAAGGGACCCCGGCGCGTCGCGGGCGCGGTCGGCCGGGGCCCCCTCGGCCCGAAGACGAAGAAGGCCCTCAAGGCGTACGAGAAGCGCGTCGCCGGCCGGGTGCACCGCCGCGTCTTCGTGCCGCTGCACCGCCGGGTGTGGCCCACCGCCGCGGCCCGCATGGTGCTCCGCTGCTTCGAAACCCACGGGGGCCCGGACCTCGTCGTGGTCAGCGACGCCCATTCGATCCGCAGGGCCGTGGAGATGATGGAGTCCTGGCACTCCGACGGCCGGAAGATCCCGCGCGTCTGCTACAGCGTCGACTCCGGGGCGCCGTCCTTCGTCGCCGACGCGTCGTCGAAGCGTCCAGCCGCTCGCTGACCTACCGAGGAAGACTGATGAAGAACCGTAGCGAACGGCGTCCCCGTGTGCTCTACCTGGCGTTCTACTTCCCGCCGTCGCGGGCGAGCGGCGTCTACCGGGCCCGGGCCACGGCCAACCACCTCGCGGAGAAGGGCTGGGACGTCACGGTCTGCGCCGCCCCGCTCGACTTCCTCCACAACGTGATCGGCTCGGTCGACGAGGGACTGTCGAAGACCGTGGACCCGAGCATCCGCGTCGAGCGGCCGTCGCTCAACCAGTACAGCTGGCAGAACGACCTCCGCCAGTACAGCTGGCTGCGCCGCAGCTTCCCGCTGATGGCCAAGCGCGTCTACGAGTTCAGCCAGACGAAGCTCTTCCCGGAGCGCTACTCGTCCTGGGCGTGGGCCTCCGTCACCCGCGCGCTGAAGCTGCACGCCAAGCAGCGCTTCGACGTGGTCATCGCCACCGGCAACCCGTTCGCCTCGTTCGGCGCCGCCTGGCTCTTCAACAGGCTCACGGGCGTCCCGTACGTGATGGACTACCGCGACTCGTGGACGCTGGACCTCTTCCACGACGAGCCGGCGTTCCCCGAGGGGCACATCGCCTGGGCGTGGGAGAAGCGCATGCTCGACAAGGCGTCGGCGGCCGTCTTCGTCAACGAGGCCCTGCGCGGCTGGCACGCCGAGCGCTACCCGGAGGTCGCCGACCGCATGATGGTCGTCCCCAACGGATGGGACGCGGACGTGCTGCCGAAGGCCGCGGAGAGCGCGGTCGCCGAGGCCGGGGCCAAGGCGGAAGCGGAGGCGGAGGCGGAGACCGCGGCGGGCGAGAAGGAGCGGGCCCCGCTCAAGTTCACGTACCTGGGCACCCTCACCGCCAAGCAGCCCGTGGAGGAGATGGCCGAGGCGTTCAAGATCGCACGCCGTCACCCGGACATGGCCGGTGCCGAGCTGCAGATCCACGGGCACCTGGGGTTCTTCAAGAACAGCCCCGGCGTCCTGAAGGCCCGTCTGGGCCTCCAGGACGGGCCGAGCCCCGAGGGCGTCGAAGACACCGGCCTGCGCTACTGCGGACCCGTCTCCAAGACGGAGGTCGGCAGGGTGTACGAGGAGTCGGACGTCCTGGTCTTCCTCGCGGGCGGCGGCAAGTACGTCACGTCCGGCAAGATCTTCGAGTACATGGCCTTCGGCCACCCGATCGTCTCCGTCCACCAGCCGGGCATCGCCGCGCAGGACGTCCTCGACGGATACCCGCTGTGGTTCAACGCCAACAGCCTGGACGTCGAGGAACTGGCCGCGTCGATGGTCGCCGCGGGCAAGGCGGCCCGCGACCTGACGCCGGAGCAGCGCGAGGCGGCGCGGCGGCACGCCGACACGTACACGCGTGAGGCGACGCTGATCCCGTTCGAGCGGCGGCTGCGGGAGATCGTGGGCCGCTGAGCCGCGTACCGCGCCAACGGGAAGGGCCCCGACCGGATCACCGGTCGGGGCCCTTCCCGTTCACGTCACTCCGTGTCGTACGCGGTGCGGTCCAGGCTCGTCGTCACCTTCAGGTGCGGGTGGGTCTTCGCCCACTTCCAGCCGGTCACCGTGGAGTTGATGTCGCTGACGAACACGGTGTCCACCTTGTCCAGGGCCAGCTCGGGCAGCACCCGCCGCTGGGTGATCCGGGCGAACAGCTGCGGCCGGACCTCCCGGTAACCGCGGTTGAAGACCTTCTTGTGGAAGGCGTTGGCGACCTTCGTGTGGGCGCGCTGCACGGTCGCGACCGCCAGCTCGGGGCCGATCGCCTCACGGTTCTTCGCAGCGATCCGCCGGGCCCGCCGCAGGACGGCACGGGGCGCGCGGTAGACGAGGAACCGCTCGGCGCGCGGGATGCGCAGCTTCTTCTCGGCGTCCGCGACGCTGACGACGGGCACGCTCGGGTCGAGGGCCAGGCCCTCCCACAGGGCCGGCGGCTGGGCGGTGACGAGGGTGACCTCGGCGCCCTTCTCGACGAGGTGGTTGGCGAAGTCGACGACGCGGCGCGGCTTGGCGGGCGTCAGCGCCAGGACGACGGCGCGGCCGACCGGCTCCGCGCGGCGGGCGGGCGCGGCCCCTTCCGCGGCCTTCGCCCCGGTCTCCGCCCGGTCGCCGGCCGCGTCGTCCGCCCGCTCGTCCCCGGCACCGGCCTCGGGGGCCTGGGGCACGGGAGGCAGCGCCCCCCCGTACACCTCGACGAGCTGCTTGCCGACCGCCTCGCACCCGACCCGGCCCTCCAGGACCTCGCGGGCCGCCGGCAGGTCCAGGTCACCGGCGCGCTCGCGCAGTCGCCAGTACGCGTCGACGATGACCTGCGGGTCGTCGCTGACGTCCATGAGCGCACCGGCCGCCGTCTCGATGCCGGCCATCGTCTCCTCGGGGCCGCCGCTGCGGGTCACGAGCACGGGGAGCCCGGACGCGATCGCCTCGACGACCGTCATCCCGAAGGTCTCCCGCTTGCTGGCGTGCACGAGCAGGTCGTACTCGTGCATCAGCGCGCCCACGGCCTCCGGGGCGACCGGCGGCAGGATGCGGAAGCGGTCGCCCAGGCCCAGCTCGGCGCCGCGGGCGCGCAGCTCCTCCTCGACGGGGCCGTGCCCGACCATGGTGAGCGTGGCGCGCGGCTCCTCCGCGGCGACCAGCGCGAACGCCTCCAGCAGCTCCTTGACGCCCTTCGGTTCGAGGAGCCGGCCGAGGTACAGCCAGCGCAGCAGCTCGGGGGAGCGCTCCGGGCCCGGCGTGAAGCGGTCGAGGGAGATCGCGTTGGGCAGGACGCCGACCTTCTCCGCGTACTGCGGGAAGCGCTTCACGACCTGCTCGCGCAGCGCGGCGCTGACGCACATGAACGCGTCGGCCCGCTCCAGCACCTCCTCGTAGAGGCGGGCGGCGGGGGGCTGCGAGAGGACCCTGCCGAGGAAGGAGGAGTGCTCGGTCACCACGATGCGGGCGTCGGGGCGGGCGAGCCGGGTGGCCACGACACCACCGTAGATGCCGGTGTGGGCGTGCACGACCGGGGCCTCGATCCGCCCGGTGGGCAGGACGCTCCGCATCGCCTCCACCTGCGTCTCGGCCCAGGGGGCGTAGTTCTTGCGGAGGAGGATCGGCACCGGGACGCGGACGACGGTCGCCTCGTCGGCGTCCAGCACGTGGCCGAGGGCGCCGCGCTCCCGCAGGCGTTCGGCGGTCACCCGGATCGCGTCGTGGAGCGGGGCGGACGCGCGGCCGGACCAGTCCTCGGTGTGGAAGACGGTGACGCGCTCGTAGTTCCCCGCGACGGCGGCGGTCGCCGCCTGCACGAACGATCCGGCATACGGGTTGTTCGGCGACGGGTACCAGGGGGTGACGACGGCCAGGTCGGAGGGGGCCACGGCGCGCCCGGCGCCGTGCGGCTCCAGCACCAGCGTGACACCGGGCCGGCGGCGCTTCACGATCCACGCGACGGGCAGCGCCTGGGCGTCGCCCGCGACGACGGTGTCCGCCTGGGCGAACGGGCCCGACTTGGCGGCGGCCAGCTTCTTGGCGGGACCCCAGGCCGTGCCGTCCTTGTCCGGGGTGAGGCTGACGACCTCGACGCCGTCCAGCCCGCCCAGCTCCTCCAGCGCCTCGCGCCACACGGGAGCGTCCAGCACGACCAGGGAGACCCGGGACCCCGAGGAGGCGAGCTCCTTCACCTGCTCGCGTGTCGCCCGTACTCGGTATGTGCCAAGCGCGAGATAGAGCACGTGGCTGTTCATCTGGATCCCTTCGCCCTTTCACCTGCACGCCGCGCACCCGTGCGGCGGAAGAGTCCCCACGGGGTTCGGTACGGAGATACAGCGCGGCGGCACCACCCTACCGAAGGCGGTACCCCCTCCCGGCACGCGGCCGGGGCCGCCGTCAGCCCTCGTCTTCGACGAGGACGCCGTCCTTCTCCCGGTACCGGGCACCGGTCTGCGGGCACTCCCACGCGCCCTCCTCGCCGGCCCGCTCGACCAGCCGGACGCCGGCCCTGCCGACCCAGCCGATCTGCCGCGCCGGGACCCCCACGACCAGCGCGAAGTCCGGCACGTCCCGCGTGACGACGGCACCCGCGGCGACCATCGCCCAGCGGCCGACGCGCACCGGCGCGACACACACGGAACGGGCACCCAGCGACGCGCCCTCGCCGACCTTGACGCCGACGGCCTCCCAGTCGCCGCCGCGCTTCAGCTTGCCCTCGGGGTCGACGGAGCGCGGGTTGTGGTCGTTGGTGAGCACGACGGCGGGGCCGACGAACACGCCGTCGCCCAGCTCGGCGGGCTCGTAGACGAGCGCGTAGTTCTGCAGCTTGACGTTGTCGCCGATCCTGACGCCCGTACCGACGTACGCGCCGCGCCCGATCACGCAGCCTTCCCCGAGCCGGGCGTTCTCACGGATCTGCGCGAGTTCCCAGACGCTGCTCCCGGCCCCGATCTCGGCGGTCTCGTCGACCTGGGCGGTGGGCTGGACCCTGTAGTTCACTCTGCTGTCTCTTTCGGGGGACGGCGGAAGTCTTCGTCGCCAGAGCATACGCGGAGGGCCTTCCCGCCCCGCGCGCGGCGGGGAAGGGGGTCGGAGCGGTTCGTGGTCCTACCCGGTGCGCCACGTGCTGCGCGCCCGGCGACCCAACCGAAGGGAAGGACGAAGAGAAGGAGGGGGACAGTCCGCCCGAAGACATAAGGAGAGGGAGAAGGGAGGCGGCCGGGTGCCGGGGGAGCGGAGGCGGCGGAGGCCGGCCCGGCGGAAGAGGCGTGGCGGGGGCGCGGGCGGGGCCGGCCGGGCCGATCGGTCTCCTTCACGCCTCCGCCCGCCGGGCGCGGCCCGGTTTGACCGGTCCGGCGGGGGGACCTAGTCTTGACCGTCGGCGTGTTTCCATGCGCGCCAGCTCCTGAGCACCTTCCCTCCCGGCCGAGGTCGGGGGAGGCCGTTCCGACCATCCGGTCCAGTCGCGGGCCCCGCCCGTGCGGGCGGCTGGCGTCAGGGGTTTCCGTTTCGAGCGAGGAGAGATCCGTGTACGCCATCGTGCGCAGCGGTGGCCGCCAGCACAAGGTTGCTGTCGGCGACATCGTTGAGGTTGACAAGATTTCCACTGCCAAGGTTGGCGACACGGTCGAGCTCTCGACCCTGCTCGTTGTCGACGGCGACTCCGTGACCAGCGACCCGTGGGTCCTGGCCGGGATCAAGGTCCAGGCCGAGGTCGTGGACCACCACAAGGGCGCCAAGATCGACATCCTGCGCTACAAGAACAAGACCGGCTACCGCCGTCGTCAGGGCCACCGCCAGCAGTACACGGCGATCAAGGTCACTGAGATCCCCACGGCTGCGAAGTAAGGGACTGAGGAGACATGGCACACAAGAAGGGCGCATCGTCCACCCGGAACGGTCGCGACTCCAACGCTCAGCGGCTCGGCGTGAAGCGCTTCGGCGGTCAGGTCGTCAACGCCGGTGAGATCCTGGTCCGCCAGCGCGGCACCCACTTCCACCCGGGCGCGGGCGTCGGCCGCGGCGGCGACGACACGCTGTTCGCGCTGCAGGCCGGTTCGGTGCAGTTCGGCACCTTCCGCGGTCGCAAGGTCGTGAACATCGTTCCGGTCGCCTGACCTGATCGGACGCTTCGCGAGGGCGGGCCTCTCTTCCCGTACGGTGTACGCCGTGCGGGAAGAGGGTCCGCCTTTCGCTTGTTACAGCTGTCGTAGCTGAGACATCCCGTACGTTTTCCTTTCTGCACCGCTGGAGGCACCCCACCATGACCACCTTCGTGGACCGCGTCGAGCTGCACGTCGCCGCGGGTAACGGAGGCCACGGCTGTGCCTCCGTCCACCGGGAGAAGTTCAAGCCGCTCGGCGGCCCCGACGGGGGCAACGGCGGGCGCGGCGGCGATGTGATCCTCGTCGTCGACCAGTCCGTGACCACCCTCCTCGACTACCACCACTCGCCGCACCGCAAGGCCACCAACGGCAAGCCCGGCGAGGGGGGCAACCGCTCCGGCAAGGACGGCCAGGACCTGGTCCTGCCGGTGCCGGACGGCACGGTCGTCCTCGACAAGAGGGGCGAGGTCCTCGCGGACCTGGTCGGGCACGGCACCCGGTACGTGGCGGCGCAGGGCGGTCGCGGCGGCCTGGGCAACGCCGCGCTGGCCTCGGCCCGCCGCAAGGCGCCCGGCTTCGCGCTGCTGGGCGAGCCCGGAGACGTACAGGACATCGTCCTGGAGCTGAAGACCGTCGCCGACGTGGCGCTGGTGGGGTACCCGAGCGCGGGCAAGTCCTCGCTGATCTCCGTGCTGTCCGCGGCGAAGCCGAAGATCGCGGACTACCCCTTCACCACCCTCGTGCCGAACCTCGGCGTCGTCACCGCCGGCTCCACCGTCTACACGATCGCCGACGTGCCCGGCCTCATCCCCGGCGCCAGCCAGGGCAAGGGCCTCGGCCTGGAGTTCCTGCGCCACGTCGAGCGGTGCAGCGTCCTCGTGCACGTCCTGGACACGGCGACGCTGGAGTCGCAGCGCGATCCGCTGTCCGACCTGGACGTCATCGAGGAGGAGCTGCGCCAGTACGGCGGGCTCGACGACCGGCCCCGCGTCGTCGTCCTCAACAAGACCGACATCCCGGACGGCAAGGACCTCGCCGACATGGTCCGCCCCGACCTGGAGGCCCGCGGCTACCGCGTCTTCGAGGTGTCGGCCGTCGCCCACCAGGGGCTGAAGGAGCTGTCGTACGCGCTGGCGGAGATCGTCGCCCGGGCGCGTGCCGCGAAGCCGAAGGAGGAGGCGACCCGGATCGTCATCCGCCCGAAGGCCGTCGACGACACCGGCTTCACCGTGACCCAGGAGGAGGACGGGCTGTACCGGGTGCGCGGCGAGAAGCCGGAGCGCTGGGTCCGCCAGACCGACTTCAACAACGACGAGGCCGTCGGCTACCTCGCCGACCGGCTCAACCGCCTCGGTGTCGAGGAGGAGCTGATGAAGGCCGGGGCCCGCGCGGGCGACGGCGTGGCCATCGGCCCCGAGGAGGACGCGGTCGTCTTCGACTGGGAGCCCACCATGATGGCGGGCGCCGAGATGCTCGGCCGCCGAGGCGAGGACCACCGCTTCGAGGCCCCGCGCCCCGCCGCCCAGCGCCGCAGGGACCGCCAGGCGGAGCGGGACGAGGCGGAGCAGGCGTACGACGAGTTCGACCCCTTCTGAGGACACCCGCCCCTGACGGGCCGTCAGGGGTGAGTTCCCGTACCGAACTTCGGCGGGGTCGCTGTACGGCGGCCCCGCCGAAGTCGTACGCCCCGCGCCGTGCACCCCGCCCGCCGTGCCCCGCCCCCGGGGGCGGAGAATGGTTTCCGGTCCGTACAACCTTTCGCATTCGGTCACCGTCCAGCTTTCCGGGCGACCGCGCGGCGGGCCTTCACGCACAGACATGGGGCACCGGTGAAGATCTCTTTCCTCATCCACACCGTCTACGGCATCGGCGGCACCATCCGCACCACGCTCAACCTCGCCGAGGAGCTCGCGGACCGGCACGAGGTCGAGATCGTCTCCGTCTTCCGCCACCGTGACACCCCCCTGTTCACGATCGACCCGCGCATCACCGTCGTCCCCCTGGTCGACACCCGCCCGAAGTCCCCGACCTGCGAGAAGGAGCACCCCGACCTGCTGGCGCCGGCCGAGTGCTTCCCCCGCGCCGAAGCGCGCTACAAGGAGTACGGCAGGCTCACCGACGAACGGGTCCGCGCCCACTACGCGCGCTCCGACGCCGACGTGGTGATCGGCACCCGCCCCGGTCTGGTCGCGTACGTCGCGCGGTTCGCGCCGGACGGCGCCGTGCTCATCGGCCAGGAGCACATGACGTACCACCACCACAAGCCCGCCCTGCGCGAGGAGATGAGGCCGCACCTGGAGGCCCTCGACGCCTTCGTGACCGTCTCCGAGGGCGACGCGGCGGTGTGGCGGGAGCACATGGACCTGCCCGGCACCCGTGTGCTGTGCATACCGAACAGCGTCCCCGAACCCGTGGTCGCCCCCTCCGACCGGTCCGGCACGACCGTCGTCGCCGCCGGGCGGCTCTCCGCGGAGAAGCAGTACGACGTACTGATCCGGGCGTTCGCGAAGGTCGTCGCCGTACGTCCGGAGTGGACGCTGCGCATCTGCGGCTGGGGGACCGAACGGGAGAGGCTGCGGCGGCACATCGACACCCTCGGCCTCCACAACCACGTCTTCCTCATGGGCCCGCGCTCGCCCATCGAGCCCGAGTGGGTCAAGGGCGCCATCGCCGCGTCCACCTCGCGACACGAGTCGTTCGGCATGACCCTCGTCGAGTCGATGCGCTGCGGCGTCCCCATGGTCAGCACGGACTGCGACCACGGCCCCCGAGAGATCATCGAGGACGGCGAGGACGGCCTGCTCGTGCCGGTCGGGGACGCCGGTGCCGTGGCCGCCGCGCTGCTGCGGCTGATCGACGACGAGGCGCTGCGCCACCGGATGGGCGAGGCGGCCCTGCGCAACGCGCGCCGCTTCGACCCGTCGGCCGTCGCCGGGCGGTACGCGGACCTCTTCGCGGAGCTGGGCGCCGGCGCCCGGTCCCCCGACGGCGCCAGGTCCGCCGACGGTGCCCATGCCGGTGCCCGGTCCGGTGGCGCCCGCACCGGCGGCACCGTACGCGCGCCGGGGGAGACCGCGCCCGGCGGGCGGGCCGGGGACGGCTTCGAGCCCGTCGCGGACTGCGTCGCCGAGCAGGACGGCTCGCTCACCGTCACCCTCGTGTCCCCGCCCGGCGCGGCCGCCCGGTACGAGGGCCTGCGCCTCGTCGCCGTACCGCAGGGTCGCGGGACGGCGGAGCGCGCGTACCCGTTCCGGCCCGACGGCACCCTCACCCTCCCCGCCGGCGAGGACATCCCGGAGGACAACTGGGTGTGCCACGCCGAGCAGCCCGCCACCGGACTGCGCGCCCCGCTCACCGCGCGCGCCGTCGACCAGCGCGGCTCGCTGCGCCCCGCCGACCGGATCGGCCCCGGCGACGGGGTGCGCCACCTCGTCCCGTACCGGCGCCCGCCGCACCACTCGCTGGAGCTGCGCTCCTGGGTGCGGGCGGTGCACGCGGAGACGGGCGACGTCGAGCTCACCGACGACCACGCCACCGTCACCGGCCGGCTCATCGGCCCCGTCGACGAGCCGACCGCACCGCCCGAGCTGGTGCTGCGCCGCTACGACAGCCACGAGGAGGTCACCCTCGCCGGCACCTGGCTGCCCGGCCGCCGCTTCCGCGTCACCCTGCCGTGGGAGGAGCTGGCCGGACGGCGCCGCCGCGAGCAGGACACCTGGGCGCTGTGGCTGCGCCACACCCCCGGCCGGCCGCCCGTGAAGATCGCCCGGCTGCTCGACGACGTGGTCGCCAAGGCGGACGTCTTCGCCTACCGGCCCGTGCGGCGGCACAAACGGCGACCGCTGCTGCTGGTGCGGCGGGCGGTGCGCACGGTGCGGAGGCAGCCGCAGTTGATGACGGACCTCACGCTCCGCTACGACGGGCACAACGCCCTGTACGTCCGGGTCACCGGTGCGTGACCCAACGGCCTCGCCACGGAGCCGACGAGCAAGACGAGCAAGACGAGCAAGACGAGGAAGACGAGGAAGGAGGTGAGGGCGTGGTCGCGGAGCCCGCACGCCGTGGACGCGGCGGGGACACGGCACCTCCCGGACCGGCGGATCGTGTGCGGTCCGTCACGACCGCGCCCCCTTCCGGCCCCGCCGACAGGACCGGCCACCCGGTGAACCACCGGTGTCCGGCAAGGTTCCACCCCCTTCGTCCCACCTTGCGAGACGGTCACGGAGGGTGCGACCATCAGCCCGTTCCCCGAGCCATAGCAAGGTAGGTCGTCCCTGTGTCTGCGCCTCCGTCCGCGCCTCGTGAAGCCAAGACCCGCACCACCGCCGTCGTCCTGGCGGGGGGCACCGGCCAGCGGGTGGGGCTCGCGATCCCGAAGCAGCTCCTGAAGATCGCGGGCAAGGCGGTCATCGAGCACACGCTCACGATCTTCGAGCGGGCCGACTGCGTCGACGACGTGATCGTGCTGATGGCGCCGGGGTTCGTGGCCGACGTCGAGAAGATCGTCGCCAAGGCGGGGCTGACCAAGGTCACGCGGATCATCGAGGGCGGTGCCACGCGCAACGAGACCACCGAGCGCGCCATCCGCGCCCTCGGCGAGGGACTCGCGGACGGCGAGGACCCCAACGTCCTCTTCCACGACGCCGTGCGCCCGCTGCTGTCACAGCGCGTGATCAAGGACTGTGTCGCCGCCCTCGACCGCTACCAGGCCGTGGACGTCGCCATCCCGTCCGCCGACACGATCATCGTGACCCGCACGCACGGCGAGGACGGCGAGTTCATCACGGACGTGCCGGACCGCTCCCGGCTGCGCCGCGGCCAGACCCCGCAGGCGTTCAAGCTGTCCACGATCCGCAGGGCGTACGAGATCGCGGCCGGCGACCCGAACTTCCAGGCCACCGACGACTGCTCGGTCGTGCTCAAGTACCTGCCGGACGTGCCGATCCACGTCGTGCCCGGCGACGAGTACAACATGAAGGTGACCCAGCCCGTCGACGTCTTCATCGCCGACAAGCTGTTCCAGCTCGCCTCCACCGCCGCCCCCGCCCAGGCCGACGAGGACGCGTACCGCGCGCTCCTCTCCGGTCGGACGCTCGTCGTCTTCGGCGGCTCGTACGGCATCGGTGCCGACATCGCCGCCCTCGCCGAGCGGTACGGCGCCCGCGTCTACGCGCTCGGCCGCTCGACGACCGGCACGCACGTCGAGAACCCGCAGCACGTCGAGGACGCGCTGGCCACGGCGTACGGCGAGACGGGCCGCGTCGACTACGTCATCAACACGGCCGGAGTCCTGCGCATCGGCAAGCTCGCGGAAACCGACAACGCCACCATTCAGGAAGCCCTGAACGTCAATTACCTGGCACCTGTGCAGATCGCGCGTGCATCGTACAAGTACCTGGTGGAGACCAAGGGGCAACTTCTCCTCTACACCTCCTCCAGCTATACCCGAGGCCGCGCCGAGTACAGCCTCTATTCGTCGACCAAGGCGGCCATGGTGAATCTCACCCAGGCCCTCGCCGACGAATGGGCGGCCGATGGAATCCGCGTGAATTGCGTCAACCCGGAGCGCACCGCCACCCCGATGCGGACCAAGGCGTTCGGCCAGGAGCCCGCCGGGTCGCTGCTCTCCTCCGAGGCCGTCGCCCGCACCTCCCTGGACGTCCTCCTCTCCGAACTGACCGGCCACGTCATCGACGTACGGCAGCAGGACCCGACCCGCGCGGCGGGCGAGGCGTCCGGCTTCGAGCAGGCCCTGGCGGCCGTCCTGGACCGCCAGGAAGATGTGTAATACTCGCAGGACGTGAATTTCCGGGCCCCTGCATCAGCGAGAGATTCGCGAATGCGGGGGCCCGCTCAGTGAAGTCGTACCTTCACGGATACAAAAGCCTTGTAAAACAACCGGCATCCCCGTCTGGAGCAGGTTCTACGTGATTTCGACCGTCATTCGACTGGCCCGGGTGGGCAGTGGGTCGGAGCTGGCCGCGGCAGTCCTCCTGGGACTCGGATATCCGTGCGTCATGCTCGCCGCGCTGATCCCGGACATCTGGCTGTTCGCGGGAGCCGGCGCCGTCACCTACGTCGCCGACTGGTACCTGCACCAGAAGAAGAGCTATCTGGTCGACCGCCTCAACAGCGTCCGCGCCGGGCTGCCGATCCGCTTCCTGCTGCGCCAGCTCCTGCTGGTCCTGCTCCTCGCCCGCGAGGGCCTCGCGGAACAGCCGGTGTTCTACGCCACGGTCGCCTGCTTCCTCCTCTCCTACGGGCTCCAGGCCCCGCACGGCGCTCTCACCACGCTCATCCGGCTCCGCCGCACCATGCCGGTGGTCACCCGCAACGTCGACCTGCACGGCGTGCGCATCCCGGACGCCCCGCCGCGCGCCCTGCTGCACCGCGCCGGCGAGAAGATGCTGCACCTCGACCTCCCCGCCGTCGTCGGCGTCGTCGTCGCCGTCGTCACCGGCCGGCACGCCTTCGCGTACGCGGGCGCGGCCGCCACCCTGGGCCTCGGCGTGCTCTCCGTCCTGCTGCTCGTCCCGTACGTGCGCCGCAAGCGCCGCGTCCCGGGCGCCGGCGCCGTCCTCAAGGCCGTCGACACCTGGCTGCGCGAGTACCAGCCGACCGTCGCGCTGTACTTCTCCGGATCCGACGAGGCGGCCTACCAGGTCAACATGTGGCTGGACACCATGGAGGGGGTCGACGGCCGGCCGATCGTCGTCATGCGCGAGCCGGAACTCGTCCCGAAGCTGAGCGACACGGCCGTACCCGTCCTGTGCATCCCGGGCGGCCAGCACACGATGGCCCGCGACTGGTCGACGCTCCGGGTCACGCTGTACCCGGCCAACGTCGGCAAGAACATCCACATGCTGCGCGTGCCGACCTCGAAGCACGCCTTCATCGGGCACGGCGACAGCGACAAGCTCGCCAGCGTCAACCCGTTCTCCAAGGTGTACGACGAGGTGTGGACCGCCGGCCCGGCCGGCCGCGACCGGTACGCCCTCGCCGACGTCGGCGTCCGCGACGAGGACATCGTCGAGGTCGGCCGCCCCCAGCTCGCCCCCATCGAGCGCTGGACGGGCACGCCGAAGAACCCCGTCCCGACCATCCTGTACGCCCCCACCTGGGAGGGCTGGGACGGCGACCCCGGCAACACCTCGCTGCTCCGCGCCGGCGAGAACATCGTCAGGCGGCTGCTGGACGCGCCGGACCCGGTCCGCGTCGTCTACAAGCCGCACCCCTTCACCGGTCTCGTCGACAAGAAGGCCAAGGCCGTCGACGAGCGGATCCGCGCGATGATCGCCGAGGCCGCCGCGCGGCGCGCCGCCGACCCGCGCTGGGCGCGCGAGGCCGCCGCGGCGCAGGCCGGGCAGGCCGCCGCCCGCGCCGAACTGGCCCGGATCGAGGCCCGTCTCGCCGCCCTCTCCGGCCCGGGCCGCAAGGGCACCGACGAGGCCGAGACGTCCCGGGTCTCCCTCGCCGACCCGCACCGCCTCGCCGAGGTCAAGCGGCTGCGCGCCGAGTGGAACGACGCCTACTGGCGCTCGTTCGGCTGGTGGGAGCACCGCGTCGTCACCGGCACCCGGCCCCACCTGTACGACTGCTTCAACGAGTCGGACGGCATGGTCTCCGACATCTCCAGCGTCGTCTCCGACTACATCGCCAGCGGCAAGCCGTACGCGGTGACGGACTCCGCCGAGCTCGGCGCCGACGAGTTCCGCCGGCAGAACACCGCCGTACGGGCCGCGGTCGTCCTCTCCAACAGCGCCGTCGAACTCGACGAGCTGCTCGCCGCCGTGGCGGACCCGGCCGCCGATCGGATGGCGGAGGAGCGGCGCGCCCTGAAGCGGTACCTGCTCGGCCCCGACGAGCCCACCTCCACGGAGCGCTTCAACGCCGCGGTGCGCGCGCTGGCCGCCGAGGCGGAGGCGCGCAACGCGCGCGTCGCGCAGCGGCTCGCCGGGCGGACCATCGGCGAGCTGGACCGCGAGGACGGCGCGGCCCCTCCGGGCGTCGGGGACGACAGCCCGGAGGCCGTGGCGGAGGGGAAGGGCGCCGCCGCGCCGACGGCGGTCGGCTGACCCCGCGACGCACGCGCCCGAGGGCCCGGCCCGGCGTGGCGCCGCACGGCCCGTACGGGACCTCTCGGGGACGCGTGCGGGCCGTCCGCCGCATCCGGGTCCGGGGGCGGCGGACCGTGTCCGGAAACCTGTCCATCGGGTGGAACACGCGCGCGCCGACCCGTCCGCCTGGCATAGATTCGCCACGTGACAACGGCTAGGCAGCACGTGACGGAAGCCCGCAGGATCGTCGTCAAGGTCGGCTCGTCCTCCCTGACCACCGCCGCGGGCGGCCTCGACGCGGACCGCGTCGACGCGCTCGTCGACGTACTCGCCAAGGTCCGCGGAGAGGGCGAGCGGGAGATCGTCCTCGTGTCGTCCGGCGCCATCGCCGCCGGCCTCGCGCCGCTCGGCCTCGACCGGCGCCCCAGGGACCTCGCCCGGCAGCAGGCCGCGGCCAGCGTCGGCCAGGGCCTCCTCGTGGCGCGCTACACCGCCTCCTTCGCCCGCTACGGCGTACGCGTCGGCCAGATCCTGCTCACCGGCGACGACACGAGCCGCCGCGCCCACTACCGCAACGCGTACCGGACGCTGGAGCAGCTCCTCGCGATGGGCGCCCTGCCGGTCGTCAACGAGAACGACACGGTCGCCACGGACGAGATCCGCTTCGGCGACAACGACCGGCTCGCCGCGCTCGTCGCCCACCTCGTCCGCGCCGACCTGCTGGTGCTGCTGTCGGACGTCGACGGCCTGTACGACGGCGACCCGAGCCGGCCCGGCACGTCCCGGATCGAGGAGGTCCGCGGCCCGGAGGACCTGGCGGGCATCGAGATCGGCTCCGCCGGGAAGGCCGGCGTCGGCACGGGCGGCATGGTCACCAAGGTCGAGGCGGCCCGGATCGCGGCGGCGGCCGGGATCCCCGTGGTCCTCACGTCGGCCAGCCGCGCCGCCGACGCCCTCGCCGGCCGGGACACCGGCACGTACTTCCACCGCACCGGGCGCCGCTCCGCCGGACGGCTGCTGTGGCTCGCGCACGCCTCCGCCCCGCAGGGCGCCCTGACCCTCGACGAGGGGGCCGTACGGGCCGTCGTGCACGGGAAGAAGTCGCTGCTGCCCGCCGGGATCGCCGCCGTGGAGGGCGAGTTCGGCGCCGGGGACCCCGTCGAGCTGCGCGACACGGAGGGCCGTCCGGTCGCACGCGGCCTCGTCAACTTCGACGCCAAGGAGATCCCCCAGCTCCTGGGGCGCTCCACCAAGGAGCTGGCGAGGGAGCTCGGACCGGCGTACGAGCGGGAAGTCGTACACAGGGACGATCTGGTCGTCCTGCACCCCTGGAACGGCTGAAACTCGGGTCAACCCCCGGGCACCTTCACCAAAACCGCCCCACGTCCCGCTCGGGACTGGTCAACTTTGTCTGGGGGGTAAGCGGGGTGACAGCACGACAACGCATCAACAGGAGGCCGCCGGTGAGACGAGCGCGCCCAGGGGCTGTGCCCCGCGGGACGACCGAACGTGCCTTGACCAGTGTCGAGGCCGGGGCCGATTTCGACGACGCCGCGTTCCGGTCCGGGACCGGTGCGGGCGCCACTGCGGGGACGGGCACGGGGAAGGGCCCGGGGGCGGCCGACCGCACCCCGGACCGGCCGGTGTCCAAGCTGTGGCACATCACGCTCAGCGTGTCGGGCCGGGAAGCCCCGCTACAGGAGGTCCGGCGGGCGCTCGAACAGCTCGCCCACGACCATCCGTTCCTGCTGACCAGCAGATACGCCAACGATCACGCCGAGATCCGGTACTGGGAGGAGGCCCGCGACCTGCACGACGCGGCCGCCGTCGCCCTGCGCCTGTGGGGCGAGCACCGGCAGAGCGCCAAGCTGCCGCCGTGGGAGATCGTCGGCCTGGAGGTCATCGACCGGGAGACGTACCACCAGCGCATCGCCGAGGGGTACGGGCCGCCGCCCGCCGCTCCCGTCGGCGTGCACCCGTACTGATCCGGCCACACTCCGGTCGGGCCGGTCCCGGCAGGAGCGGCCCGGGCGGGGCCCGCGTGGGGCCCGCGCGGTGTCCCGGGAGGGACGTGTTTCGGCCAGGCGCTCCGGTCGGCCGCCCCGGCGGGCCGGCTGGGAGCGCGGCCCCGGCGGGGTGGCTGGGCGTCGCCTCGGGGGAGGTGTCCCGGAGGGGCGTCCCGGCGGGGTGGCTGGGAGTGCCGCCCCGGCGGAGTGGCTGGGCGTCGCCTCGGGGAGGCGTCCCGGCGGGTGTCTCGGCGCGGCGTCTCGCGGAGCGGGACGGAGCGGGACAAACGAGGGACGCCCACGGGAGAGCGCATTACCCTGCGGGCATGACCTCGCAATCCGCCTCCCCGTCCATGAACCCGTACGACGACATGTCGCCGGTGGCGCAGGCCGGCTACCGGGCCCGTGCGGCCGCCGCCGAGATCGCACCACTGCCGCGCGCGGCGAAGGACGACGCGCTGCTGGCCATGGCCGACGCCCTCGAAGTCCGCACGGCCGAGATCGTCCAGGCGAACGCCGAGGACGTGGCCCGGGCCCGGGAGGCCGGCACCAGCGAGTCCGTCGTCGACCGGCTGACCCTCACCCCCGAGCGGGTGCGGGCCATCGCCGCCGACGTCCGGCACGTCGCCGCGCTGCCCGACCCGGTCGGCGAGGTCGTGCGCGGCTCGACCCTCCCCAACGGCCTGGACCTGCGGCAGGTGCGCGTCCCGCTCGGCGTGGTCGGCATCGTCTACGAGGCCCGGCCCAACGTCACCGTCGACGCCGCCGCCCTCTGCCTGAAGGCCGGCAACGCCGTCCTGCTGCGCGGCTCGTCCTCGGCGTACGCGTCCAACACCGCCCTGGTCCGGGTCCTGCGCGACGCCGTCGGCGGCGCGGGCCTCCCGGCGGACGCCGTACAGCTCGTGCCGGGCGAGTCACGGGACTCGGCGCGCGAGCTGATGCGGGCGCGCGGCCTCGTCGACGTCCTCATCCCGCGCGGCGGCGCGTCGCTGATCCGCACGGTCGTCGAGGAGTCCACCGTCCCCGTCATCGAGACGGGCACCGGCAACTGTCACGTGTACGTCGACGCCCAGGCGGACCTCGACATGGCCGTCGACATCCTGATCAACTCCAAGGCGCACCGCGTCAGCGTGTGCAACGCCGCCGAGACCCTCCTCGTCCACCAGGACATCGCCCCGAGTTTCCTGCCGCGCGCCCTGGACGCCCTCGCCGAGGCGGGCGTCACCGTCCACGGCGACGAGCGGGTCCTGTCGTACGCGGAGGGTTCCAAGGCCACCGTCGTCCCGGCCACCCCGGAGGACTGGGAGACCGAGTACCTGTCGTACGACATCGCCGTGGCCGTCGTCGACTCGCTGGACGCCGCCGTCGCCCACATCCGCCTGTGGACCTCCGGGCACACCGAGGCGATCGTCACCACGTCGCAGGCGGCCGCCCGCCGCTTCACCCAGTTGGTGGACTCCACGACGGTCGCCGTGAACGCCTCGACGCGGTTCACGGACGGCGGCCAGTTCGGCTTCGGCGCCGAGATCGGCATCTCCACGCAGAAGCTCCACGCCCGCGGCCCGATGGGCCTGCCGGAGCTCACGTCGACGAAGTACATCGTCACCGGCGACGGCCACATCCGGTAACCGCCGCCGCCCGGCCCCCGCGTCGCGGCAGGAGGAGGTTGCGCACTCTCCCTGCCGAACGGCACCGTCCCGGTCTACTCTGAGACACGTGCCGGACGACGTGGGGGGCAGGCCGTTCCCGGACGGCTGGGAGCCCGACGACGACCGCGGAGACGCCGACGAGGAATTCGCCTCCGTGGTGTTCGACGAGGACTTCGTACGAGCGGCCGAGGTCCACGAGCCGACCGCCGTCGAGCGTCTGCTCGCCGCGGCCCAGGCCCGGGCCGACGCGGACGCTGCCGGGGCACGCGGTGGCCCGCCGCCCGACGACGACCCCTACGGACCGGGCGCCCCCGCCCCGCGGGACGGCCACGACGACGACCCGTACGGCTCCCACGACCCGTACGGGCCCTACGGCGGCGCCCTCCGCCCGTACCGCCCCGGCACGCACTGGTACCGCCCCGTCGCCTGGCTCGTCGCCCTTCTGATGGGCCTCGGCATGGTCGCCCTCGCCTTCACCGCCGTGTACCGCAGCTCCTCCGGTGAGCGCGACGAGCAGATCCCCGCCCCGGCCAGCAGCGACGTCGGCCCGGACAGCGCCCCGCCCACCGCCGGCCGCTCCGCCCCACCGGTCCCGGCCACCCCCGGCGCCCCCTGACTCCGGCGGACCCCACCACCCCGCCCCACGCCGGTTCCCGACCCGTGGCGACCCGCCCGACTCGACGTCCGGCAGGGCGTTTACCCCGCCCCTCGCTGACCCACCCTGAAGGTATGGCAGGGAGTGTCGACCCGCCCGACGGGACGCCCGACGACACACCGGAAGGGCTCCCCGGCAGGGGCGAGGACGAGTACCGGCCCGTCGTCTTCGACGAGTCCTTCATCCGCGCTGCCCGCCTCCAGGAACTGTCCGCCCGAGAACGCATGGGCGACGACATCCCCGCCGTCCGCGACCGCCCCGGCGCCGACCACGACGGCCCCGGCCCGGACCGGGACGCGGAGTACGAGTACGCCTACGACCTCGACCGCCGCCACCACTGGCGCACCCCCCGCCGACGCACCCGCAGGCGGCGCAGCGGCCACGGGCGCACGACGGGCGCGCGCGTGGGATCCCTCATCCTCGTGCTGCTCGTCGCGGCGGTCTTCGCCGCCGCCACCCACCTCGGATCCCGTTACCCGTACCAGCCGCCTCCCGGGCCGCGCGCCGAGCCCCTGCGCGTCACCCTCGTCGCCCTGACCCCCACCGGCCCCGTGCCGGGCGGACGCCCCGGCGACCTGTACGCCCGCAGCCCCGCCGCGCAGTACCGCCCCGGCGCCGCCGGTATCGCCCTGCCGCCCGCGCGGCGCACCACGCACTTCTCGGCCGGCCAGGTCATGACCGCCCTCACCGTCACCAAGGACTTCCTCATCCGGTCCTCCCTCGCCCCCGACGTCCTCACCGGCGGCACCACCCGCTCCGTGCGGCTGCTCCTCGACCCGGACCAGCACGCCCAGTTCGACCGGAGCGTCGACTCCCCGGCCGCGGACGGACGCCACGCCACCGGCGGCTGGCTGATCCGGTTCGACCCGGCCCGCGTGGCCCTCGCCGACCCCGGCGTCCGGGTCCACGGCACCTTCCACGTGGCCGAGGCGTCCGCCGACGTCCTGGAGATCACGTCGGACCACACCTTCACCTACGCGCTGCGCCCCGCGGGCCCCGCCGCCGGACCCGACGACGCCTCGCTGTTCGCCGTCCGTCGCGAACTGCGCTTCCGCCTCGACCGCGACGACCTGCGCATGCACCGCGCCGAACTGGTCACCAGCCACCTCCAGGCCGGCCCCATGGACTGCTCCGCCGACCTGTCCGGCGCCCTGCGGCCGCTCCTCGCCGGTCACCGCCCCACGACGGCCACCCCACCGGCCGCCGACCCCTACGCCTCCGCCCCGGCCGCGGCCACCCGCCTCTGCGCCGCCCTGTCACCCGACAGCCGGCCCTCCCCGCCCTGACCCCAGCACCGAGCCGGCTCACCGCGGGCCGCCCGCCCCGGCACTCCACCGCCGGGGCGGGCGCGGCACGCGGGGACCGGGTGGAACGGCGCCCCACCGCACCGTGAGACGGACGGGACGGACCCGCGGAACCGGCCCCCGGGCGCCGCCGCACGGGAAGGGATCAGGCCGTGCCCGGACCGTCGCCCCGGTCGCCGTCGCCGGTGTCCGAGCGGCTCCCCGTGGCGCCGGTGAACTTCTCGAAGAGCCTGCCGCCCAGGTCGCCGGCGCCACCGGCTATGTCACCGACCAGCTTCATCAGCGGATCCTTGCTCCCGCGCACCGTGTCCGCGTAGTGGCTCGCGGACTCGCGGAAGGAGTCCGTGACCGACGTGTCCCCGTCCTCCGACCGGCGCGGGTAGTGGCCGTCCATGAGCCGCTGGTAGTCGCGGCTCTCCGACCACTTCTTCAGCTCGGCCGCCCGCACCGTCGTGAACGGGTGGGAACGCGGCAGCACGTTCAGGATCTTCAGCACCGAGTCGCGCAGGTCACCGCCCGCCTCGTACTCCTCCGCCTGTGCGAGGAACGCGTCCACGTTCATCTCGTGCAGATGATGCCCGCCCGCCAGCTTCATCAGGCCGCGCATCGACGCCTGGAGGTCCTGGCCGACCAGCAGGCCGGCCCGGTCCGCCGACAGCTCCGACTTGCGGAACCACTCCCGCAGCGCCGTGACGATCGCCATGACCGCCACGTTGCCGAGCGGGATCCACGCCACCTTCAGCGCCAGGTTGGTGAGGAACAGCAGCACCGTCCGGTACACGGAGTGCCCCGAGAGGGCATGGCCCACCTCGTGGCCGACGACGGCGCGCATCTCCTCCTCGTCCAGCAGCTCCACCAGGCCCGTGGTGACCACGATGATCGGCTCGTCCAGGCCGATGCACATCGCGTTGGGCTTCGGGTCCTGCGTGACGTACATCGGCGGGACCTTCTCCAGGTCGAGGATGTAGCAGGCGTCCCGCAGCATGTCGTGGAGGTGGGCGAACTGCGCGTCGCCCACCCGCACGGAGTCCGAGAGGTACAGCAGCCTCAGGCTGCGCTCGGGCAGCAGTCCGCTCAGTGCCTTGAACACGGTGTCGAAGCCGCTGAGCCTGCGCAGGGCGACGAGCGCGGAACGGTCCGCGGGATGCTCGTAGGCGCGGGAGGAGATGCCGGGGAAGCGCCGGCGCGTACGGCTCGGCACGTTCTCATGGCCGTTCTCTGTCATGGTTGCCCCCATTTTCATGCGAGATCCGACTCGTCCCCCTGACAGACCTCAGCGTAGGCGGTGCTCCGGAAGACCGCCGAGGCTGTGGATAACGGCCTGTGGACAACGGCCCGCGCCACGACAACGCCTGAGTCGGCGTGAGGGCGCCCGCACCGCCCGCATACGATGTGCGCGAAGTCTCCGCTCCGACTCCGATGGATTGGTCCCGCAGAAGATGAGCAGCCTCCACACCGCCGCCGCCCACCTGGTCACGCTCGCCGAGGGCGGCGAGCACGGCGGCAACCACGAAAGCCTCAACCCCTACCTCACCGGTGGCGGCGCCCTCCTCGCGCTGCTGCTCCTGCTCTGGGTCACCACCCGCTTCAACCGCGACCGCTGAGCCGGCGCCCGCCGGGACCAGGCCGCACCGCCGTGCCGTTAGGCTCTGCACGCATGGGAGAGCAGGAAGTGCCGAGAAGTCCCGGCAAGCGCCGCCTGGGCGTGATGGGTGGGACGTTCGACCCGATCCACCACGGACACCTGGTGGCCGCCAGCGAGGTGGCCGCCCTGTTCCACCTCGACGAGGTGGTGTTCGTACCGACCGGGCAGCCCTGGCAGAAGAGCCACAGGACGGTGTCCCCGGCCGAGGACCGCTACCTCATGACGGTCATCGCCACGGCGTCGAACCCGCAGTTCTCGGTCAGTCGCATCGACATCGACCGGGCGGGCCCCACGTACACCATCGACACCCTGCGGGACCTGCGCTCCCTCAATCCGGACACGGACCTGTTCTTCATCACCGGCGCTGACGCGCTGTCGCAGATCATGCCCGGTTGGCGCAACGCCGAGGAACTCTTCTCGCTCGCGCACTTCATCGGGGTGACCCGCCCCGGCCACGACCTGTCGGACGACGGCCTGCCCAAGGGCGGCGTCTCCCTCGTCGAGGTGCCCGCGCTCGCCATCTCGTCGTCGGACTGCCGGGAGAGGGTCGCACAGGGCGATCCCGTCTGGTACCTGGTGCCGGACGGCGTGGTGCGCTACATCGACAAGCGCCAGTTGTACCGGGGCCAGTGAGCTACGGAGAGGGGCACCGGTGAACGACCAGAACAGCCACTACGACCCGTACTACCCGCCGCAGCCGCAGATCGTCGGCTACGACGAGTACGGGCAGCCGGTGTACCAGCAGGCCCAGCAGCCGCCCCAGCCCGAGCAGCAGAACTACGCGTACGGCTACGACCCGTACGCGCAGGCGACCCAGCCCTACCCCGAGCCCCAGCCGTACCCCCAGGACCAGCAATATCAGGGGTACCAGGGGTACGAGGAGCAGGGGCAGCCGGGCCACGGCGGCTACGACCCGTACGGCACCCCGCAGTGGCAGGTCCCCCAGGTCCCCCAGGCCCCCGCCGTCCAGCCGCCGCAGCCCGCCCCACCGGTGCCCGGCCAGGTGACCGCGCCCGCGGGCGTGCCCGAGCAGCGCCGCCCCGCCCCCGAACCCCAGGACTTCACCACCCCCGAGCCGCCCGCGGAGGACCCGCCCGGCGGCGGCCCGCGCACCGACGAGGACGTCCGCGGACCCCACGGCCGGCGCGACTCCCGGGAGCAGGGGAACGCCGGTGACGGCGGGGACTACCGCACCGAGCAGTTCGCCTTCGTCGACGAGCCCGACGAGGAGTCCGAGGACGCCATCGACTGGCTCAAGTTCACCGAGAGCCGCTCGGAGCGCCGCGAGGAGGCCAAGCGGCGCGGCCGCAACCGGGTCGTCGCGCTCTGCGTCGCCCTCGCCCTGGCCCTCGTCGGCGGCGTCGGCTACCTCTGGTACGCGGGGATGCTCCCGGGCCTGTCCGAGAAGGGCGCCCAGCAGGGCGGCACCACCGCGACCGGTCCCCAGAAACGCGACGTGATCGTCCTCCACCTGCACAACACGAAGGACGAGGCCACCTCGACGGCCCTCCTGGTCGACAACGCCACCACCAAGCAGGGCACCACCGTCCTGCTGCCGAACGCCCTCGCCGTGGCCAACGACGACGGGACGACCACCACCCTCGGCAAGTCCGTCGAGGACGACGGCTCCTCCGGCACCCGCGAGGCCATCGGCTCCCTCCTCGGCACCAGGATCACCGGTACGTGGCGACTCGACACGCCCTACCTGGAGAACCTCGTCGAACTCGTCGGCGGCGTCGACCTCACCACCGACACGGAGGTGCCCGCCGCCAAGGAGGGCGGGACCCCGGTCGTGCGGAAGGGCGAGAACCAGACGCTCGACGGGCGCATGGCCGTCGCCTACGCCACGTACCGAGGCCCGGGCGAGTCCGAGACGGCGCAGCTCCAGCGGTTCGGCCAGATCGTGCACGGGGTGCTCCGCAAGATGTCGGACGACCCCGAGAGCGCCACCATGACGATCCAGTCCCTGGCGCAGATCCTGGACCCGTCGCTCCCCGACAAGGACCTGGGCGCGTCACTGGCCAAACTTGCCGAGCGCGCCAAGACGGGGGCCTACAAGACCGAGCTGCTGCCCGTGCAGGGCGACGGGCGGCTCACCGAGGAGGCCACGCGCGGTGTGGTCGAGGACGTCCTCGGCGGATCCGTCAGCGCCCCCGAGCCGGGCTCCGTGGTCAGGGTCGGCGTCCGCAACGCCAGCGGTGACGGCGACGCCGCCGAGGCCGCGCGGATCGTCCTGGTCAACGGCGGCTACGCGGTCATCGACGGTGGCGCCGCGGACGGCACGGAGAGCACCTCGGAGGTCCTCTACGGCGACGCGGCGCAGAAGGCCAAGGCGGACGAGGTCGCCAAGACGCTCGGGCTCCCCGCCCGCGCCGTCCGCAAGGGCGAAGCGCCCGCGAACGCCGACGTCACCGTCGTCCTCGGCAAGGACTACGAGGCCAAGTAACGGTTTGCCGGGCTGTCGGCGGCACGTGAGACCCTTGAGGTGTCCTTTGACCGCCGACGAAAGCCTGCTTGTGACCGCCACCGACCGATCCATCGCGCTCGTCAACGCCGCCGCCCAGGCGGCCGCCGACCGGCTCGCGCACGACATCATCGCGTACGACGTCAGCGACGTGCTGTCGATCACCGACGCCTTCCTGCTCGCCTCCGCGCCCAACGACCGCCAGGTCAAGTCGATCGTCGACGAGATCGAGGAGCGGCTGAACAAGGAACTGGGCGCCAAGCCGGTGCGCCGCGAGGGCGACCGCGAGGCCCGCTGGGTCCTCCTCGACTACGTCGACATCGTCGTCCACGTCCAGCACAGCGAGGAGCGGGTCTTCTACGCTCTGGAGCGGCTCTGGAAGGACTGCCCCGAGCTGCCGCTGCCCGAGGACGCAGTGAAGACCCGCGGCAAGGCGGCGGAGCACGCCCGGCTCAGCGGTGCCGACGGCTCCGGCCCCGACGGCTTCCCCGGCGACGGAGCGGACGGTGAGCTGCGCTGAGCGCCACCAAGGGCGGCAGGGGCCGCCGCATCGTCCTCTGGCGCCACGGCCAGACCTCCTGGAACCTGGAGCGCCGCTTCCAGGGCAGCACCGACATCGAGCTGACCGAGACGGGCCTCGCCCAGGCGCGCCGGGCCGCCCGGCTGCTCGCCGCCCTCAAGCCGGACGCGATCATCGCGTCCGACCTCAAGCGGGCCGCGGCCACCGCCGCCGAGCTCGCCGCGATCACGGGGCACCCGGTCAGCCACGACGCCGCGCTCCGCGAGACGTACGCCGGGGTCTGGCAGGGGCTGACCCACGAGGAGATCCTCGCCCGCCACGGTGACGAGTACCGCGCGTGGAAGCGCGGCGAGCCCGTGCGGCGCGGCGGCGGCGAGCTGGAGACCGAGGTCGCCGACCGGGCCGCCCCCGTCGTGCTGGAGCACGTCGGGAAGCTGCCCGAGGACGGCACCCTCGTCGTGGTCAGCCACGGCGGCACGATCCGCACCACGATCGGCCGGCTCCTGGGCCTCCCCTCGCACAACTGGGAGAGTCTCGGCGGTCTCTCCAACTGCTGCTGGTCCGTCCTGGGGGAGGGCGCGCGGGGCTGGCGACTGCTGGAGCACAACGCCGGCACGCTCCCCGAGCCGGTCCTCGGCGACGACGACTGACCTGGATTTCACTTTCGGGCAGGTGACAGGCTAAAGTTCTTCTTGTTCGCAGCGCGGAGCGCCGAGAACACGAGGGGCTATAGCTCAGTTGGTAGAGCGCTTGCATGGCATGCAAGAGGTCAGGAGTTCAATTCTCCTTAGCTCCACAGCCCAGGATCCCGTCCCCAGTAGGGGGCGGGATTTCTGCGTACGGACCCCTGTCGCCCGTCCTCCGGGCCCTTCCCGGAGCCCATTCCGGTGGGAGGCCCGGACCGGCCGTCGGACGTCGCTGCCGCCCCACCGGGGCCGTGGCAGAATCGGACGGCCGGAGGGGCTACGGACCGGACGGGAGGAAGCGTGCGCGAGGCCGCCAGCAGATTCGAGGAACCCGCCGCACGGCTCGCCACCACACAGGCGCGCACCGACCTCACCTGCCCCGCCTGCGGTTCCTCGGACGTCGCCCAGATGCTCGGTGACAACGGCGGCGTGTCCTACGTCTGCACGTCCTGCGGCCACAGCTGGAGCTGATCGATGGGTGCACACAGGCGGAAGTGCGACTGGTGCGGCAGTGGCACGCCGATCGTCCGCGACATGGATCCGGTCAACCCGGACTACCAGTACTGGTGCGAGGAGTGCGCGCGGGCGCTGATCATAAAAGGCGACCCCATCGAGACGTACCGCGAACTCGAAGGGGAGCCGATCTACGGGCGCCTGCTCGACGAGCACTGCGCCCTGAAACGCTTCTACTCGTTCGCGACGGCCTGAGCCCGCCCGGGGGCGGTCCGCCCGGTGCCGAGCGGTCCGCCCCCGGACCACCCGCCCCCGGCCCGCGTCCGCGCGACCCAGGCGGCGAACACGCCCAGCAGTGCGAGCCCCAGCAGCGTGTAGAGGCCGGACAGCAGCATCTGCCAGCCGTTCTGGTGCAGTTCGAGCCGTATCGGCGCGGGGGCGTGCGGCACCCACCACAGTGCGAACGACCCGAACACCAGGGCCGCCCCGGCCGTCCACACCGGGCGGACGCGCGTGGCGAGCAGGACCAGCGCCGGTACGCACCACACCCAGTGGTGCGACCACGAGATCGGGCTCACCAGCAGCGCCGTCACGGCACACGCCACCACCGCCACCGGCCGGTCCCCGCGCAGCGCCGCGAGCACCGCCACGGCCAGCCCGGCGACGCCCACCACGGCCGCCGCGACCACCCACCACACACCCGGGTCGGTCGTGTGCAGCAGCCGCGCCAGTACCCCGCTCAGCGACTGGTTGGCCGTCTCCTCGGTACGGCCGACCCGGCTCGTCTTGAAGATCATCTCGGTCCAGAAGCGGCGCGAGTCGTACGGCAGGACCAGCGCCGACGCGATCGTCACCACCAGGAACGCCACCGTCGCCCGCACCCCGCGGCGCAGCCACTCGTTCCGCCGCGGCGCCCAGCCTTCGCTCCGCGCGCGTGCCACCCCCACGGCGAACAGCAGGACGACGAAGAGGCCCGGTGTGAGCTTCACCGCAGTGGCGAGCCCGATGCCCACCCCGGCCCAGCGGCTGTCCCCCCGACGTGTCAGATCCCACATCACCGCGACCGTGATCAGCAGGTTGATCTGGCCGTACCGGAACGTCTGCCACACCGGCTCGCACCACACCAGGGCCGCCGCCAGCCACAGGGCCGCCCCCGGCTGCGTCCAGAACGCCCCGCCCCGCCGGCGCGCGGCCGGACCGCACGACGTCACCAGCCGCAGCGACAGGTGCGCCAGCGCCACCAGCAGCAGCAGGTTCCCGAGCGTGGCCAGCGCCCGCATCTCCGGTACGCCGATCAGGGGCAGCGGCGTGAACACCAGCGCGGCGAACGGCGGATACGTCATCGGCAGGTTCGCCGACGTGGCCCGCATCGCGTACAGGTCCCCGCCCGCCAGGACCGTCGCCCCCTCGGCCCGGTAGACCGACAGGTCGAGCATCGACACGTGGGAGGCGTGCTGCGCGGCCCAGAAGGCCGCGAAGGACAACAGGCAGGTCCCCAGGGCGGCAAGCGGCAGGCTCCGGAGGCGGGTCTGAGCGGTCACGGTCGCGGTCACGTGCGCCGACGCTACCCGTCCCGCCGACCCTCCGGCCGGGGCGGGGGACAAACGATTTGGTGCTTCACCGGGGGGACCGTGTAATGTTCTCTGTGTCGCCGCGAGGGAAGCCCGCAAGGGAAACCGAGCAGGGCGGCACATCGCAAGGGGCTATAGCTCAGTTGGTAGAGCGCTTGCATGGCATGCAAGAGGTCAGGAGTTCAATTCTCCTTAGCTCCACAGCCCGAGAAGGCGGGCCATCCGGTCGGATGGCCCGCCTTCTTCGTGTCCGACCCCAACCCCGGCCGCTGCTCCGCGCCTTGCGTTCGACGAGGCGGAGCGGAACGCTCCCGCCACGCCTCCTGCTCCGGGCGCGGTGTCCAGTCCGCGGCCGGCCGCCACCCGCGCGGCTGCCGGCGCGCCGGGTCGCGCCGGCCGAGAGATCCCGCTCGGCGACCGCGCACCGCCCCAGTCCATCGGTTTCGAGCCGGCCGGGCCCCGGCTCGGCGCCGGGGTGGAGAGCGGAGAAGAGGTCCACCTCGACCGGCCCGGGCGGCGGACGCCGTCAGCGGCGCCGGGGACGGAACGCCGGTGCCAACATCCGGGAACCCGCGGAATCCGTCCCTTCCACCGACGGCCGGAAAGGATGAGGAGAACGAGGGCGGCCACGGACAAGCCTCTCCGTACCGGACGGCGCAGGCCCCGCCTTACCGACGGAGAAGAAGGGACCTCGCGGCAAGGGGTCCGGGAGGCTGCGAATGACGCGGACGGGATCCTGGCGGCGCTCGCCGCAGCCGCCCCCACCGGTGAGTGAGGGTGGTGCGGATCCGCCGGCTCGACAGCCCGTGACCGACCCGGGACTGCCCGGAAACGCGCCGATGCGCCGTGCGGTCCGGTACGCGCGCGTAGTGCCACGGTGACGCCACTGCCCGTGTCCGAGTGGCGGGACGGTGCGATGCGGCCCGTGGGGCCGCTGCTGTACCCTGGCGCCATGCGTGCCGTACGCCTTCTGCTTAGCGAGCCGCGCTGATCAGTGCCGGCGGGTGAGAAATCCGCTCGGAATCGGCGCGGCGTCCCCTCCTGTGTGAGGGGATTTTTCATTTCGCCGCGCCGACGGAATCGGGCGCGGCGGCAGCGAAGCAGAGACGATCGATGGAGCTTCAGAGGATCATGACCGAGACGAATTCGGCTGCCGAGACGGCGGCCCCGCATCGTTATACGGCGGCCATGGCGGCCGACATCGAGGCACGCTGGCAGGACTTCTGGGACGCCGAGGGAACCTACGCCGCGCCCAACCCGAGCGGTGACCTGGCGGGCGATCCGGAGCTGGTCGCCCGGCCCAAGAAGTTCATCATGGACATGTTCCCCTACCCGTCCGGTGCCGGCCTGCACGTCGGCCACCCGCTGGGGTACATCGCCACCGACGTGTACGCCCGGTACCAGCGGATGACCGGCCACAACGTCCTCCACACGCTGGGCTTCGACGCCTTCGGCCTGCCCGCCGAGCAGTACGCCGTGCAGACCGGTACGCACCCGCGCGTGTCGACCGAGGCGAACATGGAGAACATGAAGGCCCAGCTGCGTCGGCTGGGCCTGGGCCACGACAAGCGCCGGTCGTTCGCCACGATCGACCCGGACTACTACAAGTGGACCCAGTGGATCTTCCTGCAGATCTTCAACTCCTGGTACGACGAGGACGCGAAGAAGGCCCGGCCGATCGCCGACCTGGTCGCCGGGTTCGAGAGCGGTGAGCGTGCCGTACCGGGCACCACGCGCGCGTGGAGCGAGCTGAGTGCCACCGAACGCGCCGACGTGTTGAGCGAGTACCGCCTGGCGTACGCCTCCGACGCGCCGGTCAACTGGTGCCCCGGCCTGGGCACCGTCCTGGCCAACGAGGAGGTCACCGCCGACGGCCGCTCCGAGCGGGGCAACTTCCCCGTCTTCAAGGCGAAGCTGCGCCAGTGGAACATGCGCATCACCGCCTACGCGGACCGTCTGCTGGAGGACCTGGACGCGCTGGACTGGCCCGAGGCCATCAAGCTGCAGCAGCGCAACTGGATCGGCCGCTCCGAGGGCGCCCGCGTCGACTTCCCCGTCGGCGACGACGCGATCACCGTCTTCACCACGCGCCCGGACACGCTGTTCGGCGCGACCTACATGGTGCTGGCCCCCGAGCACGACCTGGTCGACCGGATCGTCCCGGAGGCCTGGCCGGCCGGCACGCCCGCGCTGTGGACGGGCGGGCACGCCACCCCGGCGCTGGCCGTCGACGCGTACCGCAAGCAGGCCGCCGCCAAGTCCGACGTGGAGCGGCAGGCCGAGGCGAAGGAGAAGACCGGCGTCTTCACCGGCGCCCACGCCGTCAACCCGGTCAGCGGCGAGCGGGTCCCGGTCTTCATCGCCGACTACGTGCTGATGGGCTACGGCACGGGCGCCATCATGGCCGTCCCGGCGCACGACACCCGCGACTTCGCCTTCGCCCGCGCCTTCGACCTGCCCATGCGCTGCGTCGTCGAGCCGAACGACGGCCGCGGTACGGACCCGGCCACGTGGGACGACGCCTTCGACTCGTACGACGCGAAGATCGTCGCGTCGGCCAACGACGACGTGTCCCTGGACGGTCTGGGCGTCGTCGAGGCCAAGGCGGAGATCACCCGCTGGTTGGAGTCCCGCGGCATCGGCGAGGGCACCGTCAACTACCGGCTGCGTGACTGGCTGTTCAGCCGCCAGCGGTACTGGGGCGAGCCCTTCCCGATCGTCTACGACGAGGACGGTGTCGCCCACGCGCTGCCCGAGTCGATGCTGCCGCTGGAACTGCCCGAGGTCGACGACTACGCGCCGCGCACCTTCGACCCCGACGACGCCGACACGCAGCCGGAGACCCCGCTGTCCCGCAACGAGGACTGGGTCAACGTCACCCTGGACCTGGGCGACGGTCCCAAGCGGTACCGCCGCGAGACCAACACCATGCCCAACTGGGCCGGTTCCTGCTGGTACGAGCTGCGCTACCTGGACCCGCACAACGACGACCGGCTGGTCGACCCGGACATCGAGCGGTACTGGATGGGCCCGCGCGAGGGCATGCCGCACGGCGGCGTCGACCTGTACGTGGGCGGCGCCGAACACGCCGTCCTGCACCTGCTGTACGCCCGGTTCTGGTCGAAGGTCCTGTACGACCTGGGCCACGTCTCGTCCGCCGAGCCGTTCCACCGGCTGTTCAACCAGGGCATGATCCAGGCGTACGTGTACCGCGACGCGCGCGGAATCGCCGTCCCGGCCGCCGAGGTCGAGGAGCGCGACGGCGCGTTCTGGTACCAGGGCGAGAAAGTCGGCCGCGTCCTGGGCAAGATGGGCAAGTCCCTGAAGAACGCGGTCACCCCGGACGAGATCTGCGCCGAGTACGGCGCGGACACGCTGCGGCTGTACGAGATGGCCATGGGCCCCCTGGACGTGTCCCGCCCGTGGGACACGCGCGCGGTGGTGGGCCAGTACCGGCTGCTGCAGCGGCTGTGGCGCAACATCGTCGACGAGTCGACCGGTGAGGTCACCGTCGTCGACACCGAGCCGGACGAGGACACGCTGCGCGCCCTGCACAAGGCCATCGACGGGGTCTCCCAGGACATGGCCGCGATGCGGTTCAACACGGCCATCGCCAAGATCACCGAGCTGAACAACCACCTGACCAAGGCGGGCGGCGCCGTGTCCCGGTCGGTCGCCGAGCGGCTGGTCCTGCTGGTCGCGCCGCTGGCCCCGCACATCGCCGAGGAACTGTGGCGCAAGCTGGGCCACAGCGGTTCCGTCGTCCACCAGGACTTCCCGGTCGCCGACCCGGCGTACGTCGTCGACGAGACCGTGACGTGCGTCGTGCAGATCAAGGGCAAGGTCAAGGCACGGCTGGAGGTCTCCCCGTCCATCACGGACGCGGAGCTGGAGGCGCTGGCCCTGGCCGATCCGGCGGTGGTGGCCGCCCTGGGCGGCGCGGACATCCGCAAGGTCATCGCCCGTGCGCCGAAGCTGGTGAACATCGTCCCGGCGTGACCGGCCGCCGGGTCCCGTCGTGTGACGCCGCCCCGGATTCGGCCCCTAGGGGCAGGTTGGGGGTTTCCGGAACTCCCGACCTGCCCTTCGGCGTTTACCGTGGAGGGAACACACGACGACGAGGGGACTCCATGACAGAGGCGATCGTGATCCTGGCGCTGCTTTTCGTCGCCTTCGTCGCGCTCGGTGTGTACGTGAGCGTGAAGGCGGTCAAGGCCGCCAAGCGCGGCGTCGACCGCACTCTCACGCAGGCCCGGCGTACGGTCGAGGACACCACCCTCCGTGCCAAGAGCTACGGGCAGGGCGGCGTCGCGAGGGAGCTGGCGCAGCTGCGGCTCTCCCTGCGCACCTCCATGCGGGCCACACAGGACGCCCTGGAGGCCGGTGCGCCGGAGGACGCCTCGCTCCGGGAGTCGCTGGACCTGTTCCAGCGGCTCAGCGCTCACGGGCACGAGCTGGACGAGGAGCTCAAGCGGCTGGAGCGCGACCCCGACAGGGCCACGGTCGCCGAACGGCTGGAGGAGCTGCGGGAGCGCACACGGCGGATCACGGACTCCGCCGACTCCCTGCGCTGGGCGGCCAGGGACCGGGCGCAGAGGTTCGCCCAGGACGACCTGGACCTGCTCAGCGCCCAGATCGACGTGGAGGCCGGCGCGCTGCGCCACTGGTCGGAGCCGGAGACCTCCGCGCCGGTGGACCGCGGTGGGACGAAGGCCGCGGCGGCGCCCGAGCAGGGGCGTCCGGCGGCGGACACGGACGAGGAGACGGGGGCGGAGGCGCGCAGGGCCGCCGGGAACGGCCCGGCCGACGGAGCCCGGCCGGCCATCACCGCGCGCGACCCGCGCCTCGGCACCGGCTACCCCTGGCAGAAGTCGGCACGTCCCGAGACCACCAACTGACCACGTCGACCGGGGGGAACGGGCCCGGGCTGCTCTCCGGCGCCGCCTGCGGGTAACCTCCCGGTCATGTCCCGCCATGTCGCGATCGTCACCGATTCCACGGCCTACCTGCCGCCGCAGACGATGGAGCGGCACGGTATCACCGCAGTACCGCTGACCGTCGTCCTGGGCGACCAGGCCCTGGAAGAGGGCACGGAGATCTCGGCCCGTTCCCTCGCCCAGGCCCTGCAGAAGCGACGCTCCGTCACCACCTCCCGCCCCAGCCCGGAGGTGTTCGCCGCCCACTACCGCGAGGTCGCCGCGGAGGGCGCCACCGGGATCGTCTCGCTGCACCTGTCGGCCGAGCTGTCCGGCACGTACGAGGCGGCGCTGCTCGCGGCCCGGGAGGCGCCGGTGCCGGTGCGGGTCGTCGACACGGGGATGATCGCCATGGCGCTGGGCTTCTGCGCCGTCGCGGCCGCCGAGGCCGCGCGGGCGGACTGCGGCCTGGACGAGGTCGTGGCCGCCGCGGAGAAGCGGGCCTCCGGTACCTCCGCGTACTTCTACGTCGACACCCTCGACTACCTCCGGCGCGGCGGGCGCATCGGCGCCGCCCGGGCCCTGCTCGGCTCGGCACTGGCCGTGAAACCCCTGCTGGAGCTGAGCGGCGGACGCATCGAGCCGAGGGAGAAGGTGCGGACCGCGTCGAAGGCCATCGCCCGGCTCGAGGAGATCGCCGCCGAACGGGCGGGACGGGCCGTCGTCGACATCGCCGTGCACCACCTCGCCGCCGCCGAGAGGGCCGACACGCTCGCCGGTCACCTGCGCGGCCGTGTTCCGGGCCTGGCCGACCTGCACGTCAGCGAGGTCGGCGCGGTGATCGGCGCGCACACCGGTCCGGGGTTGCTGGGAGTGGTCGTCTCCCAGAGGTGAAGCCTTCCGTTTCACCCTTCAGGGTGGCGGAGTTTTCCCCAACTGCTGGGTTTTCCACGGAAATCGGCACGGCTCGGCAGAATCGCACGGATGTGTCTACCGTGCTGTGACATGACGACACGAACACGTTCCGTAATCAGGGTCGCGTCGGTTTCCTCCCGCGCCCCCCTCGTTTCCCGCCGGCTCGTGGCGACGAGCGGACCGGGCCGGGCCCGCGGCTCCGACAGCCGGACGCGCGGCCGTACGGGCGGTGTGGTCCGGGGACGGCACCGGGCCGGAGACCCCGAGGACCACACCGCCGTGCCGCCCGCGCCGGCCCCCAGGACCAGGGCGGACGCGCTGATGGCGGGCACCGACCCGCCGTCGCACCGGGACCCCGCCGGACCCCCGACGCCCGGCGGGGCTCCGGTGCCCGGCGGGGATCCGACGCCTCCGCACGCGCCGTCCGCGCCCTCGCCGGCCGGGGCGGTCCCGAGGTGGAGGTTCGCGCTGCGCGAGCGGTTACCCGTGTGGGTACAGACGAGGTGCGGGCTCGAACGCCGCACGCTGGGCGCACTGGCCGTCATCCTGGTCGTGGGGGCGGTGCTCGCCGGGTGCTACTTCTGGGCGGGCCGTCCCGAGACCGTGCGTGCGCCCGAGGTGGTCGGGCGCGCCGCGCCCGCGGTGACCGCGCCGGCGGAACCGCCCCGGTCCCCGACCGCCCCGCAGGCCGCCGCTGCCGCTGCCGCTGCCGCCGTACCGCCGGGGCCGCCGTCGGCGGCGGGGTCGCCCTCGGCCGTGGTCGTCGTCGACGTGAGCGGCAAGGTACGGCGGCCCGGCGTGCTGCGGCTCCCGATGGGAGCCCGTGTCGTCGACGCGCTCCGCGCCGCCGGCGGCGTCCCGCCGGGCACGGACACCACCGGGCTCAACCGGGCGCGTGTCCTGGTGGACGGTGAGCACGTCCTGGTCGGCGTCCCGGCCGCCGGACCGCCCGGCACCCTGCCGGTGGCGGCCCCGGAAGCCGCCGGAACCGGGGCGGCGGAAGGTCAGGTCAGCCTCAACACCGCCACCGTCGAACAGCTCGACACGCTGCCCGGGGTGGGACCGGTCCTCGCACGCCACATCGTCGAGCACCGTGCCCAGCACGGCGGCTTCCGGTCGGTCGAGGAACTGCGCCAGGTCCGCGGCATCGGCGCCCGCCGCTTCGCCGACCTCCGTCCCCGCGTACGGCTGTGACGCCCGGTCAGGCACCACCGGCAGCACCCGGCACGGCAAACGGCCCCACGACCAGTCCCGGGCCGCGCCCGGGGCCCCGTGCCGAGGTTCACAGCGCGTCGGGCAACCTGCCGGGAGCCGCCAGCCCCCGGCAGGAGGGGCCGGCCGATCTGCGGCTGGTGGCGCCCGCCCTGGCGGCATGGGCGGCGGCGGCACTCGCCCTGGGCCTCCCCGGCTGGTGGACGGTGACCGGTGTCGTCCTGTGCGGTGCCGTGGCGGCAGCCCTCCTCCTGGGCGGACGGTCGAAGTACGTGCCGGGCCCCGGCGAGCGGCGGAGGGGGAACGCCACCGCGTGCGCCGCCGTGTTGCTGTGCGCCGCGGCCGGCGCGACCTCGGCGGGGTTGCACGGAGCGGACCTGCGCCGCGGACCGGTCCCCGCGCTGGCGGGGGAGCACGCGACGGTCACGGCCGACGTGACGGTCCGTTCCGACCCGAGGCCCGTCGTCCCCCGGGTGCGCGGCAACCGGCCGATGCCCGCCTCCGTCGTCCTGAACGCGGAGGTGACGCGGGTGACGGCGCCGGACGGGGCGGCGACACGGGTCCGCACGCCGATCCTCGTGATGGCACGGCCCGGGGAGGGGGGACGGCACGGCGATGCCTGGCTGCGGCTACTGCCGTCGACCAGACTGCACGTGACCGGGCGGCTCGCACCGCCACGCCGCTCCGGCGACCCGTTCGCCGCCGTGCTGTACGCCGGTACGGGACCACCCCGCGTCACCGGCCCGCCGAGCACCTCGCACCGCACGGCCGGGCAACTGCGTGCCGGGCTGCGCGAAGCGACCGACGGACTGCCCGCGGACGCGCGGGCGCTGCTGCCCGGCCTGGTCGTCGGCGACACCTCACGGATCCCCGAGGACCTGCGGAGGGCGTTCGAGGCGACGGACCTGACCCACCTGCTCGCCGTCTCCGGCAGCAACTTGACGATCGTGCTGCTGCTGCTCATCGGGCCCGCCGGCAGAGCGACGAGCGCCGAGCGGGGAGGGCTCGCGCCCCGGCTGGGTGTCTCCCTGCGGGGGACGGCCCTGCTGGGCGGGGCGCTGACGTTGGCGTTCGTGGTGGTGTGCCGGCCCGAACCGAGTGTGTTGCGCGCCGCCGCGTGCGGGTTGATCACCCTGCTCGCCATCGGCACCGGCCGCCGCCGGTCGCTGATCCCCGCCCTCGCCGGGGCCGTCCTGCTGCTGGTGCTGTACGACCCGTGGCTGGCCCGCGGGTACGGGTTCCTGCTGTCCGTTCTGGCGACCGGCGCGCTCCTCACGATCGCCCCGCGCTGGAGTGCCGCCCTCCAGGGGCGCGGGGTCCCGCCGCGTGTCGCGGAGGCACTGGCCGCGGCGGCGGCCGCGCAGGCGGTGTGCGCGCCGGTGGTGGCCGTTTTCGCGGCGCGGGTGAGTCTGGTGGCGATCCCCTGCAACCTGTTGGCCGAACTGGCGGTGGCGCCGGCGACGGTGCTCGGGTTCGCCGCGCTGGGGATCGCTCCGCTGGCCATGCCGGTGGCCCGGCTGCTCGCCGAGTGTGCCGCCTGGCCCGCCGGATGGGTGGCGTCCGTCGCTCGGACCGGGGCCTCCCTGCCCGGAGCGGAGGTGGACTGGCCGGGTGGCTGGCGGGGCGGGTTGCTGCTGGCCGCCGTGACCGCGGCGCTACTGCTCGCGGTGCGCCGGCTGCCGTACCGGCCGTGGGTGGCCGCCGGGTGCGCCGGGGCGCTGCTGCTCGCCGTCGTGCGGCCCGTGCCGATCACCCGGGTCGTCACCGGGTGGCCGCCGCCCGGTTGGGTGTTCGCGATGTGCGACGTGGGCCAGGGCGATGCCACCGCCCTGGCGGTGGGGGACGGCACGGCCGTCGTGGTCGACGCGGGACCGGACCCCGAGCCGGTGGACCGGTGCCTGCGGGACCTGGGCGTCAGCCGCGTGCCGCTCGTGCTGCTCACCCACTTCCACGCCGATCACGTGTCCGGGCTGCCGGGCGTGCTGCGCGGCCGGTCCGTGGGGGTGATCCAGACGACAGGGTTCCTCGACCCGCCCGGACAGGCCGCGTTCGTCCGCCGGACGGCCGCCGCGGCACGCGTCCCCGTGGTCCACGCGGCGCCCGGGGAGCGGCGCAGGGCCGGGCCGCTCGACTGGGAGGTGCTGTGGCCCGCGCCCGTCGCCGGATTCGCCCCGGAGGGGCCCAACGACGCCAGCGTCACCCTGCTCGTCCGCACCCGGGGAGGGGTGACCCTGCTGCTCCTCGGTGACCTGGAGCCGCCGTCCCAGCGGGGCCTCTGGCGGGTTCATCCCGCGCTGCCGAGGGTCGACGTCCTCAAGGTCGCGCACCACGGCTCGGCACACCAGGATCCCGAACTGCTCGGCAGGGCGCGGCCCCGGCTCGCCCTGGTGTCGGTCGGGCGCGACAACCCGTACGGGCATCCGTCGTCCCGTACGCTCGACGCCCTCCGCAAGGCGGGCGCGGCCGTGCTGCGGACAGACCGGGACGGCGCCATCGTGGTGACCGGTTCCGGCCGGGACCTGCGGGCGGTCACCCGGCACCCTCCGTAGGCTCCGGGCGGGCGCCGGCGCGGGACCGGCGGGCCCGCCGGCTCACACCAGCCAGGTGCCGTCGCGCATCAGGAGCCGGCCGGGCAGTTCGTCCTCCTCGCGCCAGGCCTTCACGGACCGGGGAGTCACCCGCAGGTAGACCCACGGCTCGCGGTCGCGGGGGTCCCAGCCCAGCTTGGCGGCGAACGCGTCGGCCGAGGCCCGCGGCAGGTCACGGCCCTCGACCACCTCCGCGAGGCCGTCCACCAGCACCACGTCACGGGTGTGTCCGAGGCTGAGCCGGACGCGGCCGCGCGGGGTGAGGTTCCGGGCGGTGGGGTTGGTCCGCCGCGTCGACATCAGGAGGGTCCCGTCGTCCCAGACGAACGACAGCGGTACGAGGAGGGGCTCGCCCGCGGCCGAGGCGGTCGCCACCCACAGGTCGTGGTCCTCCTCCAGCCGTCTGAGGACATCGCGCTTGCGCTGCTGCCGGTCGCGGACCGGCTCACGGATGATCATGGAGGCACGCTACGGGCCGGCCCGGCGTCGCACCTCGGGCATCGGACGGAGGGCCGGCGTACTAGGCCGTACCTGGAGGTCCACCGAAGGGGAGGAGGTTGAAGAATGGTGCCGTGAACGCAGTGAACGAAGAGAACCGCACCGACGAGGTCAGGCACGTGCTGGTCCTGCCCGACCGGGACGCGGCCGAGGAAGCCGCCGAGGCGCTCGCCGACCGCTACGAGCTGGACGAGGAGCCCCAACTGGTACGGGACGCCCTCGCCGGGGAGGACGACGCCGAGGACGCCCAGTGGCTCCTGGTGGTCGAGGACCCGGACGGTCGGCTGTCCCCGGTGGAGCTGGACGACTTCGCCGCCGAGTGGGACGGCTGGCGAGAGGAGCCGTAGGCGGACCGGTGGTGCGCGGCCGGGCCGGTGGTGCGGGGCGCGCGGCCGGGCCGGCGGTGCGGGGTGCGGCCGGGCCGGTGGGGCGGGGTGTGGGCGAGCTGGTGGTGCGGGGCGGGCGAGTGTGCGGGCGGGCCGGTGGAGCGGCCGGGGCGGGCGGTGGCCGGCGGCGCGGGTGGTCGGGACAGGGTGTCGGCGGGCCGTGGGATGCTGGTCGTGATGGCTGCCAAGAAATCGACCGACGACCCGCTCGCCCCCGTCACCCTCGCCGTGGGCCAGGAGGATCTGCTGCTGGACCGCGCCGTCCAGCAGGTGGTGGCGGCCGCACGGGCCGCCGACGCCGGCACGGACGTCCGCGACCTGACCGCCGACCAGCTCCAGCCCGGCGGCCTTGCCGAGCTGACGAGCCCGTCGCTGTTCGCCGAACGCAAGGTCCTGATCGTGCGCAACGCGCAGGACCTGTCGGCGGACACGGTCAAGGACGTCAAGGCGTACATCGCCGCGCCCGTGGAGGAGATCAGCCTCGTCCTCCTCCATCCGGGCGGCGCCAAGGGCAAGGGCTTGCTGGACGCGGCCCGCAAGGCGGGCGCGCGCGAGGTGGCGTGCCCCAAGACCACGAAGCCGGCGGAGCGGCTGACGTTCGTGCGGCAGGAGTTCCGGACGCTGGGGCGGTCGGCCACGCCGGAGGCGTGCCAGGCGCTCGTCGACGCGATCGGCAGCGACCTGCGGGAGCTCGCCAGCGCGGTCTCCCAGCTCACCGCGGATGTCGAGGGCACGATCGACGAGTCCGTCGTCGGCCGCTACTACACGGGTCGGGCCGAGGCGTCCAGCTTCAACGTCGCCGACCGCGCCGTGGAGGGGCGGGCGGCCGAGGCGCTGGAGGCGCTGCGTTGGTCCCTCTCGACGGGGGTGGCGCCCGTACTGATCACCAGCGCACTGGCGCAGGGTGTGCGGGCCATCGGCAAGCTGTCCTCCGCGCGGGGCGGGCGGCCCGCCGACCTCGCCCGTGAGCTGGGCATGCCGCCCTGGAAGATCGACCGCGTGCGGCAGCAGATGCGCGGCTGGACGCCCGACGGCGTGGCCATGGCCCTGCGCGCCGTCGCCGAGGCCGACGCGGGCGTCAAGGGCGGCGGCGACGACCCCGAGTACGCCTTGGAGAAGGCGGTGGTCGCCATCGCCCGGGCCGCCCGCTCCCGCCGCTGACCCCAGGACCGACAGGCTTCGGCGACCGACAGGCCTCGGGGATCGACGGGCCCTTACGTCCGGTGGGCCCTGCGTCCGCCGGGCCCCGCCCCGGGCGGCCCGGGCCCGGCCCCTCCCGCAGCCGGTCTCCGGGGCCGTCCCCTCCTGCGGCCGGGCTCCGCGGCTGGACTCCGGGGTCGGGCTTCCGCGGTCGGTCCTTCTCCCTGCGGCTGGGCTTCCGCGGTCGGCCCCCGCAGTTGGGCCCCGTGGTCGGTCCCCTTCCGCAGTTGGGCTCCGGGGCCGGTTCTCTCCCGTGGCTGGGCCCTGCGGTCGGGCTTTCGGGGTCGCTCCCTCTCGCGGCTGGGCCCCTGCGTCCGCCGGGCCCCGCCCCGGGCGGCCCGGGTCCGGCCTCTCCCGCAGTCGGCCCCCGCAGTTGCGTCCCGGGGCCGTCCCCCTTCCGCAGCCGGACCCCGGGGCGGTCCTCTCCCGCAGCCGGACCCCGGGGGCTGTCCTCTCCCGCGGTCGGGCTCCGCAGCCGGGCACCGGGGGTGGCCTCTTCCGGAGCCGGGCCTCTCGCGGTTGGGCCTTTTGCGGTTGGGCCTTTTGCGGTCGGGTGGGTCCTGGCATGCCGAAGGCCCCGGGCGCCCGTTCTGGGGAAAGAGCGGGGGCCGGGGCCTTCGGGATGTTCCAGGTGAGCCCGTACCCGCGTGGCGAACGCAGGCCGCGTACGGGCTCGGGGTGCCGGGCGGGAGCGTGGTTGAGAGGGCCCGCTTGGATCCCTTCCGGCGATCAAGTCGTCCGGTCCGTCACCCCGGGGCGCATGCCCGTGGGGATCCGGCCGGTTCCGGGGACGACGTCCCCGGGACTACAGGAGCTCAGCCCTGCAGGGCAGCCAGCTTGGACGCCAGCGCCGACTTCTTGTTGGCGGCGGCGTTCTTGTGGATGACGCCCTTGGAGACGGCCTTGTCCAGCTTGCGGGACGCCTCGCGAGTGGCCACGGTGGCCTTCTCGACGTCGCCGGAGGCGGCGGCCTCACGGGCCTTGCGGATCGCGGTCTTGAGCGACGACTTGACGGCCTTGTTGCGCAGGCGCGCCTTCTCGTTCGTCTTGTTCCGCTTGATCTGGGACTTGATGTTCGCCACGAAAGAGCCTTTTCAGGTTCGTAAGGATTCCTCGATGTGTGCCACGCTGCTGAGAGGGCCACGAGACACAGCTGCCCAGGCTACCAGCAGCGCTTCGAGCGGCCCAAACCGAGCGCCCGTCCCCGTCCGTGGGACCATGGAACCTACGTATCGATCCGACGTCGACCCGAGCAGAGACACCGGCGTACGCCCGGGCGTCTCGAGAATCAGGACCCTGCGTGCCCGCGACCCCTACCCACGTGCCCGAGCCGAGCCGTACCGACCCGGCACTGATCCGCAACTTCTGCATCATCGCGCACATCGACCACGGCAAGTCGACCCTTGCCGACCGGATGCTCCAGCTGACCGGTGTGGTCGAGCAGCGGCAGATGCGCGCTCAGTATCTCGACCGCATGGACATCGAGCGCGAGCGCGGCATCACCATCAAGTCCCAGGCCGTTCGGCTGCCCTGGGCACCCACCGAGGGTGAGCTGCAGGGCAGGACCCACATCCTCAACATGATCGACACCCCGGGCCACGTGGACTTCACGTACGAGGTGTCGCGCTCCCTCGCCGCCTGCGAGGGCACGATCCTCCTCGTCGACGCGGCCCAGGGCATCGAGGCGCAGACCCTCGCCAACCTGTACCTGGCGATGGAGAACGACCTCGCCATCGTCCCGGTCCTCAACAAGATCGACCTTCCGGCCGCCCAGCCGGAGAAGTTCGCCGAGGAGCTGGCGAACCTGGTCGGCTGCGAGCCCGACGACGTGATGCGCGTCTCGGCGAAGACGGGCCTGGGCGTCGAGGCGCTCCTCGACCGCGTCGTCAGGGACATCCCGGCCCCGGTCGGCGTCGCCGACGCCCCCGCCCGCGCGATGATCTTCGACTCGGTCTACGACTCGTACCGCGGCGTCGTCACCTACGTCCGGGTCATCGACGGCCAGCTCAACAAGCGTGAGCGCATCCGCATGATGTCGACCGGCGCCGCCCACGAGCTGCTGGAGATCGGCACCAACTCGCCGGAGATGCTCGCCGCCGACGGCCTCGGCGTGGGCGAGGTGGGCTACCTGATCACCGGCGTGAAGGACGTCCGCCAGTCCAAGGTGGGCGACACGATCACCAGCCACTCCAAGGGCGCCCAGGAGGCCCTCGGCGGCTACAAGGACCCCAAGCCGATGGTGTTCTCCGGCCTCTACCCGCTGGACGGCTCGGACTACCCGGAGCTGCGCGACGCCCTCGACAAGCTCCAGCTCAACGACGCCGCCCTGGTGTACGAGCCGGAGACCTCCGCGGCCCTCGGCTTCGGCTTCCGCGTGGGCTTCCTCGGGCTGCTCCACCTCGACGTGATCCGCGAGCGCCTGGAACGCGAGTTCGGCCTCGACCTGATCGCCACGGCACCGAACGTGGTCTACCGGGTCGTCATGGAGGACGGCGGCGAGCACGTCGTCACCAACCCGAGCGAGTTCCCCGAGGGCAAGATCAGCGAGGTGTACGAGCCGGTCGTCCGCGCCACGATCCTCGCGCCGTCCGAGTTCATCGGCTCGATCATGGAGCTGTGCCAGAACCGCCGCGGCACCCTCCTCGGCATGGACTACCTCTCCGAGGACCGCGTCGAGATCCGCTACACGCTGCCCCTCGCCGAGATCGTCTTCGACTTCTTCGACCAGCTGAAGTCCAAGACCCGCGGCTACGCGTCCCTCGACTACGAGCCCACCGGCGAGCAGAACAGCTCCCTGGTCAAGGTCGACATCCTGCTCCACGGCGACAAGGTCGACGCCTTCTCCGCCATCACGCACAAGGACCAGGCGTACGCGTACGGCGTGCGGCTCGTCGCCAAGCTGAAGGAGCTCATCCCGCGGCAGGCGTTCGAGGTGCCCGTCCAGGCCGCGATCGGCTCCCGTGTCATCGCCCGCGAGACGATCCGCGCCATCCGCAAGGACGTCCTCGCCAAGTGCTACGGCGGTGACATCTCCCGCAAGCGGAAGCTGCTGGAGAAGCAGAAGGAGGGCAAGAAGCGGATGAAGATGGTCGGCTCCGTGGAGGTCCCGCAGGAGGCCTTCATCGCGGTGCTGTCCAGCGACGAGTCCGGGGGCAAGGGCAAGAAGTAGCCCGGCGCCCCGGCCGCTCGTCGAGCCACTCGGCACGCCGCTCGACGCGCCGCTCGACGCGCCGCCCGGCACACCGCTCGTCGAGCCACCCGGTGAGCCGCTCGACGAGCCGCTCACCTCGGCATTCCGCCGCGCGGAGGCGCCCGTCCGGATGACGGACGGGCGCCTCCGCCTTTTCACGAAAGGCCCGCAGTCGTTATGAACCGGGTATGAATCGCGCGTCCGCAGCCCCTTACGCAGCGGACGGCGGCGTTCTAACCTGATCCCGCTCGGTGGTTACTCGCGAGTTAAACAGCCAGCCGTCGACCCGCTTTTCCCGCAGCAGCGAAGCGCCCGCGCGCCGTGCGCGCGGCACCTGCCAGGCCCGCCGGAGGACGCCCGTGAGCGACACACAGACCCTGATCGAGAACCGTCCGCCCTCGGTGGCGAGCCTCTTCCTCGAGCGGGTGGCGAAGACCCCGGACGCCGAGGCGTACCGCTACCCGGTGCCGTCCCCCGCCGGCCAGGGACCCGATGGCTGGAAGTCGCTCAGTTGGGCCCAGGCCGCGGACCGGGTGTACGCGATCGCCGCCGGGCTCGTCGACCTCGGCGTCCGGCCCGAGGAGCGCGTCGCCCTCGCCTCCGCCACACGCGTCGAGTGGATCCTGTGCGACCTCGGCGTCATGTGCGCCGGGGCGGCCACGACCACCGTCTACCCGCAGACCAACGCCGAGGAGTCCGCGTACATCCTCGCCGACTCCGAGAGCCGCGTCCTGATCGCCGAGGACGCCGCCCAGCTCGCGAAGGCCCGGGAGCGCCGCGCCGACCTGCCGGAACTCCACCACGTCGTGGTGATCGACGCGGCGGCGGCGGTGCCCGCCGACGGCGACCCGGACGGCTGGGTGCTGTCCCTCGCGGACCTGGAGGAGCGCGGCAGGGCGTACCTGGAGAAGCACCCCGAGGCGGTCCGGGAGCGGGTCGAGGCGATCACCGCCGACCAGCTCGCCACCCTCATCTACACCTCCGGCACCACGGGCCGTCCCAAGGGCGTGCGCCTTCCGCACGACAACTGGTCGTACATGGCGAAGGCCATCGCCGCGACCGGGCTGGTCCGCGACGACGACGTGCAGTACCTGTGGCTGCCGCTCGCCCACGTCTTCGGCAAGGTGCTGACCTCCGGGCAGATCGAGGTCGGCCACGTCACCGCCGTCGACGGCCGCATCGACAAGATCATCGAGAACCTGCCGGTCGTCCAGCCGACGTACATGGCGGCCGTGCCGCGCATCTTCGAGAAGGTCTACAACGGCGTCGCCGCGAAGGCCCGGGACGGCGGTCCCGCCAAGTACAAGATCTTCCAGTGGGCGGCCGGCGTCGCCCGTGACTACGCCAGGGCCACCCAGGACTCCTTCCGCCGCACCGGCCAGGCGAAGGCGCCCCTGGGCCTCGCCGCGAAGCACCGGGTCGCGGACGCGCTCGTGTACTCCAAGCTGCGCGCGGCGTTCGGCGGGCGGCTGCGCGCCGCCGTGTCCGGCTCCGTCGCGCTCGCCCCGGAGATCGGCTACTTCTTCTCCGGCGCCGGCATCCACATCCTGGAGGGGTACGGACTGACGGAGTCGTCCGCCGCCTCCTTCGTGAACCCGGGCGAGGCGTACCGCACCGGCACGGTCGGCAAGCCGCTGCCCGGCTGCGAGGTGCGCATCGCGGACGACGGCGAGATCCTGCTGCGCGGCCCCGGCATCATGCAGGGCTACCACAAGCTCCCCGAGAAGACCGCCGAGGTGCTGGAGCCGGACGGTTGGTTCCACACGGGGGACATCGGCGAGCTGTCCGCCGACGGCTACCTGAAGATCACCGACCGGAAGAAGGACCTGTTCAAGACGTCCGGCGGCAAGTACATCGCGCCGACGGAGATCGAGGGCCACTTCAAGGCGCTGTGCCCGTTCGTCTCCAACATCGTCGTCCTCGGAGCCGACCGGAACTACTGCAGCGCCCTCATCGCGCTCGACGAGGCGGCGCTCCGGGGCTGGGCGCGGGAGCACGGCCTCGGTGACCGCCCGTACGCCGAGCTGGTCGCGACGCGGCAGGTCGAGGAGATGGTCCAGGGGTACGTGGACCGGCTCAACGAGGGCCTGCAGCGCTGGCAGACGGTCAAGAAGTTCCGGCTGCTCCCGCGCGACCTCGACGTGGAGCACGGCGAGCTGACGCCGAGCCTCAAGCTGAAGCGGCCCGTGGTGGAGCGCGAGTACAAGGACCTCATCGAGGAGATGTACGAGGGAGCCCGCGAGGCCTGACCGCCCCGGCCCCGCCCGCCGCGTTCCCGCCCGCTGATCCCGTCCGCCGGTCTTGCCCACCTGCCGGTCCCGCCCGCCGCCCCCGCTTGCCGGTCCCGTCCGCCGGCCCCGCCCACCTGCCGGTCCCGTCCGCCGCCCCCGCTTGCCGGTCCCGTCCGCCGACCCCACCCGCCGGTCCCGCCCGCGCCGACCGGCGGCCGGCGGGACCGGCGGCCGATGCGGGCGGGACCGGCGGGCCCCGTCCGCCGCCTCCGCGCCGCGCACCGCGGCGGTGACGGACAATGGACCCCATGCCTTCCGTACTGCCCGATGGTGAGCCCGTGCCCGAGGACGGGGCCCTGCCCCCGTCCGCCCTCGACGGGCGCGCGGAGCGGCCGCTCGGGTTCTACCTGCACGTGCCGTACTGCGCGACCCGCTGCGGCTACTGCGACTTCAACACCTACACCGCCACCGAACTGCGCGGCTCCGGCGGCGTCCTCGCCTCCCGCGACAACTACGCGGCGACCCTCGTCGACGAGGTCCGGCTCGCCCGCAAGGTCCTCGGCGACGACCCCCGCCCCGTGCAGACGGTCTTCGTCGGCGGCGGCACGCCCACGCTGCTCGCCGCCGAGGACCTCGTCCGCATGCTCGGCGCCGTCCGGGACGAGTTCGGCCTCGCGGACGACGCCGAGATCACCACGGAGGCCAACCCGGACTCGGTCGACCCGGCCTACCTGGCCGCGCTCCGCGAGGGCGGCTTCAACCGCGTCTCCTTCGGCATGCAGAGCGCCCGGCGGCACGTCCTGGAGGTCCTCGATCGCACCCACACCCCCGGCCGCCCCGAGGCGTGCGTCGCCGAGGCCCGCGCCGCCGGCTTCGACCACGTCAACCTCGACCTGATCTACGGCACCCCCGGCGAGAGCGACGACGACTGGCGGGCCTCCCTCGACGCCGCGATCGGCGCCGGACCCGACCACGTCTCCGCGTACGCCCTGATCGTCGAGGAGGGCACCCGGCTCGCCCACCGCATCCGGCGCGGCGAGGTCCCGATGACCGACGACGACGTGCACGCCGACCGGTACCTGATCGCGGACTCCGTCCTCGCGGAGGCCGGGTTCCACTGGTACGAGGTGTCGAACTGGGCCGCCTCCGAGGCGGGCCGCTGCCTCCACAACGAGCTGTACTGGCGCGGCGCCGACTGGTGGGGCGCCGGGCCCGGCGCGCACAGCCACGTCGGCGGCGTCCGCTGGTGGAACGTGAAGCACCCCGGCGCCTACGCCGCCGCCCTCGCCGGGGGCCGCTCGCCGGGCGCCGGGCGGGAGGTCCTGACGGAGGAGGACCGCCGCGTCGAGCGCGTCCTGCTGGAGCTGCGGCTCCGGGAGGGCATCCCCCTGTCGCTGCTGCGCCCGGCGGGCCTGGCCGCCGCCGCGCGCGCCGTGCGCGACGGGCTGCTCGACCCCGCCCCGTACGGGGAGGGGCGCGCCGTCCTGACCCTGCGCGGGCGGCTCCTCGCGGACGCGGTGGTGCGGGACCTGGTGGACTGAGGGGACTGAGGAGACCTAGTGGACTGGGCGGGCTGAGGGGCGCCGCGCGGGCGGGCGCTACGGCGCCGTCACGAAGTCGATCAGTTCCTCCACCCGGCCCAGCAGCGCCGGCTCCAGGTCCTTGTACGACCGGACCCGGCCCAGGATGCGGCGCCAGGCCGCGCCGGTGTCCTCGGGCCAGCCCAGGGCCCGGCACACGCCCGTCTTCCAGTCCTGGCCGCGCGGCACGGCCGGCCAGGCCGGGATGCCCAGCGACGACGGCTTCACGGCCTGCCACACGTCGACGTACGGGTGCCCCGCCACCAGGACGTGCGGATCCGTGACCGACGCGGCGATCCGCGACTCCTTCGACCCCGGCACCAGGTGGTCCACCAGCACCCCGAGGCGGGCGTCGGGGCCGGGCCGGAAGTCGCGGACGACCGCCGGCAGGTCGTCGACGCCCTCCAGGTACTCCACGACGACGCCCTCGACGCGCAGGTCGTCGCCCCACACCTTCTCCACCAGCTCGGCGTCGTGGCGGCCCTCCACGTAGATCCGTCCCGCCCGCGCCACCCGCGCCCGCGCGTCCGGCACGGCGACCGACCCGGACGCCGTGCGGGCCGGCCGCGCCGGCGCGGGGGCGGCCGGGCGGACCAGCGTCACCGGACGGCCCTCCAGCAGGAAGCCGCGCGGCACGAGCGGGAAGACCCGGTGCCTGCCGAAGCGGTCCTCCAGCGTCACCGTGCCCGCCTCGCACCCCACCACCGCCCCGCAGAACCCGGTGGCGGCCTCCTCGACCACCAGGTCGGGCCCGGCGGGCACCTCCGGCACGGGGGCCTGCTTCTTCCACCGCGGGGTCAGGTCGGGGTCGTAGGCGCGCATGCGCCAGACGCTACGACACCGCGAACCTGCGGGCCAGCTCCTCCCGTTGGGCGCGTACGAACGCGGCGTCCACCACCGCGCCGTGCCCCGGCACGTACGCCGCGCCCTCCCCGCCCAGCTCCAGCAGCCGGTCCAGCGCGGCCGGCCAGCGCGACGGGATCGCGTCCGGGCCCGCCTGGGGCTCGCCCGACTCCTCCACCAGGTCCCCGCAGAACACCACCCCGGGCGTGCCGTCCGCCGCGCCCGGCACCAGCAGCGCCAGGTCGTGGCCGGTGTGCCCGGGGCCCGCGTTCACCAGCAGCACCTGCCGGCCGCCCAGGTCGAGCGTCCACTCGCCGCACACGAGGTGGTGCGGGTGCACCAGGACGTCCACGGCCTCGCCCGCCTCGTCCTCGGCGACGCCCTCCCGCACGGCGTCCGCCCGCAGCGCGTCCCGCTCCCGCGTCAGCACCTCGTCCAGACCCACGGCACCGAACACCTGTGCGCCCGCGAAGGCGGCGGCACCCAGCACGTGGTCGAAGTGCGAGTGGCTCAGTGCGATGTGCGTCACGCGCCGCCCGCCCAGCAGCCCCTGGACCTGGGCGCGGATCTCCGCGCCCTCCCGCAGCGTGGAACCCGCGTCGAACAGCAGGGCGGCCCCGTCCCCGACGACCAGTCCGACCGTGGCGTCCCAGCCCGGGAGCCGCCTGCGGCCCACCCCGGCCGCGAGCCGCTCCCACCCGAACTCTTCCCAACCGACGTCCATACCGCGACGCTATCGGCAATGCCCGCGGCCGGCGCGCGATACGGTGATCGGCCGCCGGGCACCGCCGCGCTCCCCACGCCGCCCTTGCCAGGCATTGACCTCGGCGCCGTACACTGGCCGCGGGGATGATTGGCACTCGGACACGGCGAGTGCCAGCAGACGTCAGCCGACCGGAGCCAGCTGGAGGTGCGCGCCGTGCTCAGTGAACGCAGACTCGAGGTGCTGCGCGCGATCGTTCAGGACTACGTCGGTACGGAGGAGCCCGTCGGCTCCAAGGCGCTCACCGAGCGCCACAACCTGGGCGTGTCGCCGGCCACCGTGCGCAACGACATGGCGGTGCTGGAGGAGGAGGGGTTCATCGCCCAGCCCCACACCAGCGCCGGACGCATCCCCACGGACAAGGGCTACCGCCTCTTCGTCGACAAGCTCGCCGGAGTCAAGCCGCTGTCGCCGCCGGAGCGCCGGGCCATCCAGAACTTCCTGGACGGCGCGGTGGACCTGGACGACGTCGTGGGGCGCACGGTCCGGCTGCTGGCCCAGCTGACCCGCCAGGTCGCGGTCGTGCAGTACCCGTCGCTGACCCGGTCGACCGTGCGCCACGTCGAGCTGCTGTCGCTGGCCCCGGCCCGGCTGATGCTCGTCCTGATCACGGACACCGGGCGGGTGGAGCAGCGCATGGTCGACTGCCCCGCCCCGTTCGGCGAGACCTCCGTCGCCGACCTGCGCGCCCGGCTGAACAGCCAGGTCGCCGGCCGGCGGTTCGCCGACGTGCCGCAGCTGGTGCAGGACCTCCCGGAGTCCTTCGACCCGGAGGACCGCGGGACGGTCTCCACGGTGCTCTCCACGCTGCTGGAGACGCTGGTGGAGGAGACCGAGGAGCGCCTGGTGATCGGCGGGACCGCCAATCTCACGCGCTTCGGACACGACTTCCCGCTCACCATCCGGCCCGTGCTGGAGGCGCTGGAGGAGCAGGTCGTGCTCCTCAAGCTGCTCGGTGAGGCGACGGACCCGGCCATGACCGTGCGCATCGGCCACGAGAACGCCCACGAGGGGCTGAACTCCACGTCCGTCGTCGCGGTCGGCTACGGTTCGGGCGACGAGGCGGTCGCCAAACTCGGCGTGGTCGGACCGACCCGCATGGACTACCCCGGAACGATGGGAGCGGTACGCGCAGTGGCACGTTACGTCGGACAGATCCTGGCGGAGTCGTAAGTGGCCACGGACTACTACGCCGTACTCGGCGTGCGCCGCGACGCGTCCCAGGACGAGATCAAGAAGGCATTCCGGCGGCTCGCCCGCGAGCTGCACCCGGATGTCAACCCCGATCCGAAGACGCAGGAGCGGTTCAAGGAGATCAACGCCGCGTACGAGGTGTTGTCGGACCCGCAGAAGAAGCAGGTCTACGACCTCGGCGGCGACCCCCTGTCGTCGTCCGGCGGGGCCGGCGCGGGCGCGGGCTTCGGCGCGGGCGGCTTCGGGAACTTCTCCGACATCATGGACGCCTTCTTCGGCACGGCGTCCCAGCGCGGCCCGCGGTCGCGCACCCGCCGCGGCCAGGACGCGATGATCCGGCTGGAGGTCGAGCTCGACGAGGCGGCCTTCGGCACGACGAAGGAGATCCAGGTCGACACGGCCGTCGTGTGCGCGACGTGCTCGGGTGAGGGCGCCGCGCCGGGCACCTCGGCGCAGACGTGCGACATGTGCCGCGGCCGCGGCGAGGTGTCGCAGGTGACGCGGTCCTTCCTGGGCCAGGTCATGACGTCCCGCCCGTGCCCGCAGTGCCAGGGCTTCGGGACGGTCGTGCCGACGCCGTGCCCCGAGTGCGCGGGCGACGGCCGGGTGCGGTCCCGGCGGACGCTCACGGTCAAGATCCCGGCCGGTGTCGACAACGGCACGCGCATCCAGCTCGCCGGCGAGGGCGAGGTCGGCCCCGGCGGCGGCCCGGCGGGCGACCTGTACGTGGAGATCCACGAGCTGCCGCACCCGGTGTTCCAGCGGCGCGGCGACGACCTGCACTGCACGGTGACGATCCCGATGACGGCGGGCGCGCTCGGCACGAAGGTGCCGCTGGAGACGCTCGACGGCATGGAGGAGGTCGACATCCGGCCCGGTACGCAGTCGGGCCAGTCGATCCCGCTGCACGGCCGCGGCGTCACGCACCTGCGCGGCGGCGGGCGCGGCGACCTGATCGTCCACGTCGAGGTCCAGACGCCCACGAAGCTGGACGCGGAGCAGGAGCGCCTGCTGCGCGACCTGGCGAAGCTGCGCGGCGAGGAACGGCCCACGGGCCAGTTCGCGCCGGGCCAGCAGGGGCTGTTCTCGCGGCTGAAGGACGCGTTCAACGGCCGCTAGCGGCCCCCGGCGGCGCGCCGCCGGACCCGGCCCCGACCCTCGGGGCCGGGGGTTCGACGGGGGCGCGGAGCGTGACACCATGCGTGCATGCCCTCCGCGCTGACCGATCTCTGCCGCTACCCGATCGTGCAGGCCCCCATGGCGGGCGGCGCCTCGTGCCCGCAGCTCGCGGCGGCCGTGTCCGAGGCCGGCGGCCTCGGCTTCCTGGCCGCCGGGTACAAGACGGCCGACGGCATGTACCAGGAGGTCCAGCAGCTCCGGAGCCTCACCGCGCGGCCCTTCGGCGTGAACCTGTTCATGCCGCAGCCGGGCCAGGCGGACGCCGCCGCCGTCGAGGTGTACCGCCAGCAGCTCGCCGGTGAGGCCGCCTGGTACGAGACGCCGCTCGGCGACCCCGACGCCGGCCGGGACGACGGCTACGACGCGAAGCTGGCGATCCTCCTCGACGACCCGGTGCCGGTCGTGTCCTTCACGTTCGGCTGCCCCGCGCCCGACACGGTGGCGGCCCTCGCGCGCGTGGGCACCCGGACCGTCGTGACGGTCACCGGCCCCGACGAGGCGCGGGCCGCCGAGCGGGCCGGCGCCGACGCCGTGTGCGTGCAGGGCGTCGAGGCCGGCGGCCACCAGGGCACGCACCGGGACGACCCGGAGGCCGAGTGCTCCGGCACCGGGCTGCTGGCGCTGATCACCCAGGTCCGCGAGGCCGTGGGGCTGCCGATGCTCGCCGCGGGCGGCCTGATGCGCGGCGGCCAGATCGCCGCCGTCCTCGCGGCGGGCGCCGAGGCCGCGCAGCTCGGCACCGCCTTCCTGGTCTGCCCGGAGTCCGGCGCCGACCCCCTGCACAAGCGGGCCGTGACGGACCCGCTGTTCACCCACACCGAGCTGACCCGCGCCTTCTCCGGCCGCCCCGCCCGGGGCCTGGTCAACCGGTTCGTGCGGGAGCACGGGCCGTACGCCCCGGCCGCGTACCCCGAGGTGCACCACCTGACCAGCGGGCTGCGCAAGGCCGCGGCCAGGGCGAAGGACCCGCAGGGCATGGCCCTGTGGGCCGGCCAGGGCCACCGGCTGGCCCGGGAGCTGCCCGCCGGGCAGCTCGTCGAAGTACTCCGTTCCGAACTCCGGTCGGCCCTTGAGGCGCCGGCCCTGAGAGGTGTGTCATGACCGCCCCCGTCTTCGTCGCCGACGACCTGACGGCCGCCGCGCCCGGCGCGGTGCTCACCCTGGACGGGCCGGAGGGGCGGCACGCCGTGTCGGTGCGCCGGCTGCGGACCGGCGAGGAGGTCGTCCTCACGGACGGCGCCGGGCGCGGCGCGTACGGCACCGTCGCCGCCGTGGAGGGAAAGGACCGCCTCGACGTGGCCGTCGCGGAGGTGCGGGACGAGCCCGTGCCCACGCCCCGCATCACCGTCGTCCAGGCACTCCCCAAGGGCGACCGGGGCGAACTGGCGGTCGAGACGATGACCGAGACCGGTGTCGACGCGGTCGTGCCGTGGGCGGCGTCGCGGTGCGTCACGCAGTGGAGGGGCGAGCGCGGGCTGAAGGCGCTGGCGAAGTGGCGGGCCACCGCCCGCGAGGCGGGCAAGCAGTCCCGCAGGCTCCGCTTCCCCGACGTCGCCGACGCGGCCGGCACCAAGGCGGTGGCCCGGCTGCTCGCTGACGCCGACTTCGCGGCCGTGCTGCACGAGGAGGGCGCCGAGCCGCTCGCCACCGCCCCGCTGCCCGCGACCGGTGAGATCGTGCTGGTCGTCGGCCCCGAGGGCGGCGTCGCGCCCGACGAGCTCGCCGTGTTCGCGGAGGCCGGCGCCAGGCCGTACCGGCTCGGGCGGAGCGTCCTGCGCACCTCCACGGCCGGCACGGCGGCGGCGGCGCTCCTCCTCGGGCGCACCGGACGGTGGTCCTGATCCGGCCCGACGGGCGGCGATAGGGTACGGACGTATCTGCCGTCCGAGTCGAGAGAGGGCTGCCAGCATGGCCGGAGAGCCGCGCAGCGACTGCCTGTTCTGCAAGATCGTGGCGGGGGAGGTGCCCGCCACCGTCGTCCGCGAGACGGAGACCACCGTCGCGTTCCGCGACATCAACCCCCAGGCACCCACCCACGTGCTGGTCATCCCCAAGGAGCACCACCCCGACGCCGCCGCGCTCGCCGCCGCCGCGCCGGAGGTCGCCGCCGACGTGCTGCGCGAGGCGGGGGAGGTCGCCGCGCAGGAGAAGATCGACGACGCCGGCTACCGGATCGTCCTCAACACGGGCGCGGGGGCCGGCCAGACCGTCTTCCACGCGCACGCCCACGTCCTCGGCGGCCGCGGCCTCGAGTGGCCCCCCGGGTAGACCGCGTGTCCGTACGAGAGCTCGTCGTGCTGGGCACCGCAAGCCAGGTGCCCACACGCCACCGGAACCACAACGGCTACCTGCTCCGCTGGGACGGCGAGGGGATCCTCTTCGACCCGGGCGAGGGCACCCAGCGCCAGATGCTGCGCGCCGGGGTCGCCGCGCACGACATCGACCGGATCTGCGTCACGCACTTCCACGGCGACCACTCCCTCGGCCTCGCCGGGGTCGTCCAGCGCATCAACCTCGACCAGGTCCCGCACCCCGTCACCGCCCACTACCCGGCGTCCGGGCAGCGGTTCTTCGAGCGGCTGCGGTACGCCACCGCCTACCGCGAGCGCGCCGACATCGTGGAGGCGCCCGTCGCCGCCGACGGGCCCGTCGCGCGGACGCCCGGGTACGTGCTGGAGGCGCGCCGTCTGTCGCACCCCGTGGAGTCGTTCGGCTACCGGCTGACGGAGCCGGACGGGCGCCGCATGCTGCCCGAGCGGCTCGCGGCGCACGGCATCGAGGGTCCCGACGTGGGCGTCCTCCAGCGGGAGGGCGCCCTGCGCGGGGTACGGCTGGAGGACGTCAGCGAGGTACGGCCCGGCCAGCGCTTCGCCTTCGTCATGGACACCCGCCTCTGCGACGGCGTCCACGCGCTCGCCGAGGGCTGCGACCTGCTCGTCATCGAGTCGACGTTCCTCGACGAGGACACGGACCTCGCCGTCGAGCACGGCCACCTGACCGCGGGGCAGGCCGCCGCCGCGGCCCGCGACGCGGGCGTCCGGCACCTCGTCCTCACCCACTTCTCGCAGCGGTACGGCGACCCGTCCGCCTTCGAGCGGCAGGCCCGCGCGGCCGGGTTCGACGGCGAGCTGACCGTCGCCCAGGACCTCATCCGCGTCCCCCTCCCCAAGCGCCCCTAGGACCACCCCCGATGAACCTCCCCGAAGACCTCCCCAAGGCGGAACTCCACCTCCACATCGAGGGCACCCTCGAACCCGAGCTGGCCTTCGCCCTCGCCGCCCGCAACGGCGTCGACCTGCCCTACGCCTCCGCGGAGGAGCTGCGCCGGGCGTACCGGTTCGACGACCTCCAGTCGTTCCTCGACCTGTACTACGCGCTCATGGCCGTCCTGCGCACCGCGGACGACTTCGCCGAGCTCGCCGACGCCTACCTCGCGCGGGCCGCCGCGCAGGGCGTCCGGCACGCCGAGATCTTCTTCGACCCGCAGGCCCACACCGACCGCGGCGTCCCCCTCGGCACGGTCGTCGAGGGCCTCGCCGGGGCGCTGGAGCGCAGCGAGGAGCGGCACGGCGTCACCACGCAGCTGATCATGTGCTTCCTGCGGGACCGGTCCGCCGAGTCCGCGCGGGAGACCCTCGACGCCGCGCGGCCGTACCTGGACCGCATCGCCGGCGTCGGGCTCGACTCGGCGGAGGTCGGCCACCCGCCCGCCAAGTTCCGCGAGGTGTACGAGGCGGCCGGCGCGCTGGGCCTGCGGAGGGTCGCCCACGCCGGCGAGGAGGGCCCGCCGTCGTACGTCCGCGAGGCCCTGGACGTCCTCGGCGTCGAGCGGATCGACCACGGGCTGCGCGCCATGGAGGACCCGGAGCTGGTGCGGCGGCTGGTACGGGACCGGGTGCCGCTCACGCTGTGCCCGCTGTCCAACGTCCGGCTGCGCGCCGTGGACCTCCTGGAGGACCACCCGCTGAAGGCGATGATGGACGCCGGGCTGCTGGTCACCGTCAACTCCGACGACCCCGCGTACTTCGGCGGATACGTGGGCGACACCTTCCACGCCGTCCGCGAGGCCCTCGCCCTCACCGAGGACGATTTGCGCCGGCTCGCCCGCAATTCCTTCGAGGCGGCGTTCCTCGACCACGACGAGGACCTGCGCGCGCGGTACCTGGCCGAGGTCGACGCCTACACCTTCGACTGAGGGACGGGGACGGACCGGGACCGGGGGCGCGGCGGATCGGGCAGACTGGCGGGAGTCAGCGCCGCGCGACCGGGAGCCCGCCGTGACCACACCCGACCCCTTCAAAGGACAGCAGCACGAGCACACCGCCGGTGTCGACCCGCTCGGCACGCTGCGCACCCCCGCGGACCCCGACTGCGACGTGTTCCTGACCGGCACGGTCTTCCTCGACATCATCTTCACCGGCCTCGACAGCGCCCCGGCGAAGGGCACGGAGACCTGGGCGCGCGGCATGGGGTCCAGCCCCGGCGGCGTCGCCAACATGGCGACCGCGCTGACCCGGCTGGGGCTGCGCACCTCCCTCGCCGCCGCGTTCGGCGACGACCACTACGGCGAGTACTGCTGGGACGCGCTCGAACAGGGCGAGGGCATCGACCTGTCCCGGTCGCGCGTCGTGCCCGGCTGGCACTCGCCGGTGACGGTGTCCATGGCGTACGACGGCGAGCGCACGATGGTGTCGCACGGCCACGAGGCGCCGCCCCCCGAGGGCTCCGTCCCCGCCTGCCCGCCCCGCGCGCGTGCCGCCGTCGCCTCCCTCGCGCCCGGCCGCTCCGAGGAGTGGGTGGCGCAGGCGGCCCGCCGCGATACGCGGATCTTCGCGGACGTGGGGTGGGACGAGACCGGCCGGTGGGACCTGGCCGCCCTGCCCGACCTGGACCACTGCGAGGCGTTCCTGCCCAACGCCGAGGAGGCCGTGCGCTACACCCGCACCGACTGCCCGCGCGCCGCCGCCCGCGCCCTCGCCGACAAGGTGCCGCTCGCGGTGGTGACGCTCGGCGCGGAGGGGGCGTACGCCGTGGACGGCCGCACGGGCGAGACGGCCGAGGTGCCGGCCATCGAGGTCGCCGCGCTGGACCCGACCGGCGCGGGGGACGTGTTCGTGGCCGGGTTCGTCACCGGCACGCTCGCCGGGTGGCCGCTCGCCGACCGGCTGGCCTTCGCCGGGCTGACGGCCGCGCTGTCGGTGCAGGAGTTCGGCGGGTCGCTGTCCGCGCCCGGCTGGGTCGAGGTCGCCGCCTGGTGGCAGTACGTGCAGGGCTGCCCCGGCCAGGACCCGGCCGCGCTGCGCCGGTACGGGTTCCTCGACGCGCTGCTGCCCCCGCCCACCCGGACGTGGCCGCTGCGCCGCGCGGTGCCGACCATCGGGTTCCGCCGGTCCGCCTGAGGCCGGGGAAAAGCCTTCTGGGTTGTCAGCCGTACGCCGTACCCTGGACCGTACAGAGGTTGTCGAGTGGCGAGAACCCTGCAACAGGAGGTATGCGCAGGCCAGAGAGCCGGCCCATGACTCAGCTACCCACAGACCAGGTACGAGCCCACTTCACCGTACCCGCCAAGCATCCGATGGTGACCGTGCTCGGCTCGGGCGACGCCCTGCTCCGTGTGATCGAGCGGGCGTTCCCCCGCGCCGACATCCACGTCCGGGGCAATGAGATCAGTGCCGTGGGAGAGGCCGCCGAGGTGGCCCTCATCCAGCGGCTGTTCGACGAGATGATGCTGGTGCTGCGCACGGGGCAGCCCATGACGGAGGACGCGGTGGAACGCTCGATCGCCATGCTCAAGGAGGAGACCGGGGGAGGGGCGGCCGAGACGCCGTCCGAGGTCCTCACCCAGAACATCCTCTCCAGCCGTGGCCGGACCATCCGCCCCAAGACGCTCAACCAGAAGCGGTACGTCGACGCCATCGACAAGCACACGGTCGTCTTCGGCATCGGCCCGGCCGGTACCGGGAAGACCTACCTCGCGATGGCGAAGGCGGTCCAGGCCCTGCAGTCCAAGCAGGTCAACCGGATCATCCTGACCCGGCCCGCCGTCGAGGCGGGCGAGCGGCTCGGCTTCCTGCCGGGCACGCTCTACGAGAAGATCGACCCGTACCTGCGGCCGCTGTACGACGCGCTGCACGACATGCTCGACCCCGACTCGATCCCCCGCCTGATGGCGGCGGGCACGATCGAGGTCGCGCCGCTGGCGTACATGCGCGGCCGGACGCTCAACGACGCGTTCATCATCCTCGACGAGGCGCAGAACACGAACCCCGAGCAGATGAAGATGTTCCTGACCCGGCTCGGCTTCGAATCGAAGATCGTCATCACCGGTGACGTGACCCAGGTCGACCTGCCCAACGGCACCAAGAGCGGTCTGCGGCAGGTGCAGGACATCCTCGACGGCGTCCCGGACGTCCACTTCTCCCGCCTCACGTCGCACGACGTCGTACGGCACAAGCTGGTCGGCCGTATCGTCGACGCGTACGAGAAGTACGACACCCGGAACGGGCGCTGACCATCCGAAGCGAGAGACCGAACAGCACCATGTCGATCGACGTCAACAACGAGTCCGGCACCGAGGTCGACGAGCAGGCGATCCTCGACGTCGCCCGCTACGCGCTCGCGCGGATGCGCATCCACCCCCTGTCCGAGCTGTCGGTGATCGTCGTGGACGCCGAGGCGATGGAGCAGCTCCACATCCAGTGGATGGACCTGCCGGGCCCGACGGATGTCATGTCCTTCCCGATGGACGAGCTGCGTCCGCCGTCGAAGGACGACGAGGAGCCCCCGCAGGGGCTCCTCGGTGACATCGTGCTCTGCCCCGAGGTGGCCGAGCGACAGGGCCGCGAGGCGCCCACGCAGCACTCCATGGACGAGGAGCTCCAGCTCCTCACCGTCCACGGGGTGCTCCACCTCCTCGGCTACGACCACGAGGAGCCCGACGAGAAGGCCGAGATGTTCGGGCTCCAGGCGGCGATCGTCGACGGCTGGCGGGCGGAGAAGGGCCTGACCGGCCCCTCCCCGGCGCCGACCGTCTCATGAGCGGACCACTCGTCGTGGGGGCGGTCGCGCTGATCGTGGTGGCGTGGCTCGCCGCGTGCGCGGAGGCGGGCCTCGCACGCGTCTCCGGCTTCCGGGCCGCCGAGGCGGTGCGGTCCGGGCGGCGCGGCGCGGCCAAGCTCGTCCAGGTGGCCTCCGACCCCACCCGGTACCTGAACGTGGCGCTGCTCGTCCGGGTCGCCTGCGAGACGGCCGCCGGCGTGCTCGTCACGTACGCCTGCCTGGAGGAGTTCCGGGAGACGTGGAGCGCGCTGGTCGTGGCGATCGGCGTGATGGTGCTCGTCTCGTACGTCGCCGTCGGCGTCTCGCCGCGCACGATCGGCCGCCAGCACCCGCTGAACACGGCGACGGCGGCGGCGTACGTGCTGCTGCCGCTGGCCCGCGTCATGGGGCCGGTGCCGCAGTTGCTGATCCTCATCGGCAACGCGCTCACCCCCGGCAAGGGCTTCCGCAAGGGGCCGTTCGCGTCCGAGGCGGAGCTGCGCGCCATGGTCGACCTGGCGGAGCAGGAGTCCCTCATCGAGGACGAGGAGCGCCGCATGGTGCACTCCGTCTTCGAGCTGGGCGACACGCTGGTCCGCGAGGTGATGGTGCCGCGCACGGACCTGGTGTCGATCGAGCGGTACAAGACCGTCCGGCAGGCCCTCACCCTCGCGCTGCGCTCGGGCTTCTCGCGCATCCCGGTCACCGGGGAGAGCGAGGACGACGTGGTCGGCATCGTGTACCTGAAGGACCTGGTCCGCAAGACGCACATCAACCGGGAGGCGGAGTCCGACCTGGTGTCCACGGCGATGCGGGCGGCGACGTTCGTGCCGGACACCAAGAACGCCGGCGACCTGCTGCGCGAGATGCAGCAGGAGCGCAACCACTGCGCGGTGGTCATCGACGAGTACGGGGGCACGGCCGGGATCGTCACCATCGAGGACATCCTGGAGGAGATCGTCGGTGAGATCACCGACGAGTACGACCGCGAGCTGCCGCCCGTCGAGGAGCTCGGCGAGGGCCGCTACCGGGTGACGGCCCGCCTCGACATCGGCGACCTCGGCGAGCTGTTCGGGCTCGACGCGTACGACGACGAGGACGTGGAGACGGTCGGCGGGCTCCTCGCCAAGGCGCTCGGCCGCGTCCCGATCGCCGGGGCGACGGCCGTGGTCGACCTGCCCGACGGGCGGGCGCTGCGGCTGACGGCCGAGTCCCCGGCGGGCCGCCGCAACAAGATCGTGACCGTGCTGGCGGAGCCGGTGTCGCCGGAGGAGCCGGAGGAGCCGGAGGACGAGGCCGCGTGACCCCGGAGCAACTCAGGGCGTTCTGCCTGGGCTTCGAGGCCGCGGTGGAGGAGTTCCCCTTCGGCCCGGAGACCTCGGTCTTCAAGGTCGCGGGGAAGATGTTCGCGCTCAGCGCGCTCGACGCCCGGCCGCTCGCCGTGAACCTCAAGTGCGAGCCGGAGAACGCGGTCCGCCTGCGCGCCGAGCACCCGGACGCCGTCGCCCCCGGCTACCACATGAACAAGCGCCACTGGAACACGGTCACGGTCCCCGCCCTCCCCGCCACCCTGGTCCGCGAACTGGTCGAGGACTCCTACGACCTGGTCGTCGCCGGCCTCCCCAGGGCCGCGCGCCTGCGCCTGGACCGCCCGTAAAGATATATCGGCGGCCGAATCCCGCCGGTGGGGGCTATCCTCACTGCGGCCCGCGAGGGTGGGGAGGGGGGAAACCGTTTGCTCCCCGGAATCACTACTGATGGGGAGTCACATTCTCATGCGTATCCGTATGCACCGTGGCGCCGTGGTGGCGCTCACCACGTCCGCCCTGTTCCTGACCGCCGCGTGCGGCGGCTCGTCCGAGAAGGACGACAAGCCGAAGGCCGCCGAGAGCGGCAGCAGCGCCGAGCAGAAGCCCGCGGAGAAGCCCGCGACCCCGCTGACCGAGGCGCAGATGAAGGCGGGCCTCCTGGAGGTCGCCGACCTGCCGGCCGGCTGGAAGGTCGAGGCGACCGCCCCCTCGGAGGACCAGCCGAAGGCGGAGAAGCCCGAGTGCCGGCCGCTGGCGCTGCTGATGTCCGACAAGATCGAGGGCGCCACGATGGGCGGGAACCGCGACTTCGCCCGCGAGGGCGACAGCGCGGTCCTCGCCCAGCAGATCTTCACCTACTCCGACGGCGCCGCCGCGACGGCGTTCGTGAAGAGCGTGGCCGACGCCGTCGGCCCGTGCGCGACCTTCACGACCGTCCAGGACGGCGAGAAGATGACGATCACCTCCGAGAAGCTGACCGTCCCGCAGGTCGGCGAGGAGTCCGTCGGCCTGCGGCTCGTCATGGACATCCCGCAGCTCGGCATGAAGCTGGAGTCCGACGTGCTGGTCGCCCGCCAGGGCGCCGGCATGACGCGCCTGGCGTACGTCCCGATGGGCGAGAAGCCGGACCACTCGGCCTTCCAGGACCTGGCCGAGCGCGGCGGCGAGAAGTTCGCCAAGGGCGCCCAGGGCTGAGGCTCCTGACGCACGGGGCGGCCGGGGTGTCCCCGGCCGCCCTGCTTATGCTCGGGGCATGACGCAGAGCACCGAACTCGACCCCGAGGACCGCAAGATCATCACGCTGGCGCGCAGCGCCCGTGCCCGCAACGGCGTGCCCGAGGGCGCGGCGGTGCGGGACGAGACCGGGCGGACGTACGTCGCCGGGACGGTCGCGCTGGAGTCGCTCCGGCTGAGCGCGCTGCAGACCGCCGTGGCGATGGCCGTGGCGAGCGGGGCGAAGTCCCTGGAGGCGGCGGCCGTCGTCTCCGAGGCCGCGGACGTCTCCGACGCCGATCGCGCCGCCGTGCGCGACCTGGGCGGCCCGGCCACCCCGGTCCTCCTCGCCGGGCCCGACGCGACGGTCCGCGCCCGGGTGACGGCGGGTTGACGGCGGTCCCGGCGGGCGCCGGACCCCGGCGCGGTACGTGACCCGTGCCGGGATCGGGGAGAATGGCCCCCATGAGCGTTCGTAAACCAGAAACCGAAGCGACCCACCGCGCGGGCTTCGCCTGCTTCGTCGGCCGTCCCAATGCCGGCAAGTCCACCCTCACGAACGCTCTGGTCGGTCAGAAGGTGGCCATCACCTCCAACCGGCCCCAGACGACCCGGCACACCGTGCGCGGCATCGTGCACCGGCCCGAGGCGCAGCTCGTGCTGGTCGACACGCCGGGCCTGCACAAGCCGCGCACCCTCCTGGGCGAGCGGCTCAACGACATCGTCCGGACGACGTGGGCGGAGGTCGACGTGATCGGCTTCTGCCTGCCCGCCGACCAGAAGGTCGGGCCCGGCGACCGGTTCATCGCCAAGGAGCTCGCGGGGATCAAGAAGACCCCGAAGATCGCGATCGTCACGAAGACCGACCTCGTCGACTCCAAGACGCTCGCCGAGCAGCTCGTCGCCGTCGACCGGATCGGCCAGGAGCTGGGCATCGAGTGGGCGGAGATCGTCCCGGTGTCGGCCGTCGGGGACAAGCAGGTCCAGCTCCTCGCCGACCTGATCGTCCCGCTGCTGCCCGAGGGCCCGGCGCTCTACCCCGAGGGCGACCTCACCGACGAGCCCGAGCAGGTCATGGTCGCCGAGCTGATCCGCGAGGCCGCGCTGGAAGGCGTACGGGACGAGCTGCCGCACTCCATCGCGGTGGTCGTCGAGGAGATGCTCCCCCGCGAGGACCGCCCCGCCGACAAGCCGCTGCTGGACATCCACGCCAACGTCTACATCGAGCGCCCCAGCCAGAAGGGCATCATCATCGGCCCCAAGGGCAAGCGCCTGAAGGAGGTCGGCATCAAGTCCCGCAAGCACATCGAGGCCCTGCTGGGCACGCCGGTCTTCCTCGACCTGCACGTCAAGGTCGCGAAGGACTGGCAGCGCGACCCGCGGCAGCTCCGGAAGCTCGGGTTCTGACGGGCTCCGGGCCGGCGGCCGGGAGGGCGCGCGTCAGGCGCCCTCCCGCAGCACGCGGGAGACCAGCTCCCGCTGCGCCCCGGTCAGGTGCGGCTCCGCGCAGCGGACCGTGCGGCCGTCGACCGTGATCTCGTAGCCGAAGCCGTCCGGCACCCCGGGCGCGCCCCGCGCCGCGCCCTCCGCTTCCTTTTCCGGGGCCGCCTCGGCCAGGACCGCCTCGGCCAGGGCCTGCCAGGCGTCCGCGTCGGGCCGGGCGGCGGTGTCCACCTCCGCCCGGCGTTCGATGCCCGCGAAGCCACCCGTACGCCGCACCTCGATACGCATGGCTCCTGTCTACCCCCTGGTGGGCACCCCCACCGTCGACCACGCCTTGAGCACCGCCTCGGCCTCCGCGCCGCCGTCGCCGAACCGCTCGCGCGCCGCCGCGACCGTCAGCCGGGCGAACGCCGCGAAGTCGGCCGTCTCCTTGAGCTTGCCGCCCGTCAGCACGTCGTACCAGATCTGCCCGGCCCGTTCCCAGGCGTGCCCGCCCAGCGCCGTGGCCACCAGGTAGAAGGCGTGGTTGGGGATGCCCGAGTTGATGTGCACCCCGCCGTTGTCGGCGGCCGTGTCGACGTAGTCGTCCATCTTCGCGGGCTGCGGGTCCTTGCCGAGGACGTCGTCGTCGTACGCCGTGCCGGGGGCCTTCATGGAGCGCAGCGCCACGCCCTGCACCTGGTCCGTCAGCAGGCCCGCGCCGATCAGCCAGTCCGCCTCCTCGGCGGTCTGGCCCAGCGCGTACTGCTTGACCAGCGACCCGAAGACGTCCGACACGGACTCGTTCAGCGCGCCCGGCTGGCTGAAGTAGGCGAGGTTCGCGGTGTACTGCGTGACGCCGTGGGCCAGCTCGTGGCCGATCACGTCGACCGGGAGGGTGAAGTCCTTGAAGACCTCGCCGTCCCCGTCGCCGAACACCATCTGCTCGCCGTTCCAGAAGGCGTTGCCGTACTCCTTGCCGTAGTGCACCGTCGCGTCCAGCGCCAGCCCGGCGCCGTCGATGGAGTCCCGCCCGTAGGCGCGGAGGAACAGCTCGAACGTCGCTCCGAGCCCGGCGTACGCGCGGTTGACCGTCGCGTCCCCCGTGGGCTTCTCGCCCTCGCCGCGGACCTTCCTGCCGGGCAGGCGGGTGCGGCGCTCGGCGTCGAAGACCGTGCGGCGCGGCGTGCCCGGGGCCGCCGGCGCGTCGCGCGGGGCGGGGCGGACGCCGGTGACCGTGGTGAGGCGGCGGGCCGTGCGGTTCGCCTCGTCGGCGACGAGGGTGCGGCGGGCGGCCTCGGCGACGGCGGGGTTGGCGGAGCGGGCCAGGTGGTCGAGGAGGTGCGGGGGGACGATCGCGCAGAACACCGGAGCGGTGGAGTGGGACGCAGTCATGTGTGGCAATGTGGCAGCGCGTCACCGTCGTGTCACTGCTTGCGACGGGGATTGACGAAAAGGAGTGATTACTCACTGTTCGGTGGTTAACGGTCGGGGATCCCGCATACTGAAACGGCACCGCCGCCTCCGCCGTCCCTGGGCTACGCTGCTGCGCATCATGCGTTTCGGGCTGCTTCTCCTTAGCTGCCGCGGCGAGGGCCTGTAAGTCGTAGGCCGACCCCCTCCCCGCGGAGTCTGGTGCTGCTTCGAACCCGTCGGCCGTCCCTTCGCTGGACCCGAGGAGCCCTACGCAATGTCCCAGCCCACCGCTCAGCCCGTCGGCCGTCGCACGCCGGTCACCAACGCGACGCACGCGCAGAAGCCGTCCGGAATGCCGATCCACAAGTACGGCCCGTACGAGGCCGTCGACATCCCCGACCGCACCTGGCCCGACCGGCGGATCACCAAGGCGCCGCGCTGGCTGTCGACCGACCTGCGGGACGGCAACCAGGCGCTGATCGACCCGATGTCCCCGGCTCGCAAGCGCGCCATGTTCGACCTGCTGGTCCGCATGGGGTACAAGGAGATCGAGGTCGGCTTCCCGTCCTCCGGCGAGACCGACTTCGCGTTCGTCCGCTCCATCATCGAGGAGGGCGCGATCCCGGAGGACGTGACGATCTCCGTACTGACCCAGGCCCGCGAGGACCTGATCGAGCGGACCGTCGAGTCCCTGCGCGGCGCGCACCGGGCGACCGTGCACCTGTACAACGCGACGGCGCCGGTCTTCCGCCGGGTCGTCTTCCGCGGCTCCAAGGACGACATCCGGCAGATCGCCGTGGACGGCACGCGCCTGGTGATGGAGTACGCCGACAAGATCCTCGGCGACGAGACGGTCTTCGGCTACCAGTACAGCCCGGAGATCTTCACCGACACCGAGCTGGACTTCGCGCTGGAGGTCTGCGAGGGCGTCATGGACGTCTGGCAGCCCGAGGAGGGCCGCGAGATCATCCTGAACCTGCCCGCGACGGTGGAGCGTTCCACGCCGTCCACGCACGCGGACCGGTTCGAGTGGATGTCCCGCAACCTGTCCCGCCGCGAGTTCGTCTGCCTGTCCGTGCACCCGCACAACGACCGCGGCACGGCCGTCGCGGCGGCGGAGCTGGCCCTCATGGCCGGCGCCGACCGCATCGAGGGCTGCCTGTTCGGGCAGGGCGAGCGCACGGGCAACGTCGACCTGGTCACCCTGGGCATGAACCTGTTCAGCCAGGGCGTCGACCCGCAGATCGACTTCTCGCAGATCGACGAGATCCGCCGGACCTCCGAGTACTGCAACCAGATGGAGGTCCACCCGCGCCACCCCTACGCGGGGGACCTGGTCTACACGGCCTTCTCCGGCTCCCACCAGGACGCCATCAAGAAGGGCTTCGACGCGATGGAGGCCGACGCCGCGGCCGCCGGCAAGACCGTCGACGAGATCGAGTGGGCCGTTCCGTACCTGCCGATCGACCCGAAGGACGTCGGCCGGTCCTACGAGGCGGTCATCCGGGTCAACTCGCAGTCCGGCAAGGGCGGCATCGCGTACGTCCTGAAGAACGACCACAAGCTGGACCTGCCGCGCCGGATGCAGATCGAGTTCTCGAAGATCATCCAGGCGAAGACCGACGCCGAGGGCGGCGAGGTCACCCCGGCCGACATCTGGGCCGTCTTCCGGGACGAGTACCTGCCCAACCCGGACAACCCGTGGGGCCGCATCCAGCTGCGGTCCGGGCAGACCACCACGGACAAGGACGGCACGGACACGCTCACCGTCGAGGCCGTCGTCGACGGCGCCGACACGGTGCTGACCGGCTCCGGCAACGGCCCGATCTCCGCGTTCTTCGACGCGCTGAACACCATCGGGGTCGACGCCCGGCTGCTGGACTACCAGGAGCACACGATGAGCGAGGGCGCCTCCGCCCAGGCCGCCTCGTACATCGAATGCGCCATCGACGGCAAGGTGCTGTGGGGCATCGGCATCGACGCCAACACCACCCGCGCCTCGCTGAAGGCGGTCATCTCGGCCGTCAACCGCTCCGCGCGCTGACCCGGCCCGCCCCGGCCCGCCGAACCCCGTCCGCCCGCCGTGGACGGGGTTCGGCCATGTCCGTGGCGTTCTCATGACGAGGTGCTGACGCCGCATCACCGATGTGGCTAACATCACGTCAACGTCGGCAAGGTGGCCGAGGCGTCAGGAGGTACGACGTGCTGCCAGCGCGGGGATCACGCGAATCGAGTGGCCGGAAACTCCGCATGTGGTCCATCAACATCTCGTGGCACACCATCGGCGACGGCGAGTTCTTCTGCCCCGGCTGCGGCGGCGACCGCAACTACCGGCGCCGCACGGGCCGCCGCCGCCTCACCGTCCTCGGCGTGCCGGTGCTGCCGCGCGGACTGGCGGGCCCCGTCGTCGAGTGCGCCGCCTGCCACGACCGGTTCGGCACGGAGGTGCTGGACCACCCCACGACGGCGCGGTTCTCGGCGATGCTCCGCGACGCCGTGCACACCGTGGCCCTCGCGGTCCTCGCCGCCGGCGGCACGACGTCGGCCACGGCCGTGCGGACCGCCGTCTGCGCCGTGCGGGCCGCCGGGTACGAGGACTGCACGGCCGACAGCCTCACCGGCCTCGTCGAGGCGCTCGCCGCCGACACGGGCCGCTACCTCGCGGACGTCGACGGGCCCTGCGGCGTCGCCCTCGCCATCGAGCTGCACGAGGCGCTGGAACCGCTCGCCCCGCACCTGGCGGCGGCCGGGCGGGAGTCGATCCTCCTCCAGGGCGCCCGCATCGCCCTGGCGGACGGCGCGTACATCCAGGCCGAGCGGGACGTGCTCACCACCGTGGGCAGCGCCCTGCTCCTCCGGCCCGACGACACGGCCCGGCTCATGGAAGCGGCGCGCGCCCCGTTCTGAGCGCCCCGCCGTGGCGGGGGCGTCAGGACGGGGCGCGCGCCCGCGGTCCCCGGGCCGCCCCGTGGCGGTCCGGGTCAGACCTCGACGCCGCTCGCCCGCAGCATCTCCTCGCGCTCCACGATCTTCACGCGCTCACGGCCCTCGGCCTCGCCGCGGGCCCGCTCGGCCGCGTCCAGCCGGTACCAGCCCTCCCACGTCGTGTACGCGACGCCCCGGCCCTCCAGGAACTCCACCACGGCGTCCTCGCCCGGCGCGTCCGGCACGTGCAGCCGGCCCTCGCGGTGGTCCTCCAGCAGGTTCGCGACGGTCTCGTTGGCGTCGCCCTTGGTGTGGCCGATCAGGCCGATCGGGCCGCGCCGGATCCAGCCGGTCACGTACGTGGACGTGACGTGCTCGCCGCCCTGCACGACGCGACCGCCCTCGTCCGGGACGGTGCCGGAGGCGGGGTCCCACGGCAGCTTGGGCAGCTCCTCGGAGAGGTAGCCGACCGCGCGGTACACGGCCTGGACGTCCCAGGTGGTGAACTCGCCGGTGCCCCTCACGTTGCCGGTGCCGTCCAGTTCGGTGCGCTCGGTGCGCAGGCCGACGACCCTGCCGTCCTCGCCGAGGATCTCGGCGGGCGACTCGAAGAAGTGCAGGTACAGCTTGTGCGGCCGGTCGCCGACGTCGCGTATCGCCCAGTTCTCCAGGGTCTTGGCGACCATGTCGACCTGCTTGTTGGAGCGCCGCGCCTCGATGGACCCCTGGTCGTAGTCGATGTCCTCGGGGTTGACGATGACCTCGATGTTCGGGGAGTGGTCCAGCTCGCGCAGCTCCATGGGGCTGAACTTGGCCTGGGCCGGGCCGCGGCGGCCGAAGACGTGGACCTCCAGCGCCTTGTTGGCCTTCAGCCCCTCGTAGACGTTGGGCGGGATCTCGGTCGGCAGCAGCTCGTCGGCGGTCTTGGCGAGGACGCGGGCCACGTCCAGGGCGACGTTGCCGACGCCCAGCACCGCGACCTTCTCGGCCTCCAGGGGCCAGGTGCGCGGCACGTCGGGGTGGCCGTCGTACCAGGAGACGAAGTCGGCGGCGCCGTACGAGCCGTCGAGGTCGACACCGGGGACGTCCAGGTCCCGGTCGGCGTCGGCGCCCGTGGAGAAGACCACGGCGTCGTAGAAGGCGCGCAGGTCGTCCAGGGTGATGTCGGACGGGTAGGCGACGTTGCCGAAGAGGCGGACCTGCGGCTTGTCCAGGACCTGGTGGAGGGCGGTGACGATGCCCTTGATCCGCGGGTGGTCGGGGGCGACGCCGTAGCGGATGAGGCCGAACGGCGCCGGCATCCGCTCGAACAGGTCGATGGAGACACCCGGGTCGTTGGCGGCCTCGGACTTCAGCAGGGCGTCGGCGGCGTAGATGCCGGCCGGGCCGGCACCGACGATCGCGACCCGCAGGGGGCGGGGCATGGCAGGTTCCCTTCGACAGTCAGCACTTCTCACCCGCCAGCCTCACAAGCACAGGGGTGGAGCGGTACCCGCTTCGGAGCTATGGCCACATAAGGCAGGCTTATGGGTAACCGAAGTCGGGGTTGGGGCACGCGGCCCGGTCGGGCCGTGTTCACCACCTTATGGGGCCCCGCCCGGAACCCCGCCCCGGGGTCCGGCGCCCGGCCGGCCCGGGACCGGCGGCGGCGTGCGGCGCGGCGCGGCGGGCCGGGACGGGCGGTCCGCCCGGTACGGGACAATGGGGCCATGAGTCTGTTCCGGGATGACGGCGTCGTACTGCGTACGCAGAAACTGGGCGAGGCCGACCGGATCATCACGTTCCTCACCCGCGGCCACGGGCGCGTGCGGGCCGTCGCGCGCGGGGTGCGCCGCACCAAGTCGAAGTTCGGCGCCCGGCTCGAACCCTTCTCGCACGTGGACGTCCAGTTCTTCGCCCGCGGCTCCGAGCTCGTCGGGCGCGGCCTGCCGCTGTGCACGCAGACGGAGACCATCGCCGCGTACGGCGGCGGCATCGTCACCGACTACGCCCGCTACACGGCCGGCACGGCCATGCTGGAGACCGCCGAGCGGTTCACCGACCACGAGGGCGAGCCCGCCGTCCAGCAGTACCTGCTGCTCGTCGGCGCCCTGCGGACCCTCGCGCGCGGCGAGCACGCCCCGCACCTCGTCCTCGACGCCTTCCTGCTGCGCTCGCTCGCCGTCAACGGCTACGCGCCCTCCTTCGAGGACTGCGCCCGCTGCGGCATCCACGGGCCGAACCGCTTCTTCTCGGTCGCGGCGGGCGGCGTGGTCTGCGGCGACTGCCGGGTGCCCGGCAGCGTCGTACCCTCGGCGGAGGCCGTCGGTCTGCTCAGCGCGCTGCTGACCGGCGACTGGGAGACGGCGGACGCGTGCGAACCGCGCCACGTCAGGGAGGGGAGCGGACTCGTGTCCGCCTATCTGCACTGGCACCTGGAGCGCGGGCTGCGCTCGCTCCGCTACGTGGAGAAGTAGAGAACTAGGAGATGTGAGCCGCATGGCCATGGCACGACGCGGAATCCTCGGGCGCTCCAGGCGCCAGTACAAGGACCCCGAGCCGCATCCGTCCGGCGCGCGCCCGCCGAAGATCCCCGGCGAGATGGTGCCCGACCACGTGGCGATCGTCATGGACGGCAACGGCCGCTGGGCCAAGGACCGCGGCCTGCCCCGCACCGAGGGCCACAAGGTCGGCGCGGAGCGCGTCCTGGACGTGCTCCAGGGCGCGATCGAGATGGGCGTCGGCAGCATCTCCCTGTACGCGTTCTCCACCGAGAACTGGCGGCGCTCCCCCGACGAGGTGCGCTTCCTGATGAACTTCAACCGGGACTTCATCCGCAAGACCCGCGACCAGCTCGACGAGCTCGGCATCCGGGTCCGCTGGGTCGGCCGGATGCCCAAGCTGTGGAAGTCGGTCGCCCAGGAGCTCCAGATCGCCCAGGAGCAGACCAAGGGCAACGACCGCCTCACGCTGTACTTCTGCATGAACTACGGCGGCCGGGCCGAGATCGCGGACGCTGCGCAGGCCCTCGCGGCGGACGTGAAGGCGGGCAGGCTGGACCCGGCGAAGGTCACCGAGAAGACCTTCGCGAAGTACCTGTACTACGCGGACATGCCGGACGTGGACCTCTTCCTGCGACCGAGCGGCGAGCAGCGCACCTCCAACTACCTGCTGTGGCAGAGCGCGTACGCCGAGATGGTCTTCCAGGACGTGCTGTGGCCCGACTTCGACCGCCGCGACCTGTGGCGGGCCTGCCTGGAGTACGCCCAGCGCGACCGCCGCTTCGGCGGTGCCGTGCCGAACGAGCAGCTCCTCGCGATGGAGGCCGCGATGCGCGGCGACGGGGTCCCCGCCGCCGCGGACTGACCCCGGCCCGGCCGCCGTGCGCGCGAAGGGCGCGGCTCCCCGGGAGCCGCGCCCTCCTCCACGTGCGTGTGCCGGCGGTCAGTCCCGGGCCGCCGCCGCGCAGTCCGCGCACGTGCCGAAGATCTCGACCGTGTGCGCCACGTTCACGAAGCCGTGCTCGGCGGCGACGGACTCGGCCCACTCCTCGACGGCCGGGCCCTCCACCTCGACGGCCTTGCCGCAGCCGCGGCACACCAGGTGGTGGTGGTGCTCGCCGGACGAACAGCGGCGGTAGACGGCCTCGCCGTCGCTGGTGCGCAGCACGTCGACCTCGCCCGCGTCGGCGAGCGACTGCAGCGTGCGGTAGACCGTCGTGAGGCCCACGGAGTCACCGCGGTGCTTGAGCATGTCGTGCAGCTCCTGCGCGCTGCGGAACTCGTCCACCTCGTTCAGTGCCGCCGCGACGGCGGCGCGCTGCCGGGTCGACCGTGCGCGTACGCCGGATCCTGCCGTCGCCACAGGTGCCTCCTTGCCCTCGGCCCGCTCACTCGTACGTCTCGTGCGTCCGCTTACGTCGGGCCATTGTGCCAGGCCCCGCGCCGGGACCCCGCAGCCGTGACGCCGTCGTGCGACCGGATTCAGACCTTGACGTCGTCCGCCGTCCCCGGGGACGGCCGTACGCCGCCGTACGCCCCCGCACCGGTCCTGGCCGCCCGCGCGCGGCGCCGGGCCAGCGGCGCGGCCAGCGCGGCGAACACGACGAACACGGCGATGGCCAGCAGCACGATCGTCGCGCCGGGCGGGACGTCCTGGTAGTACGTGGTGACGGTGCCGGCCAGCGTCACCGCCGTACCGATGAGCACCGCCACCGCGAAGGTGGCGCGGAAGCTCCGCGTGAGCTGCTGGGCCGCCGCCACGGGCACCACCATCAGGGCGCTGACCAGCAGCAGCCCGACGACGCGCATGGCGACGGTCACGGTCACCGCGGCCGTCACGGCGACGAGCAGGTTCAACGCCCGCACCGGCAGGCCGGTCACCCGCGCGAACTCCTCGTCCTGGCTGACGGCGAACAACTGGCGGCGCAGTCCCAGCGAGACCGCCAGCACGAACGCCGCGAGCACGCCGATCGCGACCACGTCCTCCTGGGACACCGTCGCCAGCGAGCCGAACAGGTAGCTGACCAGGTTCGCGTTGGAGCCGTCCGGGGAGAGGCTGGTCAGCAGCACGCCGCCGGCCATGCCGCCGTAGAAGAGGAGGGCGAGCGCGAGGTCGCCGCGCGTGCGCCCGTACATGCGGATCAGCTCCATCAGGACGGCGCCGGCGATCGAGACGAGCCCGGCCACCCACACGGGGTTGGCCGACATCAGGAAGCCGAGGCCGACACCGGTCATGGCGACATGGCCGATTCCGTCGCCCATCAGGGCCTGCCGCCGCTGCACCAGGTGGATGCCGACGGCGGGCGCGGTGATGCCGACCAGGACGGCGGCGACGATCGCCCGCTGCATGAACGCGTGGTCGAGGAATTCCATGGTCAGGTCAGCAGTCCCGTGCGGAGCGGCTCGTCAGCCGCGTGCGGATGTACGTGGTCGTGGCCGGGCAGCGCGTGCTGGCCGACGGCCTCCGGCGGCGGCCCGTCGTGGACGACGCACCCGTCGCGCAGGACGACCGCGCGGTTGATCAGCGGCTCCAGCGGCCCCAGCTCGTGCAGGACGAGCAGCACGGTCGTGCCGTTCGCGACCTGCTCGCGCAGGGTCGCGGCGAGCACCTCCTGGCTGGCCAGGTCGACCCCCGCCATCGGCTCGTCCATGATCAGCAGCTCCGGCTCGGAGGCGAGGGCCCGGGCGATCAGCACCCGCTGGTGCTGGCCGCCGGAGAGCGCCCACACGGAGTCCTTCGCCCGGTCGGCGAGCCCGACCAGTTCGATGGCCCGGTCCACGGCCGCGCGGTCCGCCCTGGACAGCCGGCGCAGCCTCGCGCGCGAGAGGCGGCCGGACGACACGACCTCGCGGACCGTCGCCGGGACGCCGCTGGCGGCCGTGGTGCGCTGCGGTACGTAGCCGACGCGCGCCCAGTCGCGGAAGCGGCGCAGGTCGGTGCCGAAGAGGGAGACCGCGCCGCCGGTGAGCGGCACCTGGCCGATGACGGAGCGGACGGCGGTGGACTTGCCGGAGCCGTTGGCGCCGAGCAGCGCGACGACCTCGCCGCGCCGGACGGCGAAGTCGACGCCGCGCAGCACGGGGCGGGAGCCCAGCGTGGCCGTGGCCGCCCGGACGGAGATGACGGGCTCGCTGCTCACCGTGCCTCCAGGGGGTGTGGGAGAGGGGAGGGGACGGGTCACTTCGCGCCGAGGGCCTTTTGGAGGGCCGCCAGGTTGGACTCCATGACCTCCAGGTAGTCAGTGCCCTTGGAGCGCTCGGTGATTCCCTCCAGCGGGTCCAGGACGTCGGTCTTCAGGCCCGTGTCCTTCGCGAGGGTCCTGGCGGTCCGGTCGCTGGCGAGGGTCTCGAAGAAGACGGTGGTGACCTTCTCCTTCTTCGCGATGGCCTGGAGCTCCTTGACGCGGGCCGGGCTGGGCTCCGACTCGGGGTCGACGCCGGAGATGCCCTCCTGGTCCAGGCCGTACCGCTCGGCGAGGTAGCCGAAGGCGGAGTGGGTGGTGATGAAGGTGCGGGTGGAGGTGTTCTTCAGGCCGTCGCGGAACCGGGTGTCCAGGGCGCCCAGCTTCTTCACCAGCGCGTCGGTGTTCTTCCCGTACACCGCGGCGTTGTCCGGGTCGGCCTCGGCGAGGCGGTCGCCCACGCCCTTGGCGATCTCCGCGTACTTCACCGGGTCCAGCCAGACGTGCGGGTCGCCGCCGGCCTCGGTCTCGTGGTGGTGCTCCTCGTGGTGGTGCTCCCCGGCGTGGGACTCCTCGGCGTGGGCCTCGCCCTCGTGGCCGGTGTGGTCCTCGTGCGTGCCGTGCGCCTCCAGCGTGGTCAGGGTGGCCGCGTCCACCGTGTTCTCGACGCCGGCCTGCTTGATCGCGTCGTCGACGGCGGGCTGGAGGCCCTTGAGGTAGAGGATGAAGCCGGCGTCGCCGAGCTCGGCGATCTGGCGCGGCTTGAGTTCCAGGTCGTGCGGCTCGACACCGGGCTGCGTGAGCGTGGTCACGGAGACCTTGTCGCCGCCGATCTGTTCGGCGAGGAACTGCATCGGGTAGAACGACGCCACGACGTCCAGTTTGCCGTCTTTGCTCTTCTCCGCGCCCCCGGAGGAACCGGAACAGGCGGAGAGCGTGACCAGGCCGAGGACGGCGGCGCCGGCGACGGCGGTGGTGGATATGGAGCGTCGTACGTTCATGACACTCATTTTCAACTTTTCTGGAAACGATTGTCAACAAAGGGGCCAAGTGGTCCCCGCCACCCACCGATTTGATCCCAGGGGCTCGCGCGCCGCTAATCTGAGGCATTCGCCGTTCGTCATCGTCGTATGAAGAGAGCACCGTGGCCGCCGACAAGATCGACACCATCGTCAGCCTGAGCAAGCGCCGTGGCTTCGTCTACCCCTGCAGCGAGATCTACGGCGGCCAGAAGGCCGCCTGGGACTACGGGCCGCTCGGTGTGGAGCTGAAGGAGAACATCAAGCGCCAGTGGTGGCGCTACATGGTCACGTCCCGCGAGGACGTCGTCGGCCTCGACTCGTCGGTGATCCTGGCCTCCGAGGTCTGGGAGGCGTCCGGTCACGTCGCGACCTTCACCGACCCGCTCACCGAGTGCACCTCCTGCCACAAGCGCTTCCGCGCCGACCACCTGGAGGAGGCGTACGAGGAGAAGCACGGCCGCCTGCCCGCGAACGGCCTGGCCGACCTGAACTGCCCGAACTGCGGCAACAAGGGCCAGTTCACCGAGCCCAAGCAGTTCTCCGGCCTGCTCTCCACGCACCTCGGCCCGACCCAGGACACCGGCTCCGTCGCCTACCTGCGCCCCGAGACCGCGCAGGGCATCTTCACCAACTTCGCCCAGGTGCAGCAGACCTCGCGCAAGAAGCCGCCGTTCGGCATCGCGCAGATGGGCAAGTCCTTCCGGAACGAGATCACTCCGGGCAACTTCATCTTCCGCACCCGCGAGTTCGAGCAGATGGAGATGGAGTTCTTCGTCAAGCCGGGCGAGGACGAGACGTGGCACGAGTACTGGATGGAGCAGCGCTGGAACTGGTACACGGGCCTGGGCCTGCGTGAGGAGAACATGCGCTGGTACGAGCACCCGAAGGAGAAGCTCTCCCACTACTCGAAGCGCACCGCCGACATCGAGTACCGCTTCCGGTTCGGCGGCAGCGAGTGGGGCGAGCTGGAGGGCGTCGCCAACCGCACCGACTACGACCTGACCGCGCACTCCCGCGCCTCCGGCGCCGACCTGTCGTACTTCGACCAGGAGGCCGGCGAGCGCTGGACCCCGTACGTGATCGAGCCGGCCGCCGGCGTGGGCCGCACGATGCTGGCCTTCCTGCTCGACGCGTACGTCGAGGACGAGGCGCCCAACGCCAAGGGCAAGATGGAGAAGCGCACCTCGCTGCGGCTCGACCCGCGCCTCGCGCCGGTCAAGGTCGCGGTCCTGCCGCTCTCCCGCAACCCGGAGCTGTCCCCGAAGGCCAAGGGCCTCGCCGCGGACCTCCGCAAGAACTGGAACATCGAGTTCGACGACGCGGGCGCCATCGGCCGCCGCTACCGCCGCCAGGACGAGATCGGCACGCCGTTCTGCGTCACCGTCGACTTCGACACCCTCGAGGACAACGCGGTGACCGTCCGCGAGCGCGACTCGATGAAGCAGGAGCGCGTCTCCCTCGACCAGATCCAGGGCTACCTCGCCACCCGTCTGATCGGCTGCTGACGCCCGCCCGCCCGATCGGCCGCCGGCGCGTCCCGGCACGGCACGGCGAAGCCCCCGGCCCCCTCGGCGGGACCGGGGGCTTCGCCGTGCCGCCGACGGGCCGGGCGGGATATTGGGATGCCCGCCCGTGCCCCGCCCGGTACGGTCGTCCCCATGTCCTCCTTCCTCCCGATCTACGAGTGAGAGTGCGCCGGGCCCCGACGCCCGCGCCGCCCCACCAGACACCCCGGACACCCCGGACGACTTCTCACCCCTGAGGGAGACCCCATGGCCAAGAGCCGCAACAACCTGCTCGGTGTGGGCGGGCAGCGCAAGAAGCTGTCCCGCCTCGAACGGCAGGGTTCCGCGCCCCACGGCGCCGGGCGCGCGGCGGACGCCGCCGACGCCAAGCAGGAACTGCTGCGCAGGATGCGCGAGCGCACCCGCCCGCAGCAGCAGGAGCAGGAGACGCCGGAGACGCAGGAGCGGGACCGGCAGAGCTGATCCCCCGCGGCACCAGGGGCCCGGTCGCCTTCCCGGCGGCCGGGCCCCCCGCGTGCCCGGGGGAGCGCGCGCGGTACGGGACAATGGGGGGCATGACCGCGTTCAGTCCCCTCCCCATCGGCCCGCACACCGTGCAGCCGCCGGTGGTGCTCGCCCCGATGGCCGGTATCACCAACGCACCGTTCCGCACGCTCTGCCGTGAGTTCTCCGGCGGCAAGGGCCTGTTCGTGAGCGAGATGATCACCACCCGGGCCCTGGTCGAACGCAATGAGAAGACCATGCAGCTCATCCACTTCGACGCGTCCGAGACGCCGCGCTCGATCCAGTTGTACGGAGTGGACCCCGTCACGGTCGGCAAGGCCGTCCGCATGATCGTGGACGAGGACCTCGCGGACCACATCGACCTGAACTTCGGCTGCCCCGTCCCCAAGGTCACCCGCAAGGGCGGCGGCTCGGCGCTGCCGTTCAAGCGGCCCCTGCTGCGGGCGATTCTCCACGAGGCGGTGGCCAACGCCGGGGACCTGCCGGTCACGATGAAGATGCGCAAGGGCATCGACGACGACCACATCACGTACCTCGACGCGGGCCGCATCGCCGTCGAGGAGGGCGTCACGGCGATCGCCCTGCACGGCCGCACGGCCGCCCAGCACTACGGCGGCACGGCCGACTGGGACGCGATCGCCCGGCTGAAGGAGCACGTCCCGGAGATACCGGTGCTCGGCAACGGCGACATCTGGTCCGCGGACGACGCGCTGCGGATGATGCGCGAGACCGGCTGCGACGGGGTCGTCGTGGGCCGCGGCTGCCTGGGGCGCCCCTGGCTGTTCGGGGACCTCGTGGCGGCGTTCGAGGGCACGGGCGGGGCGGCGGCCCCCACGCTGCGCGAGGTCGCGGACGTCATGGTGCGCCACGCCCGGCTGCTGGGGGAGTGGATCGGCGACGAGTCGCGGGGCGTCGTCGACTTCCGCAAGCACGTCGCCTGGTACCTGAAGGGGTTCGCCGTCGGCTCCGAGATGCGCAAGCGGCTGGCGGTCACGTCGTCCCTGGACGAGCTGAGCGCTCAGTTGAGCGAGCTGGACCTGGACCAGCCGTGGCCGGCGGGCGCCGACGGGCCGCGGGGCCGGACGTCCGGGAACAACCGGGTCGTCCTGCCGGACGGCTGGCTGAAGGACCCGTACGACTGCGCCTCGGTCAGCGCGGACGCCGAGTTGGACACGTCCGGCGGTTGACCGGCGGGTGGACTCCGGACGTCCGGATCGTGGAATCGCGGGCCGGACGACAGCGTGATTCTCGCCACCCCTGATCGGGTGAGTGCTCAGATGAGCACGTTTCACGTGGCTGTACTTCTCAAAGGGTGGCACTCAGTGCCACCCTTTCTGTCTTCAAGAAGTGAAGGCAAGTGTGAAGGGTGGCTGCTCACATGAGCGGTCCTTGGGTGGTTTTTGACCATGACGCTTCAAGGCGTGAATCGTTCCCGCCCGGAGAAGAAACCGTTGCGTAACTTTCGATCTGCTGGCGGACGGGTGGTTAAGGCCGTACGACGGTTAGGCATAGCTCCTCAGGTGCCTTCGATCTGGGTATGTTCCTCGCCGTCAGGGCAGCCACGTCGTCCTCGAGGAGTCGAGACCCGTGTCGGAAAACAAAGATCAGAAGTTCGTGTACGACTTCACCGAGGGCAACAAGGACCTCAAGGACCTTCTCGGGGGCAAGGGCGCCAACCTCGCCGAGATGACCAACCTCGGTCTCCCGGTGCCTCCGGGCTTCACGATCACCACCGAAGCGTGCAAGGTCTACCTGGAGAGCGGCGCCGAGCCGCCCGCGCTCCGCGACGAGGTGAGCGCGCACCTCGACGCGCTCGAACGGAAGATGGGCAAGAAGCTCGGCCAGGCCGACGACCCGCTCCTCGTCTCCGTCCGCTCCGGTGCCAAGTTCTCCATGCCCGGCATGATGGACACGGTCCTCAACATCGGTCTGTCCGACACGTCCGTCGAGGGCCTCGCCCGGCAGTCCGGCGACGAGCGCTTCGCGTGGGACTCCTACCGGCGCCTCATCCAGATGTTCGGCAAGACCGTCCTCGGCGTCGACGGCGACCTCTTCGAGGAGGCGCTCGACGAGGCGAAGGAGGCCAAGGAGGCCGCGGTCGACACCGAACTGGAGGCCGCGGACCTCAAGAAGCTCGTCGAGCGGTTCAAGAAGATCGTCAAGGACGAGGCCGGCCGCGACTTCCCGCAGGACCCGCGCGAGCAGATGGACCTCGCCATCAAGGCCGTCTTCGACTCCTGGAACGGCGACCGCGCCAAGCTGTACCGCCGCCAGGAGCGGATCCCGCACGACCTCGGCACCGCCGTCAACGTCTGCTCGATGGTCTTCGGCAACCTCGGCCCGGACTCCGGCACCGGCGTCGCCTTCACCCGCGACCCCGCCTCCGGCCACCAGGGCGTCTACGGCGACTACCTGCAGAACGCGCAGGGAGAGGACGTCGTCGCCGGCATCCGCAACACCGTGCCGCTCGCCGAGCTGGAGTCGATCGACAAGAAGTCGTACGACCGGCTCATGGGCATCATGGAGACGCTGGAGAACCACTACAAGGACCTCTGCGACATCGAGTTCACCATCGAGCGCGGCCAGCTGTGGATGCTCCAGACCCGCGTCGGCAAGCGCACCGCCGCGGCGGCCTTCCGGATCGCCACCCAGCTCGTCGACCAGGGCCTCATCGACGAGGCCGAGGCGCTCCAGCGCGTCAACGGCGCGCAGCTCGCCCAGCTGATGTTCCCGCGCTTCGACGAGGGCGCGAAGGTCGAGCAGATCGGCCGCGGCATCGCCGCCTCGCCGGGCGCCGCCGTCGGCAAGGCCGTCTTCGACTCGTACACCGCCGTCAAGTGGTCCCGCTCCGGCGAGAAGGTCATCCTCATCCGCCGCGAGACCAACCCGGACGACCTGGACGGCATGATCGCCGCCGAGGGCATCCTCACCTCGCGCGGCGGCAAGACCTCGCACGCCGCCGTCGTCGCCCGCGGCATGGGCAAGACCTGTGTCTGCGGCGCCGAGGAGCTGGAGGTCGACACGAAGCGCCGCCGGATGACCGTGCCGGGCGGCCACGTCGTCGAGGAGGGCGACGTCGTCTCCATCGACGGCTCCACCGGCAAGGTGTACCTGGGCGAGGTGCCCGTCGTGCCGTCGCCGGTCGTCGAGTACTTCGAGGGCCGGATGCACGCCGGCGCCGACGACGCCGACGAGCTGGTCCAGGCCGTCCACCGGATCATGGCGTACGCGGACCGCGTCCGCCGGCTGCGGGTCCGCGCCAACGCCGACAACGCCGAGGACGCCCTGCGCGCCCGCCGGTTCGGCGCCCAGGGCATCGGCCTGTGCCGCACCGAGCACATGTTCCTCGGCGACCGCCGCCAGTACGTCGAGCGGCTGATCCTCGCGGACACGGACGCCGAGCGCGAGGAGGCCCTGGAGGCGCTGCTGCCGCTGCAGAAGGACGACTTCGTCGAGCTGTTCGAGGCGATGGACGGGCTGCCCGTCACCGTCCGCCTGCTCGACCCGCCGCTCCACGAGTTCCTGCCCGACATCACCGAGCTGTCGGTGCGCGTCGCGCTCGCGGAGGCCCGCAAGGAACCGCACGAGAACGAGCTGCGCCTGCTCCAGGCCGTGCACCGGCTGCACGAGCAGAACCCGATGCTGGGTCTGCGCGGCGTCCGCCTCGGCCTGGTCATCCCCGGCCTGTTCACGATGCAGGTGCGGGCCATCGCGGAGGCGGCCGCCCAGCGCGTCGAGGCCAAGGGCGACCCGCGCGCCGAGATCATGATCCCGCTCGTCGGCACCGTGCAGGAGCTGGAGCTGGTCCGCGACGAGGCCGAGCAGGTCATCGCCGAGGTGCAGCGGCGCACCGGCGTGGACCTGCGGCTGGCGCTCGGCACGATGATCGAGCTGCCGCGCGCCGCCGTCACCGCCGGGCAGATCGCGGAGTGCGCCGAGTTCTTCTCCTTCGGCACCAACGACCTCACGCAGACCGTCTGGGGCTTCTCCCGCGACGACGTGGAGGCCAGCTTCTTCACCGCGTACCTGGAGAAGGGCATCTTCGGGGTGTCGCCGTTCGAGACGATCGACAAGGACGGCGTCGGCGCCCTCGTGCGGCACGCCGTGGAGGCCGGCCGGTCCACCCGCCCGGACATCAAGCTCGGCGTGTGCGGCGAGCACGGCGGCGACCCGGAGTCGGTGCACTTCTTCCACGAGGTGGGTCTGGACTACGTCTCCTGCTCGCCGTTCCGGATCCCGGTCGCCCGCCTGGAGGCCGGCCGGGCCGCGGCCCAGTCGGACGGCAGCGACAGCCGCTGACCCACCCGGTCCCGCCGCGGCGCCCCCGCGGCGGGACCCCGCAGGCACCGGAGCCGCCGTCTGTCACCCGACCCTCACCGATCGGCGGCGGCTCCGGGTCGCAGGGATACGGGGCGGACACCTTTGTGCGGAGGTGTCCGCCCCGTACTGTTTCCTTGGTGTTCGTCCATCCGTACAGGTACGTGTCCGGTGAATTGAGACCGGTTGAATTCTGCTCCGGTTGAAGCACGGACCATTTACGGGAGATTGACTTCACGTCAATTCTGCGGCCCCGGCGGGCAAACAAACGGGCGGAGCGCGGCCACCGGATCCCCACCCGCCGACCGCGCCCCATTACCCCTGCCAGACAGGAGAGCCGCAACCTTTCAGTCCCGCCGCCGGGCGCGAGAAGCCCCCCACGGTCTTCCGACGCGCCACCTCGGTCCTGAAGGTTTCCCGTCTGACGGCGTACAGCTTTTCGGTTCCCGGCCCTCGTCCGCGACGCGTTTCAACTGTGGCTGAAATGCCGTGGTAACAACCTGTGATGGCATGCATACTCCTTGGTGGGGGGTGATTGCGCATGCAACAGGTGGGGGTTCAGTGCTTCGTATACATTTCACCGGCGCGGATCTCGCGGGGCTCCGGATGGCGGCCCGGCCCGACGCGCTGTGGGAAGCGATCCTCAGCTTTCACCGTTTGCGGGACAGGCGGGGCGCCCTGGTCTACGGGGAATGGCGCTCCGAAACCCGGACGCGGTTGAACGGTGAAACAAGACTGCTGGGCGCGCTCGTCCCCGCACGGGGGTATTTCCCGGACTTCCTGACCCCGCCGGAAGGGCTCCAGGGCCTCGACGCGGCGCTGGAGGCCGTACGCGCCACGCCGCCCGCCCGGCTCCACGCGGAGCTGTCCGTGCTCGCCTCGGAGCGCGCGGCCGCGACCCCCCTGCCCTCCTGGACGGGGGACCTCGCGGAAGGGCGCCCGGAGGCCCTGTGCCGGCTCCTGGGAGCGCTGCGCGGCTACCACCGGGCCGCCGTCGAGCCGTACTGGACGTACATCCAGGCGCGGGTGGAGGCGGACCGGGCGGTGCGGGGCCGGGCGCTGCTCGACGGCGGCGCCGAGGAGCTGCTGGCCTCCCTGCCGCCGATGCTGCGCTGGCGCGCGCCGGTCCTGGAGGCGGACTACCCGGTCGACCGCGACGTGCGGCTCGGCGGGCGCGGGCTGCTGCTCCAGCCGTCGTACTTCTGCCGGGGCACGGCCGTGATGTACCGGAACCCCGAGCTGCCGCCGGTGCTCGTCTACCCGGTGACGCACGCGGACGCCCCCGCCGCGGCCGGCGAGCAGGGCGGGGCGCCGCTGGGGCGGCTGGTGGGCCACACCCGCTCCGCCGTCCTCAAGGCCATCGGGCAGGGCGGCACGACCAGCGAGCTGGCCCGCCGCGCCGGGGTGTCCCTCGCCTCGGCGAGCCAGCACGCGGGCGTCCTGCGCGACGCCGGACTGGTGGTGACCCTGCGCCAGGGCAGCTCCGTGCTGCACACCCTGACGCCGCTGGGCGCCGCCCTGCTGCACGGCGGCGCCCAGCCGGTGCGGGAGCGCCACCGCTACGCGCGGAACGGCCCCGTCACCTCGTAGGTGATGCCGCCGGACGAGCTGCCCGTCGTGCCGCGCTGGCTGGAGAAGTACAGCCGCCGGCCGTCGGGCGAGAACGCCGGGCCGCAGATCTCCGACCCGGACTGGCCGAGGATCCGCACGAACGGCGCGACCACGTCGTCCGGCGTGATCAGGCAGATCTCCATGTTGCCGCCGTCCTCGGCGACGTACAGGTCGCCCGAGGACGTGCCGGTGATGTTGTCGACCCCCGTCAGCGGGGCGCCGCCGGAGACGAGCGAGTCGTCGTACGCCAGCGCGTAGGTGTTCGCCGCCAGGTCGAGCTGCCACACGCGGCCGTCGCCCTTGGTGGTGAACCAGACGGTGCCGTTGGCGTAGTGGCAGCCCTCGCCGCCGTTGAACCGCTTCGCGCCGGACACCTGGTTGCGGGTGGCGGTGGGGGAGCCGTCCGGGTCGGGGACGGTCGCCCAGGTGAAGGAGCCCGACGTGGCCGTGCCGGCCTTCAGCACCTGGAGGGTGCCCGACGACAGGTCGCCCCAGGTGTTCGGCACGAACCGGTAGAAGCAGCCGTCCGACGCGTCCTCCGTCAGGTAGACGACCCTGCGGACCGGGTCGGCCGCGGCGGCCTCGTGGTTGAAGCGGCCCATCGCGGCGTGGCGGACCGCGGCCTTCACGCCCCACGGGTCGGTCTCGTACACGTACCCCGTGCTGACCTCCTCGCAGGACAGCCAGGTGTTCCACGGGGTGGCGCCGCCCGCGCAGTTGCGGTTGGTGTTGGACAGGATGCGGTACGCGCTCGTGACGTTGCCCGACGCGTCGAAGCGGATGGCGCTCGCACCGCCCGTGCTGGAGACCTCGGAGTTGGAGACGTAGATCCAGCCGCTCCCGTCGGCGAAGCAGGCGCCGCCGTCCGGGGCGGCGTGCCAGACGTAGGAGGTGGCGCCGACCCGCTGCCCCGACCGGGCGACGACCCGGCTGGTGAAGCCGGCCGGGAGCTGGAGGCCGTTCGCGTCGGCCGTGCCGAGCGCTCCGTACGGGCCGGGGCCGGGCTGGGCCGGGGCCGCGTAGGCCGCGCCCCGCATCAGCGTGTAGCCGAAGGCCGCGGCCGCGCCGCCCGCGACCGCTCCGCGCAGGAAACTGCGACGTTCCACTTCATCACTCCACTGGGGTGGTGACCGCCCCGTCGCACCGGTCGGCGACGGGGTCGCGCGTGCCGGAACCTAGGGGTCCCGGGTTGACAGTGCATCAACAAGCGGTGAAGGGGAAGGAGCGTTCGGCGGTCGGCTCTCCGGGACGCCCCGGGCGCGGCCGACCGGAAAAAAATGTGCGCGGCGGCGATGAGTTCCGCCGGGGACGGCGGTCTACCCCTCCGTAACGGCCACAGAGGCCACATCGGTCACAGCAGCCACACCGGATGGAGAACCCGCCATGGGACAGATGATCTTCGTGAACCTGCCGGTCAAGGACCTCGACGCGGCCAAGGGCTTCTGGACGGAGCTCGGCTACTCCTTCAACCCGCAGTTCACCGACGAGAACGCGGCCTGCCTGGTCTTCAGCGACACGATCTTCGCGATGCTGCTCACGGAGCCGTTCTTCAAGAACTTCACGAAGAAGGAGGTCGCCGACGCGTCCGCCACCACGGAGACGATCATCGCGCTGAGCGCCGAGAGCCGCGCCCAGGTCGACGAGCTCGTCGACAAGGCGCTGGCCGCCGGCGCGACCCCGGCCAACGAGCCGCTGGAGTACGGCGACGCCATGTACAGCCGCTCCTTCGAGGACCTCGACCACCACATCTGGGAGGTCGTGTGGACGGACGTCGAGAAGATGCGGGCGCAGGGCTGAGCCGGGCGCGCACACGCCGACGGCGACGGGGACCGCGGTCGTCACGGTCCCCGTCGCCGCCCGGCCGGCGGGCCGGCCCCCGTACCGTCAGCTCGTGCGCACCGGGTACACCGCCACCGACACCTCGTCGTCGTCCAGGCAGCGGCCGGTCTCCAGGTCGAAGCGCTGCTTCAGCAGCGGCGACGCGACGAACGTGCGCCCGTTCGCCGAGCCGATCAGGCCCCGCGACAGCACCTGGGCGCCGGTGAACGGATCCCGGTTGTCGATCGCGTACAGCCGCCCCGACCGGTCCCGGAACAGCGCCGCCTGCCGGCCGTCCGGCAGCAGGGCGGCCATGCCCCGGCCCGGCGTCAGCACGGTCGTGTCGCAGATCGGCAGCCAGTCGTCGTCGTGCGAGAGTTCCAGCTTCATCGGGCGGACACACCTTCCAGGGTGAGGATCGTCAGGTCGGGCTTGATCTGGCCCCGCTCCGGCACGAACCGCACCGACGGGTCCGGCGCGTCGGGGGCGTTCACGAAGGACACGAACCGGGCCAGCCGCTCCGGGTCCGCGAGGGTCTCGGACCACTCGTCGCGGTAGCCGGCCACGTGCCGGGACATCAGCTCGTCGAGCTCCTCGCCGATGCCCAGCGAGTCCTCGACCACGACCTCCCGGACGTGGTCGAGACCGATCCGCTCCACCCACGGGGCGGTGCGCTCCAGCCGCTCGGCGGTGCGGATGTAGTACATCAGGAACCGGTCGATCAGCTTGATCAGCTCGGCGTCCGACAGGTCCTTCGCCAGCAGGTCGGAGTGGCGCGGCGTCGCGCCGCCGTTGCCGCCGACGTACAGGTTCCAGCCGTTCGCCGTGGCGATGACGCCGAAGTCCTTCGACTGGGCCTCGGCGCACTCGCGCTGGCAGCCCGACACCGCCGACTTCAGCTTGTGCGGCGCCCGCAGGCCGCGGTAGCGCAGCTCCAGGTCGATCGCCATGCGCACCGAGTCCTGCACGCCGTACCGGCACCAGGTCTGCCCCACGCAGGACTTCACGGTCCGCAGCGCCTTGCCGTACGCGTGCCCCGACTCGAAGCCCGCGTCCACCAGCCGCGCCCAGATCGCCGGGAGCTGCTCGACGCGCGCGCCGAACAGGTCGATCCGCTGACCGCCCGTGATCTTCGTGTAGAGCCCGAAGTCCCGCGCCACCTCGCCGATGACGATCAGCTTCTCCGGGGTGATCTCCCCACCGGGGATGCGCGGCACGATCGAGTACGAGCCGTTGCGCTGCATGTTGGCGAGGAAGTGGTCGTTGGTGTCCTGGAGCGCGGCCTGCTCGCCGTCGAGGACGTAGCCGTGGGAGAGGGACGCCAGGATCGAGGCGACGGTCGGCTTGCAGATCTCGCACCCCTCGCCGCCCTTGGCCTCCTCCCGCCCGTAGCGGTCGAGGAGCTCCGCGTACGAGGTGATCCGCAGCACCTGCACGATCTCGTACAGGTCCTGGCGGGTCTGCGGGAAGCAGCCGCACAGCCCGCCGTCGCCGGTCTTCGGCAGCAACTGCTGGATGACCTTGACGCAACTGCCGCAGCCCGTGCCGGCCTTGGTGCACTTCTTCACCTCGGGCAGCGTGGTGTGCTCGCAGATCGCGCCCTTGGTGACGTTGTGGCAGGAGCAGATCACCGCGTCGTCCGGCAGCGACTCCGGCCCCAGCGCGACCGGGGCGCCCGCGCCCGCCGGGAGGACCAGTTGCTCGGGGGAGACGGGCGGCACCGAACCGGTCAGCGGTCGCAGCATCCCGTACGAGTCGGCGTCACCGACCAGGACGCCGCCGAGCAACCGGCCGTCCGCGTCGACGACGAGCTTCTTGTACACGCCGGCCCGCGAGTCCGCGTACACGACGTCCAGGCAGCCCTCGGCCGTGCCGTGCGCGTCGCCGAACGACGCCACGTCCACGCCGAGCAGCTTCAGCTTCGTGGAGGTGTCCGCGCCGGTGAACGAGGACTCCCGCCCGGCGATGGCGTCCGCGGCCGTCAGCGCCATCTCGTTGCCCGGCGCCACCAGGCCGTACACCCTGCCGTCCGCCGCGAGGGCGCACTCGCCGATCGCGTAGACCGCCGGGTCGGACGTGCGGCACCGCTCGTCGACCGCGATGCCGCCGCGCTCGCCGACCTCCAGGCCGCAGTCGCGGGCGAGCTGGTCGCGGGGGCGGACGCCGGCGGAGAAGACGACCATGTCCGCGGCGAGCTCCGAGCCGTCCGACAGCTTCATGCCGGTGACCGCGCCGTCGTCCCCGACGGTGACCGCCTGCGTGCCGACGCCCGTGTGGACGGACAGGCCCATGCCCTCGATGGTGCGCAGCAGCGCGGCGCCGCCGCCCTCGTCGACCTGGACCGGCATCAGCCGGGGCGCGAACTCCACGACGTGGGTCTCCAGCCCGAGGCCCTTGAGCGCGCCCGCCGCCTCCAGGCCCAGCAGGCCGCCGCCGACGACCGCGCCGGTCTTCGAGGTCCTGGCGTACTCCTCGATGGCGAGGAGGTCCTCGATGGTGCGGTAGACGAAGCAGCCCTTCGCGTCCTTGCCGGGGACCGGCGGCACGAACGGGTACGAGCCGGTCGCCAGGACCAGCGTGTCGTACGCGACGGTCAGCCCGGACCGCGCGGTGACCGTGCGGGCCTCCCGGTCGATCGCGACCGCCGGGTCGCCGGTGTGCAGCTCGATGCCGTGCTCCGCCATGAATCCGTCGGGCACCATCGACAGGTCCTCGGGCGTGCGGCCGGAGAAGTACGAGGTCAGCTGGACCCGGTCGTACGCGGGGCGGGGCTCCTCGCACAGGACGACCACGCGGGCCCGCCCGGTCACGCCGCGCTCGGCGAGGGCCTCCAGGAAGCGCTGGCCGACCATGCCGTGGCCGACGAGGACGATGGTGGGCGTGTGCGCCGCCCCGGGCGTGTTCGGCATGTCAGGAGCCTCCGTCATGGGTGAGCAGGTGAAGCAGGGGCGCGTCGGGGAGGGCTTCGTCGCCCTCCCACGCCCGGGCGAGCGTCCCGACCGCGCCGAGGTCGCCGATCAGGACGCCGCCGACGAGCCGGTCGCCCCGGACGACGACCTTCCGGTACGCGCTGCGCGTGGCGTCGGCGAGCCGCACGGTGTCGTCGCCGGCCCGGGGCACGGGCTCGCCGAACGCGGCCAGTTCGAGGGCGTCCAGGCTGAGCCGGGTCAGCGCCCGCGTGCCCCGGTAGGCGGCGTCGCCCCCGGCCAGGACGGTCGCGAGCACGTCGGCCTGCTCCAGGGCGGCGCCGGCCAGCCCGTAGAGCCGGCCGTCGTGCTCGGCGCAGTCGCCCACGGCGTGGATGTACGGGTCGGAGGTGCGCAGTTGGTCGTCGACGACGATCCCGCGCCGCACGTCCAGCCCCGCCTCCAGGGCGAGCCCGACGCGCGGCCGGACCCCGCAGGCGAGGACGACCAGGTCGGCGTCGAGCACGAACCCGTCGGCCAGCTCGACGGCGGTCACCGCGCCCGACGCGGCCCTCAGACCGCGCACCCGGCACTCGGTGTGCACCTCCACGCCGAGCCCCGCCAGGTGGCGGCGCAGCAGCCCGGAGGCGTCGGCGTCCAACTGGCGCTCCATGAGGTGCTCGCCCTGCTGGGCCAGCACCACCTCGGCGCCCCGGGCCGCCAGCGCGCGGGCGGCGGACACCCCGAGCAGGCCGCCGCCGATGACCACGGCGCGCGCGCCGGGCCCCACCTGTGCGTCCAGCGCCAGGCAGTCGTCGAGCGTCCGGAACGCGTGCACCCCGGCGGGCATCCGGTCACCGCCCGCGAGGCCGCGCAGCGGCGGCAGCACCGGGTTCGAGCCGGTGGCCAGAACCAGCCGGTCGTATGCGACGCGGGTGCCGTCCGCGCAGTGCACCTCGCGGGCGTCCCGGTCGATGCCGGTGACGCGGACACCGCGTCGCGCCGGCTCGCCCCGGGGCGCGGGCAGGGCGATCACCTCGGGCCCGTACCTGCCGGCCAGGACGTCCGCGAGCAGCACCCGGTTGTACGGGGCGTGCGGCTCCTCGCCGAGCAGGGTGACGGGCAGCCGCTCGGCGAGGCGCGCCCCCGCCGTACCACCGCCGACCACCACGATCCGTGAACTCATGTCCAGCAGCGTGCGTCGGCGGTGTTTCCCGTCGGGATCCCGTTTGTTTCGCGCGCGGAAAGCTGACCTCAGCGGGGACGCCCGCCGGCGGTGAGGGGAGCGGCGGCCCTCCCGCCGGGGCCGCCCGGAGGCGTCCGGGTCCGTCCGGGGCCGTCCAGGGTCGCTCCCGGGGCCGTCCGGGGTCCGGCGGGGGCGGGAGAGGGGCACCACATAGGGTCATGTGCATGCCGGACATCTCGCTGACCTCCCTCGTTCTGCTCTGTCTCGCCGCACTGCTGGCGGGCTGGATCGACGCGGTGGTGGGCGGCGGCGGGCTGCTGCTCCTGCCGGCGATGCTGCTCGGCGTGCCGCACGTGCCGGCCGCGCAGTGCCTGGGGACGAACAAGGCGGTGGCCATCGTCGGCACGGCCGGCGCGGCCGTGACGTACGTGCGCCGGGCGCCCGTGGCCGTCCTGACGGCCGTCCGGATCGGCCTGGCCGCGCTCGCCGGCTCGATGGGCGGGGCGTTCTTCGCGGCGGGGGTCAGCAGCGACGTGCTGCGCCCGGCGATCCTCGTCGTGCTGGTGGGCGTCGCGGTGTTCGTGCTGCTGCGGCCGTCGTTCGGGACCGGGCCGGCGGCCCGGGGGCCGGTGGGGCGGGCGCGGCTCGTCACCGCGATCGTGCTGGTGGGCGGCGGGGTGGGCTTCTACGACGGGCTGTTCGGGCCCGGCACCGGCACGTTCCTGGTGCTGGCGCTCACGGCGGTGCTGCACCTGGACCTGGTGACCGCCTCGGCCACCGCGAAGGTCGTCAACGTCTGCACGAACGGCGGCGCGCTGGCGATGTTCGCGTACCAGGGGAACGTCATGTGGCGGCTGGCGGCGCTGATGGCGGTGTTCAACCTGGCGGGCGGCGTGCTGGGGGCGCGGATGGCGCTGCGGAAGGGCGCGGGGTTCGTGCGCGGGGTGCTGCTGGCCGTCGTGTTCTCGCTCGTCGCGAAGCTGGCGTTCGACCAGTGGGCGTGACGGCGGCGCGGGTCGGGCGCGGCGGGGCCGGGGCGGCGGTCAGCGCGCGCCGATGAGGTGGGCGTACACGACGACGTTGCCCTGGTAGCCGGTCTCCGGGGAGAAGGCGCCGCCGCAGGTGATGACGCGCAGCTCGGCGTGGTCCGACCGGCCGTACACCTTGGCGTCGGGGAAGGCGTCGTTGTCGTACACCTCCACGGCGTCGACGGTGAAGACGGCGGTCCGCCCGTCCAGGCGGGCCACCTCCACGCGGTCGCCCTTCCTCAGCGCGCCCAGCGCGTAGAACACCGCGGGGCCCTCGTCGTTGTCGACGTGGCCCGCCACGATCGCCGTGCCGCGGGCGCCGGGCGGGGGGCCGCCCCCGTACCAGCCGGCCAGGTTGCGGTCCCCGGCCGGCGGCACGTCGAGGCTGCCGTCCGCCCCGAGGCCGAGCCGGACGACGGGCGCGTCGACGCCGATGCGCGGGATGCGGACGCGCACCGGCGCGGACGGCGGCATCGGATCGGCGGCCGCGGGGGTGTGCCAGCCCGGCCCGGCCGCGAACGCCTCGGCGGCGGACGGGACGGGCGGTCCCGCCCCGTCGGAGCCGCTCTGCACCAGCCACAGGCCGACGCAGGCGGCGACGGCTATGCCCCAGCCCTTGCCGCGGGCCTTGGTCTCGGTGGGGCTGCTCATGGGGTGAGACCTCCAGGTGCGGGGCCTCCTCGCGGGGCGAGGTCCGTGCCGGGGCCCGCGGACGAGGGGCCCCGAGGGGGGCCCCGAGGGGGAGGGGCCCCGCCCCCGCCGCGGTCTCGGGGCCGCGCGGCGGGGGCGGGGGCCGGGGGGACGGGCGGCCGCCGGTGCGCGGCGGCGGCCGCCCGCCGGGGAGGAGCGCCCCGCCGAGGGGCGGGCGGGGCGCCCGGTTCGCGGGGCGGGTCAGCCGTGGCCGCCGTTCGTGCGGCGGCGCAGCGCCCAGGTGCCGGCCGCGGCGGCGCCGACCAGGAGCGCCGCGCCCGCCGCGATCCGCGCGGTGTCGGGGCCGGTGCTGCCGCCCACGCCCGTCTTCACGTGGCCGCGCGGGCCCTCGTGGGTGGGGTAGGGGGTGGGGACGGGGCTGGGGATGGGGCTGGGGAGGGGCGGCGGCGTCGGGTGGTGGGTGGGGCCGCCGTGCCGGACCACCAGGTCGCCCGTGGCCGTCCTGCCGTTGTCGCAGACCACCCCGATGCCGTAGGTGCCCGGCTTGACGCCCTCCGGGACGCGGAACGTGCCGACCGCGAGGTCCTTGTGGGCGCCGGGGCGCAGCTTGAACTCGCCCGCGCCGAGCGCCCGCGCGTCGCCCACGCCGTGCCCGTTCGGCCCGCAGGCGCGGGTGCCGGCGGTGACGCTCGTGCCCGGGGCGGCGGTGGCGGGGGACAGCTCCAGGATCCCGAAGTCACCGGCGTGTGCCCCGGGGACGGCGAGGGCGCCGAGGCAGACGGCCGCGAGCGCGGTACCGGTCAGCGAGCGGGCAGTGGTGCGCATGGGGGTCCTCCGGGCAGCGCTTCGGGCTGGTGTCCTGTCTTCGAGGTAAGGCCGGAGCCGCCGCCCGCGCCTGCTGACGCCCTGTTACTTCGGGCCGTTCGGGATGGTGTCTTCGCAGGTCGGAGGGGTGAATTGGCGCTGTATGGCGAGACGTTCCGAACGGGTGAAGAAATCGCCGCTTGACCTGAAGTCTGGTTGAGGTGTGAGGCTTCCCGCATGGACCTCACCACGGAAACCACCCCGCGTCCCGCTTCCTCCGAGGAGCCCCTGAAGCTGGCCGTCATCGTCGGCAGCAACCGCGAGGGCCGCTTCGCCCCGGTCGTCACCGACTGGTTCGTCTCCCGCGTCCGGGAGCGCGCCGACTTCACCGTCGACATCGTCGACCTCGCCCAGGTGGAGCTGCCGACCAACCTCTCCTACGACCCGCCGCCCGCCGTCCGCGCCGAACTGGCGAAGGTCAGCCCCCAGCTCGGCGCGGCCGACGCGTTCGTCGTCCTCACCCCGGAGTACAACCACTCCTACCCGGCCTCCCTGAAGGCCCTCGTCGACTGGCACTTCATGGAGTGGCAGGCGAAGCCCATCGCCTTCGTCTCGTACGGCGGGGTCTCCGGCGGCCTGCGCGCCGTCGAGCACCTGCGCCAGGTCTTCGCCGAGCTGCACGCCGTCACCGTCCGCGACACGGTCTCCTTCTCCAACGCGGGCGACCTCTTCAACGAGGACGGCGGGCTCAAGGACTCCGCCGGGCCCGACGGGGCCGCGAAGAAGATGCTCGACCAGCTCGGCTGGTGGGGCCGCGCCCTGCGCACCGCCCGCGACGCGCACCCCTACGAGGGCTGAGGCGGCGGCCCCGCCGCGCCCGCATCCGCCCGTACCGGCGGACGCCCGACCGCGTGACGGCGGCGCCCCGGCCGCCGTCACGCTCCCCGGACCTCGGCCACGGCCGCCGTCACGCTCCCCGGGTCACCGCGGTGGGCACCGCCGTGTCCGCCCCGGCCCGCGCCGCCACGGCGGGCCGGGGCCTCCCCGTGTGCGGGCCGCACCTCCTGCGCCGTCGCCCACCGCGCTCCACCGCGCCCCTCCGCGCTCCGCGACGTCGACGCGGCCCCCCGGCCGGTGGAGGCCGGCCGCACCGCCGGACGGGGCGCGCACGACGGGTCCCCGGCGGCCGGTGGCGCCCGCGCCCGGCCCGGTTCGGACGGGTCGGCCGTACGTCCTCCGCCCGCGCGCCGGGGGACGCACGTCACACCCGCCGCGTGGCCGTCCGGTGAACCGGGGGCCGGGCACGCGCGTCGGACAGGGCGGGGGAGGCACGCGGAGCGCGGGCCGAGGGCGACGGGAGGGGTTCGTGATGCGGGGCTGGACACGCCGGCTGGTGCCGGGCACGCGGCGGGGACAGCGGCGGCTGGTGCAGGGCGCGGCGCTGGCCTGCGTCCTGGCGCTCGCGCCGGCGACCTGGCTGCACACGAGCACCGCCGGCAGCCTCCGCACGGTCGCCGACGTGCCGGCCCGCGACGTGGCCGTCGTGTTCGGCGCCGGCCTGTGGAAGGGCCGCCCCACCCCGTACCTGGCGCACCGGCTCGACACGGCCGCCGAGCTGTACCGCACGGGCAAGGTGAAGGTCGTCCTCGTCACCGGTGACAACAGCCGCGCCGACTACGACGAGCCGGACGCCATGCGCGCGTACCTCGTCGAGCGGGGCGTGCCCGGCACGCGGATCGTCAGCGATCACGCCGGCTTCGACACGTGGGACTCCTGCGTCCGCGCCAAGCGGATCTTCGGCGTCGACCGGGCCGTCCTCGTCACCCAGGGCTTCCACGTCCGGCGCGCGGTCGCCCTCTGCCGCGCGGCCGGTGTCGCGTCGTACGGTGTCGGCGTCGCCGAGCCGCACGACGCGGTCTGGTACTACGGCGGGGTCCGCGAGCTCGCCGCCGCCGGGAAGGCCGCGGCGGACGTGGTCCTGCGGCCCGACCCGGTCTTCCTCGGCCGGCAGGAGACCGGCGTCACCGAGGCCCTCGCGTCGGCCGGCTGAGCCCCGCGCGGCTCACCGCCCCGGGCCGGGCCGCCGGAGCGCGACGTACCCCGTGCGTAATACACCGGGACCACGGCCGTAACACACGCGCCGCACGCTCGGGGGCATGCTCGCCGCCACCACCTCCACGCACTGCCCGTACTGCGCCCTGCAGTGCGGAATGAACCTCCGGCCCACCGAGGACGGCGGGGTCGACGTCGTGGAGCGCACGGACTTCCCCGTCAACCGGGGTGCCCTGTGCGGTAAGGGACGTACCGCACCCGCCGTGCTCTCCTCCCGGGTCAGGCTGACCGGGCCGCTGATCCGTCGCCACGCCACGGGCGGACTGGAACCGGCCACCTGGGAGGAGGCACTGCGTGCCGTCGCCGACGGACTGCGGCGCACCCGCGCCTCGCACGGGCCCGACGGGGTCGGGGTGTTCGGCGGCGGCGGGCTCACCAACGAGAAGGCGTACACCCTCGGCAAGTTCGCCCGGCTCGTCCTCGGCACCTCGCAGATCGACTACAACGGCCGCTTCTGCATGTCGTCCGCCGCGGCGGCCCACACCAAGGCGTTCGGCGTCGACCGGGGCCTGCCGTTCCCGCTGGAGGACGTCCCGCGCACCGGCTGCGTCATCCTGGTCGGCTCCAACCTGGCCGAGACGATGCCGCCGGCGCTGCGCTACCTGACGGAGCTGCGGGAGAACGGCGGCAAGCTCGTCGTCGTCGACCCGCGCCGCACCCGCACCGCCGAACAGGCCGACCTGCACATCGCGCCCCGCCCCGGCACCGACCTCGCCCTCGCCCTCGGCCTGCTCCACCTGGTCGTCTCCGAGGGGCGCGTCGACGAGGAGTTCGTCGCGAGCCGCACGACCGGGTGGGCCGACGCCCGCGCCGCCGCCATGTCCCACTGGCCGGCGCTCGTCGAGCGCATCACCGGCGTCCCGGTGCCGCAGTTGCGCGAGGCCGTCGCGATGTTCTGCGACGCGGAGAGCGGCATGGTGCTCACCGCGCGCGGCCCCGAGCAGCAGTCCAAGGGCACCGACACCGTCGGCGCCTGGATCAACCTGTGCCTGGCCACCGGCCGCGCCGGCCGCCCCCTGTCCGGGTACGGCTGCCTCACCGGCCAGGGCAACGGCCAGGGCGGGCGCGAACACGGCCAGAAGGCCGACCAGTTGCCCGGCTACCGCAAGCTGGACGACCCCGAGGCCCGCGCCCACGTCGCCGGCGTGTGGGGCGTCGACCCGGACACCCTGCCCGGCCCCGGGCGCAGCGCGTACGAACTGCTCGACGCGCTCGGCCGGGACGTCAGGGCGCTGCTGCTGATGGGTTCCAACCCGGTCGTCTCCGCGCCGCGCGCCGCGCACGTCGAGGAGCGGCTGAAGTCCCTGGACTTCCTCGCCGTCGCCGACGTGGTGCTCTCCGAGACGGCCGCCCTCGCGGACGTCGTCCTGCCCGTCACGCAGTGGGCGGAGGAGACCGGGACCACCACCAACCTGGAGGGCCGGGTCCTGCTCCGCCGGCGGGCGATCACCCCGCCCGAGGGGGTCCGCAGCGACCTGGAGGTGCTGCACGGCCTCGCCGGGCTGCTCGGTTGGGAGAAGGGCTTCCCGACCGACCCCGAGGAGGTCTTCGACGAGCTGCGCCGCGCCTCCGCGGGCGGCGCCGCCGACTACGCGGGGATCAGCTACCGGCGCATCGTCGAGGAGGACGGCGTCTTCTGGCCGTGCCCCGACCCCGGCCACCCCGGCACGCCCCGGCTGTTCCTCGACCGGTTCGCCACCCCGGACGGCCGTGCCCGGTTCGTCCCGGTCACGCACCGGGCCTCCGCCGAGGAGACCGACGAGGAGTACCCGGTCGTCCTGACGACGGGCCGCGTCGTCTCCCAGTACCAGTCGGGTGCCCAGACCCGGCGGGTCGCGGAGCTGAACGCCGCCGCCCCGGGGCCGTTCGTGGAGCTGCACCCGCGGCTCGCGGAGCGGGTCGGCGTCGCGGAGGGCGACCCGGTCGCGGTCGTGTCGCGGCGCGGGCGGGCGGTCGCCCCGGCCCGCATCACGACGGCGATCCGGCCCGACACGGTGTTCATGCCGTTCCACTGGCCGGGCGAGGGCCGCGCCAACACGCTCACCAACCCGGCGCTCGACCCGACGTCGAAGATGCCCGAGTTCAAGGTGTGCGCGGTGCGTCTCGAACCGGCCGGCGGCTGAGCCAGTCGCCGCCCGGTATCCGCGGCCCCGGCACGGCGCGCGGCGCCGCCACGTACACCCACGCCGGCACCAGGGCCCCGTCCCGTACGCGGACCACGTCGCAGCGGTGCCGCTCGTACAGGTTCAGCGGGTGGTCGGGGCCGTGGTACTCCTCCAGGTGGTCCAGTGCGGACAGCAGCCCGCCGTACGCGCCCGGCGCGGCGCGCAGGAGCTCCCCGACGACGTGGCCGGTGCCGCCGCGCACCGCGTACGGGTAGCCGGGCCCGTCGTGGAGGGCGGCGCCCAAAAGCCGTGCCGGCCCCTCGGCGGCCGTACGGCCCCGCAGGAGCCTCGTGTGGTGGGGTTCGCCGGACCGCAGCGTCCCGTACACGAAGAACGGAAGCTCGCCGGGGGTCATCCGGCCGCCTCCCGCTCCGCCCGCGCCGGGTGGTCGGCGCCGCCCCGCACCACGGGCGCGGCGACGGCCCCCGGCGTGGCGCGGACGTGGCGGCGGACGTGCTCCGCCGGCGCGCCGTACCGCGGGGCGACCGCCTCGAACGGCATCCGCCGCTCCCGCGCGGTCCCCGCGGTCCCCTCCCGGCGGTGGGCCGGGGCCACCGGCCCGGAGACCCGCGCGCACGCGGCGGGGCGCGTCGCCACCGTGCTCCGCGCCGGCGCCGCGGCCCTCGCCTCGGTGCCGGTGGTGGGGATCGGTACGGTCAGGGCCTGGGTCACGTGCGCGCACCTCCGGGTGGGGACACCGCCGTCGCCACCAGGATGGCACCCGCGCGCTCGCGCCCCGGCCGGGGCGCCGTCAGGCGGCGCGGTCCCGGCGCGCCGGGCGCGCCACCGGGTCCCGGGGCGGGCGGGCGACCGCCGGCGGCCCGTACAGCGGCGCGGCGAGGGCGGCGCCGGCCAACGCCCCGAGCAGTTGCGCGGCGACGAAGCCGGGCAGCGAGGCGGGGGCGATCCCGGTGAACGAGTCGGTGAACGAACGCCCCAGCGTGGCCGCCGGGTTGGCGAACGACCCGGACGAGGTGAACCAGATCGCGGCGCCGATGTACGCGGCGACCGCGAGCGGCGCGAGCCGGGCCCGGTCCAGCCGCTCCAGGCCCACGACCAGCAGGACCAGCCCGGCCGTCGCGACGGCCTCGCCGAGCAGCAGGTGCCCGTCCGTCCGCGCCTGCGTCGACCAGGACCAGCCGGCCCCGCCGGGCGCCCGCCCGAACATCGCCTCCGCCAGCAGCGCCCCGGCCGCCGCGCCTACCGGCTGCGCGGCCAGGTACAGGGCCGCTTCGCGCGCGGGGACCCGCTCCCCGGCCCGGTGGCGGGACCACCAGGCGCACAGGGTGACGACGGGGTTGAGGTGGCCCCCGGAGACGGGGCCGAGCAGGGCGATCAGCACCCCCAGCGCCAGGGCGGACGCGAGCGAGTTGGCCAGCAGCCGGACCCCCGCGTCGTCGCTGAGCGCGGCGGCCTGGAGGCCGGAGCCCACGACGGCCGCGACGAGCGCCGCCGTCCCGACCAGCTCGGCGAAGACCCGCCGGCCCAACGGCACCGCCCCTCCCAAGGTCCCCCTCCGCACGGCCCACCCCTCCCGCTTGATCCGATAACGGAAAATATATTCCACGTTTCGGAATTACGGGTCCGGTGATCGCGCCGCCCCGCTGACACCCGTTCCGCCCGCCGGGTGAGCCGACGCCAAAGCACCCGTCACCGCCGTGCAACACCGCGGCAATCTCCGCGCGCCAGGATCGGCACACGATCCCCGCCCCCGACGGAACGCGCAGGCCGCCCATGAGCACACCCACCCTGGTCGCCGTCGCCCACGGCAGCCGCGACCCCCGCGCCCTGCCCACCGTGACCGCGCTGCTCGACCGGGTCCGCGCGCTCCGCCCCGGCCTGCCCGTCCGGCTCGGCCACGTCGAGCTCAACGAGCCCCTGCTCACCGACGCCCTCGACGGCCTCCCCGCCGGCGGCGACGCCGTCCTCGTCCCGCTCCTCTTCGGCCGCGGTCACCACGTCAAGCACGACCTGCTGCGGGCCGCCGAGGCCGCCGCCCCCCGCGTGCGCGCCCGCGTCGCCGCCCCCCTCGGGCCCCACCCGCTCCTCGCCGAGGCCCTCCACGACCGGCTCACCGAGGCCGGCTGGCGCCCCGGCCCCCGCACGAGCCGCACCGCCGGCGTCGTCCTCGCCGCCGCGGGCTCCCGCGACCCCGAGTCCACCGCCGGCACCCGCCGCCTCGCCGCGCTGCTCGGCCGGCGCCTCGGCGGCGTGCCGGTCGTCCCCGCCTACGCCTCCGCCGCGTCCCCCACCGTCCCGGAGGCCGTCCGGGAGCTCACCGCCCGCGGACGCACCCGGATCGCCGTCGCCTCCTGCTTCACCGCGCCCGGCCTCTTCGCCACCCGCAGCGCCGCCGCCGCGCCCTGGATCGCCGCCGCTCCCCTCGGCCCGCACCCCGCGCTGGCCCGGCTCGTCCTGCACCGCTACGACGAGGCCCTCGCCCGTCGCGCGGCGACCCCCGAGTCCCGCGCGTACGCCTCCGTCTGACACGTCACGCGCTTCACCGCCGCCCCGGGCGGTTACCTTCACTGCATGAACGGCACGGCAGGCACGACCCCCCAGGACGGCTCGTACGACACGGCGGCCACCGAGCGCTGGGCCGCCGAACCCGACAAGCGCCCCGGCCGCACCGCCTTCCAGCGCGACCGGGCACGCGTCCTGCACTCCTCCGCCCTGCGCCGCCTCGCCGGCAAGACCCAGGTCGTCACCCCCGGCACCGTCCCCCGCGCCCCCGGCTCCGCCCGGGCGGGAGGCGCCCCCGCCTGGGACGCCAGCCCCCGCACCCGCCTCACCCACTCCCTCGAATGCGCCCAGGTCGGCCGCGAACTGGGCGCCGCGCTCGGCTGCGACCCCGACCTCGTCGAAGCCGCCTGCCTCTCCCACGACATGGGCCACCCGCCGTTCGGCCACAACGGCGAACAGGCCCTCAACGAGTTCGCCGAGGACTGCGGGGGCTTCGAGGGCAACGCCCAGTCGCTGCGCCTGCTCACCCGCATCGAACCCAAGCGGTTCGTCCCGGACCCGGCCACCGGCGACCTCGTCAGCGTCGGCCTCAACCTCACCCGCGCCGCCCTCGACGCCGCCACCAAGTACCCGTGGCCGCGCGGCGCCCACCCCACCGACCCGCGCTCCCCGAAGTTCGGCGTGTACGAGGACGACCTGCCCGTCTTCACCTGGGTCCGGCAGGGCGCCCCCGACGGGCGCACCTGCTTCGAGGCCCAGGTCATGGACTGGTCCGACGACGTCGCCTACTCCGTGCACGACTTCGAGGACGGCCTCCACGCCGGGCACATCGACCCCGGCCTCCTCCTCGCCGAACCCGAGCGCGCCGACATCTGGCGCGTCGCCGTCGGCCGCTACGTCCCGGCCGACACCGACCCGCAGGAACTCGCCGACGCCCTCGACCGGCTCGTCGACCAGGAGTGGTGGCCGCACGGTTACGACGGCACCGCCGTCGCCCAGGCCCGCCTCAAGGACGCCACCAGCCAGCTCATCGGGCGCTTCTGCCTCGCCGCCGAGGCCGCCACCCGCCAGGCGTACGGCACCGGCCGCCTCACCCGGTACGGGGCCCGGCTCGTCGTCCCCCGCGAGACCCGCAACGAGTGCGCCGTGCTCAAGGCCGTCGCCCACCGGTACGTGATGCAGCGCGCCGAGCAGGAGGCCCTCCGCGCCGACCAGCGCGTCGTCATCGCCGAACTGGCCGACGCGCTCGTGCGGCGCGCCCCCGACGGCCTCGACCCGCAGTTCCGCGCCCTGTTCGACGCCGCGCCCGACGACCGGGCCCGCAAGCGGGTCGTCGTCGACCAGATCGCCTCCTTCACCGACGCCACCGCCCGCGCCCTCCACGCGGGCCTCACCGCCCCCCGCGCCCGGTAGGTCCTCTTTCGCGCCCCCGCGCGGTGCGGGACCCTCCGTAGGGCGCCACGGCCGGACGGCGGCACGCGGCGTAGCGTGGACACGGACGTACCGTGCATTCCGGGTAGGAGGCGACAAGTGGTCGACGCAGATGAGACCTTCGTCATCGTGGGCGGGGGACTGGCCGGTGCCAAGGCGGCGGAGACCCTCCGCGCCGAGGGGTTCTCCGGCCGGGTGATCCTCGTCGGTGACGAACGCGACCACCCCTACGAACGGCCACCGCTCTCCAAGGGCTACCTCTCCGGCAAGGCGGAGCGCGACAGCGTCTTCGTCCACGACCCCTCCTGGTACGCCCGGTCCGACGTCGAACTCCACCTCGGCCAGCCCGTCACCGCCATCGACCGCGACCACCGGACGGTCCGCCTCGGCGACGGCACCGCGATCCACTACGACAAGCTGCTCCTGGCCACCGGCGCCGAGCCGCGCCGCCTGGACGTCCCCGGCACGGACCTCGCCGGCGTCCACCACCTGCGCCGCCTCTCCCACGCCGACCGCCTCCAGGGCGTCCTCGCCGCCCTCGGCCGCGACAACGGCCACCTGGTCGTCGCCGGCGCCGGCTGGATCGGCCTGGAGGTCGCCGCCGCCGCCCGCGGCTACGGCGCCGAGGTCACCGTCGTCGAACCGGCGGCCACCCCGCTCCACCGGGCCGTCGGCCCCGAACTGGGCCAGGTCTTCACCGAGCTGCACGCCGAGCGCGGCGTCCGCTTCCGGTTCGGCACCCGCCTCTCCGAGATCGTCGGCCAGGACGGCATGGTCCTCGCCGCCCGCACCGAGGACGGCGAGGAGCACCCGGCGCACGCCGTGCTCGCCGCGGTCGGCGCCGTGCCCCGCACCGCGCTCGCCGAGGCCGCCGGGCTGGCCCTCGTCGACCGCGCCCACGGCGGCGGCATCGCCGTCGACGCGTCGCTGCGCACCTCCGACCCGCACATCCACGCCGCCGGCGACGTGGCCGCCGCGCACCACCCGCTCCTCGGCGTCCGGCTGCGCGTCGAGCACTGGGCCAACGCCCTCAACGGCGGCCCGGCCGCCGCCCGCGCCATGCTCGGCCACGACGTGTCGTACGACCGGGTGCCCTACTTCTTCTCCGACCAGTACGACCTCGGCATGGAGTACTCCGGCTGGGCGCCGCCCGGCTCGTACGACCAGGTGGTGCTGCGCGGCGACGCCGGCAGGCGGCGGTTCGTCGCGTTCTGGCTGAAGGACCGCCGGGTCCTGGCCGGGATGAACGTGAACGTGTGGGACGTCACAGAATCGGTCCAGGAGCTGGTCCGTGCGGGCGCGGCGGGCGTCGCCGTCGACCCGGAGGCCCTGGCGGACCCGTCGGTCCCGCTGCCGTCCCTGCTGTCGGGACGACAGGCGGGACGGCGCCCGTAGAATTCCTCCGTGGCAGGCAGGATCAACGATGACGACGTGAAGGCGGTGCGGGACGCCGTCCCCATCGACGCCGTCGTGTCCGAGTACCTCCAGCTCCGCAACGCCGGCGGCGGCAACCTCAAGGGGCTGTGCCCCTTCCACGACGAGAAGTCCCCGTCCTTCCAGGTCAGCCCCAGCAAGGGTCTCTTCCACTGCTTCGGCTGCCAGGAGGGCGGGGACACGATCGCCTTCGTCATGAAGATCGACCACCTCTCCTTCTCGGAGACGGTCGAGCGGCTCGCCGCCCGCGCCGGCATCACCCTCCGCTACGAGGAGGGCGGCTACAACCCCACCCACCAGCGCGGCGAGCGCATCCGCCTGATCGAGGCGCACAAGGCCGCCGCCCAGTACTACGCCGAGCAACTGGACGGCGCGGAGGCGGAGATCGGGCGCAGGTTCCTCGCCGAGCGCGGCTTCGACCAGGCCGCGGCCCACCACTTCGGCGTCGGCTACAGCCCCGCCGGCTGGGACCACCTCACGCGCCACCTGCGCGGCAAGGGCTTCTCCGACAAGGAGCTGATCCTCTCCGGCCTGTCCCAGGACGGCCGCCGCGGCCCCATCGACCGCTTCCGCGGCCGGCTGATGTGGCCCATCCGCGACGTGGGCGGCGACGTGGTCGGCTTCGGCGCGCGCCGGCTCCGCGACGACGACAACGGGCCCAAGTACCTCAACACGCCCGAGACGCCGATCTACCGCAAGTCGCAGGTCCTCTACGGCATCGACCTCGCCAAGAAGGACATCGCCAAGTCCAGCCGCGCCGTCGTCGTCGAGGGCTACACCGACGTCATGGCCTGCCACCTCGCCGGGATCACCACCGCCATCGCGACCTGCGGCACCGCCTTCGGCGGCGATCACATCAAGATCCTCCGCCGGCTGCTGATGGACAACGGCTCCGCCCGGGTGATCTTCACCTTCGACGGGGACGCGGCCGGCCAGAAGGCCGCGCTGCGGGCCTTCGAGGACGACCAGAAGTTCGCCGCCGAGACGTACATCGCGATCGCCCCGGACGGCATGGACCCCTGCGAGCTGCGGCTCGTGAAGGGCGACGAGGCGGTGCGGGAGCTGGTCGAGCCGCGCACCCCGCTGTTCGAGTTCGCGCTGCGGCAGATCGTGAACCGGTACGACCTGGAGACCCCGGCGGGCCGCGCCGCCGCCCTCGACGAGGCCGCGCCGATCGTCGCCCGCATCAAGAACGTCGCCTCGCAGCACGAGGTCGCCGTGGAGCTGGCCGGGATGCTCGGCATCCTCGACACGCAGTTCGTCGTGAAGCGCGTCGCCCAGCTCGCCCGCTGGGCCCGGGAGCGCGGCGGCGCCCCCGACGGCCGCCCCCGCCCCGGGGCCGGCCCCCGCCCGCCGGCGGGACCCGCCGGGCAGCGCCCGGCGCAGCCGTCCTTCACCGGCCCGGCGCTCAACCTCCGCAGCCCCGCCCACCGCACGGAGCGGGAGCTGTTGAAGCTGGCCCTCCAGTACCCGGCCCTCGTGTCCCCGGCGTTCGACGCGTACGGCGCCGACGAGTTCACCGCCCCGCCGTACGCCGCGGTGCGCCGCACCATCGCCGAGGCGGGCGGCGCCGCGCAGGGCGTCGCCGACGCCCCCGACTACCTGGCCCGCGTCCGCGAAGCCGCCCCCGACGACACGGTCCGCGCGCTCGTCACGGAACTGGCCGTGGAGGCCGTCCTGGCCCGCACGGTCGACGAGGCGTACGCGGGGGAGCAACTGGTCCAGGTCCGGCTCCGCGCCGTCGACCGCCGCGTCCGCGAGGTCCAGGGCACCCTCACCCGCCTGGGCACGCACGGCGACCCCGAGCGCCTCGCGGCCGTCCAGAACGAGCTGTGGGTCCTCCAGCAGTACGCCCAGTCGCTCCGCAACCACGGCGCCTCCGCCCTCTGAGGCGCCCTCCGCGCCGCCCCTCCTCCCGTACCGGCGAGTAGTCGCGCCGTCACGCACCGGTCGCAAAAAGTGGGCGCACGACCCTCGTGGCGGTGATGTGTCGTACCCCACACTGGGGGCGGTGACGGACCGAACCGGCAGCGATCACCTGGAGGTCTCCCCGTGCGGATTCGGACCCTGGACGACGCCGTCCCCGCGCAGGACGCCCCCGAGCAGCACATCCCCGGACAGGACGCCTCCGGACGGGACGCCTCCGGGCGGGATCTCCCCGGGCAGGACGCCTCCGGGCGGCACTTCCCCGGGCGGGACTTATCCGGGCACGACTCCTCCGGGCATGACTCCTCCGGGCATGACTCCTCCGGGCACGACGCCTTCGGGTATGACTCCTCCGGGCGGGGCGTCCCCGCGCAGGGCCCGCCACCGGGCCACCCCGAGGCCCTCCCCGAACCCCTCCTCCCCGAACCCCTCCTCCCCGAACCCCTCCTCCCCGAGACCCTCCCCGAGTCCCTCCCGGAGGGCCCTCCCGACCTGCTGGAGCCGCTCCCCGAGCCGCCCGGGCGCGCCGCCGCCGACCGGACCGCGGCGCCGTCGTCGGACCTGTTCCGGCAGTACCTGCGGGAGATCGGCCGCATCCCGCTCCTCACCGCCGCGGAGGAGGTCGAGCTGGCCCGGCGCGTCGAGGCGGGCCTGTTCGCGGAGGAGAAGCTCGCCCGCACCCCGGACCTGGACTCCCGGCTCGCCGTCGACCTCGATGCCCTCGTCGTGCGGGGCCGGATGGCCAAGCGCCGGCTCATCGAGGCGAACCTGCGCCTCGTCGTCTCCGTCGCCAAGCGGTACGTCGGCCGCGGCCTGACCATGCTGGACCTCGTCCAGGAGGGCAACCTCGGCCTGATCCGGGCCGTCGAGAAGTTCGACTACGCGCGCGGCTACAAGTTCTCCACGTACGCGACCTGGTGGATCCGTCAGGCGATGTCCCGGGCCGTCGCCGACCAGGCCCGGACCATCCGCGTCCCCGTCCACGTCGTGGAGCTGATCAACCGCGTCCTGCGGGCCCAGCGCAGGATGCTCCAGGAGCGGGGGCGGGAGCCCACCGCCGAGGAGGTCGCCGCCCACCTCGACCTGCCGCCCGAGCGGATCGGGGAGGTGCTGCGGCTCGCCCAGGAGCCGGTCTCCCTGCACACGCCGGTCGGCGAGGAGGACGACGTGGCGCTGGGCGACCTCATCGAGGACGGCGACGCCGCCTCCCCGGCGGAGACCGCCGCGTTCCTGCTGCTGCGGGAGCACCTGGAGGCGGTCCTGTCCACGCTGGGCGAGCGCGAGCGGGAGGTCGTCCAGCTCCGCTACGGGCTGGTCGACGGGCGGCCCCGCACCCTGGAGGAGATCGGACGCCTCTTCGGCGTGACGCGCGAGCGCATCCGCCAGATCGAGTCCAAGACCCTCGGCAAGCTGCGGGACCACGCCTTCGCGGACCAGTTGCGCGGCTACCTGGACTGAGCCGCCTGGACTGAGCCGCTCCCCCCGGCGCCCCGCCCGGCGCCCTCCCCCGTCCCGCGCCGACCCGCGCCGCCGCGCGAGCGGCCGGGTCCGGCGCCGAGGACCGGGCCGGCCGGCACCCCGAGGGCGAGGCCCGTCGCCGGGTCCCCGGCGACCCCCGTGGGCCGGGCCGGCCGCGACGCCGATCGGCGGCCCCGCGGCGACCCCGGGGCCGCCGCCCGCCTCCTCCGCGTCCCGCGTCCCGTGCCCCGCGGCGCGCCCGCCGGCACCGGTCCGTCCGCCGTGCCGTTCCCCCTTCCGCGTGTGCCCGCCGCGCGGTGGTCCGTCGCGCGGTCAGTCGACCTCGGCCACCGCCTCCGCGAACTGCGCCGCGTACAGGCGCGCGTACGCGCCCCGTGCCGCCAGCAGCTCGTCGTGCGTGCCCTGCTCGACGATGGAGCCGTTCTCCATCACCAAGATCACGTCCGCGTCGCGGACGGTCGACAGCCGGTGCGCGATGACGAAGGTCGTCCGCCCGTGGGCGAGGCGCGCCATCGCCTTCTGGATCAGCACCTCCGTACGGGTGTCCACCGAACTCGTCGCCTCGTCGAGCACCAGGATCACCGGGTCCGACAGGAACGCGCGGGCGATCGTGATGAGCTGCTTCTCGCCCGCGCTGACCCCGCCGCCCTCCTCGTCGACGACCGTGTCGTACCCGTCCGGCAGCGTGCGGACGAACCGGTCGGCGTGCGCGGCCCGCGCCGCCGCCTCGACCTCCTCGCGCGTCACCTCGCGGCCGGCGGCGGCGCCGTACGCGATGTTCTCCGCGATCGTCCCGCCGAACAGCCAGGTGTCCTGGAGGACCATGCCGATCGACGAGCGCAGCTCCTCCCGCGACATCCGGGCCACGTCCACGCCGTCGAGGACGATCCGGCCGTCCGTCACCTCGTAGAACCGCATCAGCAGATTGACCAGCGTCGTCTTGCCGGCGCCCGTCGGGCCGACGATCGCGACCGTCTGGCCCGGCTCCACCGTCAGCGACAGGTCCTCGATGAGCGGCTTCTCCGGCTCGTAGCGGAACGACACCTTCTCCAGCGTCACCGCCCCGCGCACCTCGGCGGGCCGCTCCAGCGCCGGCGACTCCGCCTGCTCCTCCGCGTCCAGCAGCTCGAAGATCCGCTCGGCGGACGCCACGCCGGACTGCATCAGGTTCGCCATCGACGCGACCTGCGTCAGCGGCATCGAGAACTGCCGCGAGTACTGGATGAACGCCTGCACGTCACCGATGGACAGCGACCCGGACGCCACGCGCAGCCCGCCGACGACCGCCACCAGCACGTAGTTCAGGTTCGACACGAAGAACATCAGCGGCTGCATGATCCCGCTGTTGAACTGCGCCCGGAACCCGGCCTCGTACAGCTCGTCGTTCTGCTCGCGGAACTCCCGCGCCGCCTCCTCCTGCCGGCCGAACACCTTCACCAGCGCGTGGCCCGAGTACATCTCCTCGACGTGCGCGTTCAGCCCGCCCGTGGCCTTCCACTGCCGGACGAACTGCGGCTGCGACCGCTTGCCGACCCGCGCCGCCACGACCACCGACACCGGCACGGTCACCAGCGCGACCAGCGCCAGCAGCGGGGAGATCCAGAACATCATGGCGAGGACGCCCAGGATCGTCAGCACCGAGTTGATCAGCTGGCCCATCGTCTGCTGCATGGTCTGGCCGATGTTGTCGATGTCGTTCGTCGCCCGGCTCAGCACCTCGCCGCGCTGCGCCCGGTCGAAGTACGACAGCGGCAGCCGCTCCAGCTTGGCCTGCACGTCCTCGCGCAGCCGGTACACCGTCCGGTTGATGATCCTGATCGACATGCGGGTCGACACGAGCATCAGCAGCCCGGCGACCGCGTACACGGCCAGCGCCAGCAGCAGCACGTTCCCGACCGCGCCGAAGTCGATGCCCCGGCCCGGGGTGAAGGCCACCCCGGAGAGCATGTCCGCGACCCCGTCCTCGCCGCTCCTCCGCAGCGCCGCGACGGCCTCCTCCTTCGTGCCGCCCGCCGGCATGCCGCGGCCGACGACCCCCGCGAAGACCAGGTCCGTCGCCCAGCCGAGGATCTTCGGCCCGACCACGCTCAGCGCCACGCTGAGCACACCGGTCGCGACCATCACCCACAGCGCGGCCCTCTCCCGGGTGAGCTGCCGCAGCAGCCGCCGGAACGACCCCTTGAAGTCCGCGGACCGGTCGCCCGGACCGCCGCCGGGCCGCATCATCCCGCCAGGACCCGCCATCAGGCCGCCTCCGCCTCGGTCAGCTGGGAGAGCACGATCTCCCGGTACGTCTCGTTGTCCGCCATCAGCTCGTGGTGCCGCCCCACGCCCACGACCCGGCCCCCGTCGAGGACCACGATCCGGTCGGCCTCCCTGATCGTCGACACCCGCTGCGCGACGATCACCACGGTCGCGTCGGCGGTCTCGCGCGCCAGCGCCGCCCGCAGCCGCGCGTCGGTGCTGTAGTCCAGCGCCGAGAACGAGTCGTCGAAGAGGTAGATCTCCGGACGCTGCACCAGCGTCCGCGCGATCGCCAGCCGCTGCCGCTGCCCGCCGGAGACGTTCGTCCCGCCCTGCGAGACCGGCGCGTCGAGCCCGCCCTCCAGCCCCCGTACGAAGTCGGCCGCCTGCGCCGTCTCCAGGGCCCGCCACAGCTCCTCGTCGGTCGCGTCGGGCCGCCCGTAGCGGAGGTTCGTCGCGACCGTTCCCGAGAACAGGTACGGCCGCTGCGGGACGAGCCCCACCGTACGGGCGATCAGCGCCGGGTCCAGCTCGCGCACGTCGACGCCGTTGACCAGCACCCGGCCGCCCGTCACGTCGAACAGCCGCGGCACGAGCCCCAGCAGCGTGGACTTGCCGCTGCCCGTCGACCCGATGACCGCCGTGACCTCGCCCGGCCCGGCCTCCAGGTCGATCCCGTGCAGCACCGGCTCCTCGGCGCCCGGGTAGCGGAAGTCCGCGCCGCGGATCTCCAGCCGGCCCCCGCGGGGCAGCTCCCGCACCGGCGACGCGGGCGGCAGCACACTGGTCTCCGTGCGCAGCACCTCCTCGATGCGCTCGGCGCACACCTCGGCCCGCGGCACCATCATGAACATGAAGGTGGCCATCATCACGGCCATCACGATCTGCATCAGGTACGCCAGGAACGCCGTCAGCGCGCCGATCTGCATCGCGCCGTCGTCGATCCGGTGCGCGCCGAACCAGACCACGGCGACGCTGGAGAAGTTCACCACCGTCATCACGGTCGGGAACATCAGCGCCATCAGCCGCCCCGCCGCCATCGACACGTCGGTCAGCTCGGTGTTCGCGCCCTTGAAGCGCTCCCGCTCGTACGCGTCCCGCACGAACGCCCGGATGACGCGGTTGCCGGTGATCTGCTCGCGCAGCACCCGGTTCACCGTGTCGAGCCGCTCCTGCATCGTGCGGAACAACGGCCGCATCCGCATCACGATCAGCGACACGGCGATCCCCAGCACCGGCACCACGGCCAGCAGCACCGCCGACAGCGGCACGTCCAGCCCGAGCGCCAGCACGACCCCGCCCACGCACATGATCGGCGCCGACACCATCAGCGTGAACGCCATCAGCACCAGCATCTGCACCTGCTGGACGTCGTTGGTGGTCCGGGTGATCAGCGACGGCGCCCCGAAGTGCCCCAGCTCCCGCGCCGAGAACGACTGGACCCGGTCGAAGACGGCCGCCCGCACGTCCCGGCCCAGCGCCGAGGCCGTCCGCGCCCCGTAGTAGACGGCGCCGATGTTGCCCGCCACCTGCACCACGGACACGGCGATCATCAGCGCGCCGTGCCGCAGGATGTAACCGGTGTCACCGGTCACGACACCCCGGTCGATGATGTCGGCGTTGAGCGTCGGCAGGTAGAGGGAGGCACCCGTCTGCAGGAGTTGGAGCGCCACCAGGAAGGCTATGGGCCGTTTGTACGGCACCAGATGGATGCGGAGTAGTTGTCTGAGCACGGATGCAACTATCGCTCCCGGGCCCCGATCGTTACGACCGGGTTTCCGCGCCGTCCGCTACGGGCCGAACGCCCCCGGGTGCAACTGGTCCCGCGTCGCCCCGTACTGCTGGCGCACCGCCTGCCCCACCGCGAGTTCCTCACCCGGCTCGAACACCTGCGCCGCCGCACCCCGCCACGCCGGCGGCGCCTGCGGGGTCAGCGTCCCGTGCGCCACCCCCAGCGCCCACGCCGCCTGCCGCGCGGCCCCCAGCGCCGCGTAGTCCGCCGGCTGCGGTACGACGACCTGCGCGCCGAAGATCGCGGGCGCCACCGCCTGCACCGCCGGCAGCTCCGCCGCGGGCCCCAGCAGGAACACCCGGCGCACCGCCGCGCCGCGCCGCCGCAGCACGTCCACCGCGTCGGCCAGCGCGCACAGCATGCCCTCGAACGCCGCCCGGGCCAGGTGCTCCGGCTTCATCGACTCGCGCCGCAGCCCGCTCAGCGTGCCCGCCGTGTGCGGCAGCGGGGGCGTCCGCTCGCCCTCCAGGTAGGGGAGCAGCACCAGCCCGGACGCGCCGGGCGTCGACTTCAGGGCCAGCGCCGACAGCTCCTCCAGGCTCTCCGCGCCCAGCATCTCCGCCGTGCCGCGCAGCGCCCGGACCGCGTTCGACGTGTACACCACCGGCAGGTGCGTCCCCGCCGCGTCGGCGAACGCCGTGATCATGCCCTGCGGGTCGGTCAGCGCCTCGTGGTGCACCGCCATCACGGACCCCGACGCCCCCAACGACACGACGGCGTCACCGATGCCGAGACCCAGTCCCAGCGCGGCGGCCATCGTCTCCCCGGTGCCCGCCGAGATCAGCAGCCCCTCCGGGGTCACACCGGCGGCCTCCGCCGGGCCCAGCACCTCCGGCAGCGCCGCCCGGTGGCCCAGCGCCAGCTCGACGAGGTCCGGCCGGTACGCGCCCGCCGCCGCCGACCAGTAGCCCGTCCCCGACGCGCCGCCGCGGTCCGTGGTGCGCCGTGCCGGCCGGCCCAGCAACTGCCACACCAGCCAGTCCTGCGGCTGGAGCACGGCCGCCACCCGGCGCGCCGCCTCCGGCTCGGTCCGCGCCAGCCAGCGCAGCTTGGCGACGGGCTGCGCCGACTGCGGCACGCAGCCCACGGCCTCCGCCCACGCCTGCCGGCCGCCCAGCGCCTCGACCAGGTCCGCGGCGGCGACCTGCGCCCGCTTGTCGTTGCCGACCAGCGCGGGGCGCACGGTGGCGCCCTGCTGGTCGAGCGGGACGAGGCCGTGCTGCTGGGCGCACACGCCGATGGCCTGCACGCCCTCCAGCAGCCCGCCCGTGGCGGCCTCGCCCAGCGAGAGGAGCCACGCCTGCGGATCGACGTCCGTGGCCTTCGGCTCGACGGGGTGGGCGGCGTACCCCTGGCGCAGGACGGCGCCCGTGTCCGTGTCGCAGACGACGATGCGCGTGAAACCCGACGAACTGTCCAACCCGGCGACTATCCCCATGAAGGAGATTCTGCCGTACTCCACCCGGTGTCCGGCCGGCCGGAAGCGGCGGCGCCCGGCGGGCGTCAGGTGTTCGTCGTGCCCCAGTCGTCCTCGGTGCCCTGGCCGCGCTCCCGCAGCGAGCGCACCCGCTCGGCGACCGACTCCGGCATCCGGTCCCCGACCTTCTCGCTCACCACGTGGTACGCCCGCCCGGCGACCTGCCGGCCGGTCTGCGCGGCCGACTCCGCGGCGTTGCGCACGGCGGGGTTGGCGGAGAGCTGCCGCGCCGACTTCCGCAGCTGCTCGTACCGTTCGCGCCCGGCCCGGGCCCCCAGGACGTACCCGACGGCCGCTCCAACGACGAACGTGAGCTTGTACCGCATGGCTGTCACCCTTCTCCGTAGGCGTCGGTGCCGGCCGCCTGCCCGCAGGGGCGGAGGTCACACCCGGGCCCGGGGCGGTACCGATTGGCGGAGCACCCCCCGGCTTGCGCTAATGTATGTGTCGCAGCGAGCGAGCGCCGCCCGGGAGACCCCAGGTGGGTACGATCGGTGCAACGCAGCAATCCCCTGTAGCTCAATTGGCAGAGCAGCCGGCTGTTAACCGGCAGGTTACTGGTTCGAGTCCAGTCGGGGGAGCGCGGTCCCCTGTAGCTCAATTGGCAGAGCATTCGGCTGTTAACCGGAGGGTTGCTGGTTCGAGTCCAGCCGGGGGAGCAGTGGTGAGAGAGGGTCCTACGGGGCCCTCTTTCCCGTTTTCCGATCTTCTCCGACCGGTCCGGAACCATCCGGCGCCGATGATCGTCCTCCAGGGCGTGCGTTGCCGACCATCCGGAGCAGGAGATCGTATGAGCGGCTATGCTGCGGCAGACGGCGCGCACAAATGTGCGCGACGCGCCGCACGGGGCGGTAGCTCAGCCGGTTAGAGCAGCGGACTCATAATCCGTCGGCCGTGGGTTCGAGTCCCACCCGCCCCACCAGCGCGGTCACCTGGCAGGAACGTTCTGACCAGCGGTTCCGCTGGTCCCGCCGGTTGTCGGAGCGATCGCGACGGCCTCACCCGATCCCTCCCTCCCAGAGTGGGGACGGATCGGGGGCGTGGGAACCGCGACACGCGCCGGATCAGCCGGACGGCGCGGTTTCCCCCTCGTTCGGTCCAACGGAAGCGGCACGCCGCCGACCGGACCGGTGCCCCCGCCCTTCCCCGGTGCGGGCGGAAGCGGCCGGTCCCGCCGTCCGGACCCTCCGGTCCGCCACCCGCTCGGCCGGCGTCGCGGAGCCGGCCGCACCGCCTCTCCGGTGTCCCCTCCCCGCGCAGGACGCCCCCACCGTGGCCACGCGAGCCCGGGCGCCCCCGTCGAACCGGCCCCTTCCCGCGCGGCACACCCCCGCCGGCCGAGCGGGTCATGCCGTGGGAACGCGGCCGTCGAGGCGGGACTCCTCCGCCGGGGCCGGGGCCGGGGCCGGGGCCGGGGCGCGGTCCGGGTGGACGCGGGAGGGCGCTCCTCCCGCGGGGTGGCCGCCGCGGACGGTCCGCGGCGGGTGCGCCGGGCGCGCCGGACCCGGGACGAAGGCCCGCTCCCACGGGGACGCGACGGTCACCGCGGCGATCGGACCGGGCGGCTCCGGGGCCGTGGGCCCGCCCTGCGCGTCGTCGTCCGCCCATGCCCTCCCGGCACGTGCCGAACGCGGGGCCCGCGGTGCAAGAGATGATCACCCATGATCAAGACATTTATCACCCCGCGGGGAAGACCGCCTTTTCTGCGCGGGCTCCGTACCGGCGCCGGAGGGTTCCGGCCGGTCGTCCCCGGGGCGGCGCGCCCACCGCCCCGGGCGCCCGGCCCGGCCCCGCCCCCAGGTCGGGGCGGGGCGGCGGGGCCCCGGGTTCGCCCGGTCGGCCACCGCCCGTTCGGCGCAGCGCCTCCCCGGGCCCGACGGGCGGGGAGGCGGGCCGTGCCCGGGCGCGCCGGAGCGCCGTCAGTGGCCCGGCGCGCCCGTCAGGTGACCACCACCTCCGCGCTGAGGGCCGGCTGCCGGTGCAGCCGGGACAGCGCCTCCTGGACGCGGCTGACCGGCTCGTCGAGGCGCAGCCGCGTCCGCGCGTACGCATGGACGAGGCGCCCCAGCGCGTAGACGCCCGGCCCCACGTGCTCGACCAGCCCGGCCGCGACGAGTTCGGCGAGCAGCCCCCGGGCCTCCTCCGGGCCCGTGCCGACCAGGCGGGCGGCGGCGTGCACGTCGGCGTGCGCGGCGGGCTGCAGGGTGAGCAGCCGCAGGAGGCGGCGCGCCTCGCGGGAGACCCGGCGTTCGGACGCCGCGAAGGACCGGCCCATGCCGCCGCGCAGGACCAGCGAGGCGACGACGTGCTCGTGGTAGTCGGCGAGCGGCCAGTCGGGGTGGGCGGCGATGTGGCGCCCCACGAGGACCAGGCCCTGCGGGAGGTGGCCGACCGCCTCGCCGACCAGCTTCGCGGCGAGCGGGTCCGCGTCGATCCGGGCGGCACCCGCGACGGCCCGCAGGATGCGCAGCGAGTCGGCCGGGGCGCACGGCGGGACCCGGACGCGGCCACCGATGCCCAGCCCGGACAGGCGGCGCCGCGTGGTGACCAGCGTGTGGCCCGCGCGGGGCCCCGGCAGCAGCGGCCGCACCTGCGCGGCGTCGTGGGCGTCCTCCAGGATCAGCAGCGCGCCCGTGCCGGCCAGCAGGCGGCGCAGCAGCACCGAGCGGCCGTCCGTGGACGCCGGTACGCGGGCCATGGGAGTGCCCAGGACGCGCAGCAGGTGCCCGAGCGCGGTGAAGGGGCTCGCCGGGGGCGCCTGCGGGTGCGTGCCGTGCAGGTCGACGACGAGGACGGGGCCGCCCGTGCGGTGGGTGGCGCCGAGGCGGCGGCCCAGCGCGTGCGCCAGGGTGCTCTTCCCGACCCCCGCGGGGCCCTCCAGGACGACCGTGCGGCCACTGCCGGGGAGGTCGAGGAGGCGGAGCGCCTCTTCCACGACGGCGTCGCGCACGAGCGGCCCGTCGGGCGGCGGCGGGATCCTGTCGGTGACCCGGACCCCGGGGCCGGTCGCGGCCTCTCCCAGGGCGTTGTGCAGGGCGCGGCTCCAGGCCGCCACCACCTCGTGGTCGTCCATCGCGAGTGCCCGCACGACCGCCAGCAGAAGATCGGAATTCGGGCGGCGGCGGCCCGTTTGAAAACAGTTCCCCACAGTTGAGCGGGCCGGCAACTCGCTTCTCGGCCGACCCGCGCGACGCCAGTCCCGGTGAACACGGCGTGTTATCTCGGTGATGGAAGGATTGCCGGCTCTCATCTTCAGTGCGCGCAGCTGAATGACGAACTCGTCCAGCGTGCGTATTCCGTCGAGTTCCGACGTGTGAGGCACGCGGCCCGCCCCCTCCCAGATGTGTCAAGGCCGGTGGGTCATGCGCTGGTGCGCGTCACCGTACCGTACGGTCGGCCGCCGGCGTCAACAGCGATCCCGCATGATGAGAAGGCTCTTGAGCGGTCCGGTGGTCGTCGGCCGACGGGAGGTTCGTCGGTTGGGAAGGGGGTCTGGTTCCCAGGTGACGGAGGTTTTTCCAGAGCCTTTGTGCACGGCGCGCCGGGGGGCCGGTAATTCGGCCGCCGCTGTTCCGCGGGCGTCCCCACCGCGCCTAGTATCGCGATACCGGGGAATTGTCCGGCCGTGGGACGACGAGGACGACGAGGGGGAGAGATGGCGAGTTCCCGATGGGCTCCGCCCCGGCATCTGATCGGTTTCGTCGCGCTGCTCGCGCTGCTGTTCTTCTGGGCGTATTACGTCGGCGTGCTCGCCGGAACGGTCGCGCCCGGCCTCCGCCCTGGTGGGGTGGAGACCGGGGTCGAGCAGGGGGACCGGCCGGCCCGCGAGCTGGAGGGCGGGCACGGCCACGGCATCTGAGCCGGGCGGTCAGCGCTCCGCGACCGCCTCCGGCGCCGTGCCGCCGGTGCCGTCCGCCTCCGCCCCGTCCCGCGCCCCGCGCAGCGCCCTGGGCAGCCACACGGCGATGATCACGGTGGACACGAGGGCGATGACCGCCGAGCCGACGACCACCGGGTCGTACGACTGGAGCGTGTCGTAGCTGATGCCGCCGCCCTCGCTCGCGACGAACGCGCCGATCTGGTGGATGAACCACATCAGGCCCAGCGCCAGGCCCTTCGCCCGCGCGTCCAGCGAGTTGATCAGGTACATGGAGCTGGCGACCACGGTGCCCAGGTACGTGATGCCGAACAGCAGGCCGAAGACGTTCGCGGCCAGCGCGGTCGGCGCCGCCATCAGCACCACCAGCGACAGCGAGCGCACCAGGTAGCTGCCGGCCAGGACCTTCAGGCCGTGCCCCCGGTCGCAGTAGTAGCCGGCGACGAGCGCGCCCACGATCTCGGCCGCGCCGAGCAGCGCCACGGTCGTACTGGCCACCGTGCCGCCCAGGCCGATGTGGTCCAGGTGCGCCACCAGGTGGACGTCGACGAAGGCCATGGTGACGCCGCAGCCGAAGAAGGCGAGGCTGACGGTCCAGAACACCCGGGACCCCAGCACCTCCGAGAGCATGCCCGCGCTCGACTTCCGCTGCGGGGCCGCGCCGCCCTTTGCCGCGCCGCCGGTCTCCTTCGGCAGGACGAACAGCGCGACCACGGTGATGACGAGCAGGACCACGCCCAGCCAGCGGAACACCGTCCGCCAGACGGTCCCCTCGTCGATCTGGATCCACAGCGGCAGCAGCGCCACGAAGCCGACCGCCGTGCCGTTCATGAGGATCGCGTAGGTGACGCCCCGCCGCTCGGGCGGGAACATCTCGTCGACCAGCACGCCCAGCGGCACGTACGAGATCGCCGTGTACGAGACGGCGAGGCCCACCCCGTACACCAGCGTGAACACCGCGAACGACTGGGTGAAGCCGCCCGCCAGGAAGAGGACGCCGCCCAGGACGAGCCCGCCGGCCAGCGACTTGCGCGCCCCGAACCGGTCCGCGACGTACCCCATGACCGGCGACGCGATCGCGTACGTCAGCATGAACGCGGACGGCGCGATGGCGAACGTGCCGCGCGACACGTCGAAGTCCTCCGTCATGGAGACGTAGAACGCCGTGAGCGTGTTCTTGATCGACGAGGAGAGCAGCGCGATGACGAAGCCCAGGGCGACGGCCACCCACAGCAGGGTCCGCCCGTGCCGGGACGCCCCGGAGCCGGTGGACTCGGGCGGACCCGGCGCTTCGGGGGTGCGCGTACTCGTCTCTTCCTCGAAGGGCGGCATCTCTCTCCCTGCCTGTGTCGTGGCCGGCGCGTCCCGGGCTGTCGGTGAGTAAGTGAATGTACGCGTCCGGTCGACGGGTACCCCGGTCATTCCGGCCACCGGACGGTCACCTGACGAACGGTCAGCCCGCGGACGGCGCGCCGGTCCGCTCGCGGACGCGGTCGGCCACGGCCGCCGCCAGCTCCCGCACCTGGTGCCGCATGTAGTGGCCCCGGTACGACCGGCCGTCCACGCGCGCGTAGTCGTCGAGCACGCCGTACGAGGTGAACCCGAACCGCGACCACACGCGGTGCGCCTTCGAGTCCTCCCGGACGTCGATGACGAACGTCTCCACGCCCACCTCCTCCGCCTTCGCGCAGACCCGCTCGACGAGCTGGTACACGGCCGACGTGCCGCGCACCCGCGGCTCCAGGTACGCCTTCATCACCTCGGCGAGGTGGCGGCAGTTCGGCATGGAGTTGGTCTTCATGACGCACATGGCCGCCACCCCCTCCTCGTCCTCGCCGATCAGCAGGTGCCCGCCGCCGCCGGAGACCAACTGCGCGACCCCGTTGACGAACCCCTCCTGCTGCGCCTGCGTGGGCGTCTCGGCGTAGCCCAGGATGCCGTCGTCCGCGGCGCTCGCCGCCAGCATCCTGGCGAGGTCCTTCTCATAGGCCCGTACGTCGTGGGGCCAGTGCCATGTCAACACGGTGGTCAGCACTCCGCTCTCTCGAATCGTCCAGGGCCCGCAGCCAGTTGGCGAAGAAGGCCCGCGAGTCCGCCAGCCAGCCGTCGTCGATGCCCTCGGCGGCGGCCCGGTCGGGGAAGCTCTTGATCAACTCCGGGTCGCGCTGGTCCCGGAGCTTCTCGGCGAACGTGAGGAGCGTGTCCTCCGCGTCCGCCGTCAGGTAGCCCTGCGGCAGGTCCGGCACGTGGTCGGCCTCGCCGGCGGCGTACCGGCGCAGGTCGCGCCGGTACTCGCTCAGCAGGGTCTCCCGCAGGTACTCGGGGTGCCCCTGGCTGAAGACGTGCCGCAGCCCGTCCTCGCCGGTCGCCAGGGACCACGCGCCGTCCCCGGTCTCCAGGGCGACGGTGACGCCCACCCGCCGCAGCTCCCGCGCCGGCATGGTGTTCCACCGCGAGTGCGGCACGAGCACCGTGTCCGGCAGGCCGGCGGTGAGCGGGCCGCGGGCGTGCACGCGGTGGCGGTAGACGCCCTGGAGCTTGCGCGGCAGGCGGCTGCGGCTCAGCCCGTGCAGCAGGTGCAGCGCCGCGTGCGCCGACTGGCAGGAGTACACCGTCGAGGTGACCCGGTCCGCCGTGTCCTTGAGGATCCGGTCCACCACCGCCAGGGCCGGCTCGGCCTCGACGGCGCGGTAGCGCGGCTCCCCTCCGGTGACGATCAGCCCGTCCAGGGACGGCAGCCCGTCCCAGTCGATCCCGCAGTCCGCCGTCGGGCGGGTCATGTCCGCGCCGTACGCCGTGATGTCCACGGCGGTGCCGAGCCGGTCCGCCGCGGCCTCCACCGCGGACGCGAACATGTACCGCGCCCAGCTCTCCGGAGCCGGTGAGAAGAGGTCGACGATCCCGATCCGCAGAGCCCCGCGGCGGGCGCCGTCCGGTGTGTCGGTCATGCTTGCCCCGTTCGGCTTCGCGTCCATGTCATAACGCCCGGGCGTCGACGGCGCGCAGCGCCTGGTCCAGGTCGGCCATCAGGTCGGAGGCGTCCTCCAGGCCGACCGAGACCCTCAGCAGGTTGGGGGAGATCCCGGCGCGCTCCTTCTCGTACAGCGACATCCGGCCGTGCGTCGTGGACGCGGGGTGCGTGATCATCGACTTCGTGTCGCCGATGTTGGTGGTCACGGAGATGAGCGACAGGCTGTCGATCACGTTCCAGGCGTCCCGCTGGTCGCCGCGCACGGTGAAGCTGAGCAGCCCGCCGGGGCCGGACTGCTGCGAGTCGACCAGCTCCCGCTGCGGGTGCTTCTCCAGGCCGGTGTAGTACACCTCCTCCACCGCCGGGTGCTGGTCCAGCCACTCGGCGAGGAGCGTCGCGTTGCGCGAGTGCTCCCGCATCCGGATGGGGAGCGTCTCCAGCGACTTCAGGAACACCCACGAGTTGAAGGCGCTCGGGCTGGGGCCGGCGGTCCGCAGCACGTCGGTCACCGGCTTGAGGAGGTCCTCCCGCCCCGCGACGACGCCGCCCCCGCACCGCCCCTGGCCGTCGATGTACTTGGCCGCGGAGTGGATGACGAGGTCGGCGCCGAGCGCGATCGGGTTCTGCAGGACCGGGGTGCACAGGGTGTTGTCGACGACCAGCACGACACCCCGCTCGGCCGCGAGGGCCGACAGGGCGCGCAGGTCGGCGACGTGCATCATCGGGTTGGTCGGGGACTCCAGCACGAACATGGCGGTCTCGTCCCGGACGGCCTCGCGCCACTGGCCGATGTCCCGGACGTCCGCGATGGAGACGGACACCCCGAACTTCTCCATGTAGGTGCGGAAGAACCGGGGCGTCGTGCCGAACATCCCGTCGCCGAGGACCACGTGGTCGCCGGCCGAGAGGAGCCCGAGCGCCACGGCGGTGTACGCCGCCATCCCGGAGCCGACCGCGACCGCCGCCTCCGCGCCCTCCATGGCGGCGATCCGCTGCTCGAAGGCGGCCGTGGTCGGGTTGTTGAACCGGACGTAGACGTTCCCGGGCCGGCGGCCGGCGAACTTCTCGGCGGCGTCCTCGGCGTCCGCGAACACGTAGCTCGCCGTCAGGGCGAGCCCCTCGCTGTGGAGATCCGACAGATCCTGGTACTGCCCCGCGCGCACGGCGTGCGTGGCCAGGGAGTACGGCCTGGGCGGCTGATTCACGGGCACTCCTGCTCCTCCGTCGTCCGCGGTCAGAGCCGGCCGGCCTTGTACTCCTGGTAGATGCCCTCGTACATGTTGTAGAAGAGGTCGCACGTGTGGGAGACCGCGTACAGCGCCTCCTCCTGCATCTTCTCCGTGGTGCAGATGTCGGAGACCAGGTCCAGGCCGTGCCGAACGTGGTGGACGTCCTCCGCCTGGTGCACGGAGAAGAACAGCAGGTCCTCGTCCTTCAGGCCGTACACGCGCTTGAAGATGCTGTCGCGGGCCTCGGCGCCGCGGGTCTCCAGGTTCTGCCCCTCGCTGGCGATCATCACCGCGGCGGCACCGATGTGGTACGTCTCCGGGTTCTTGCACGCCTTCATGCGGTAGTCGATCAGCTCCTGCGTGTTCGGCAGGGCCGTCTCGGCGTCGCGGGTGGCGTCGTCGACGCCGATGGCGCGGATGAAGTCCTGCATCAGCTCGACGTGGTTCTTCGTCTTGGAGATGCGGCCGGTCTCCTCCTCGTAGAGGTTGAACAGCAGGCGCCGCTTGTGCTTGCCCTCCTTCGGGCAGAAGTAGAACAGCGTCTCGATGTAGTCCAGGAAGTGCTTCGTGAGCTGGTACCCCTGGAGCGCCACCTTCTGCAGGGTGTGCAGGTCCCGCTTCTCCGCGTCGAAGAGGATGTCGAACATCGGGTGGTTCAGCGTCAGCTTCTCGTGGAGCGTCCGCTCCAGCTGGTCGCGGAACTCGTCACGGTCGGTCAGCATGTCCGGACTCCTTGGTCGTTGACTCGGGCCGCTCCCCAGCATCAGGGCCGGGGAGCGGCCGGTCCGACTTCGTGGACGATCCTGGACGCGCTCGTCTACGACCGTTCGAGGGCGGCGAGCAGCACGCACACGGCGAGGCCCTCCATCGCCGTCTCCAGCTCGTCGAGACCCGGGTAGGTCGGGGCGATCCGGATGTTCCGGTCGCGGGGGTCCTTCCCGTACGGGAAGGTGGCGCCCGCCGGGGTCAACCGGATGCCCGCCTCCGCCGCCAGCTCCACCGTGCGTCGCGCGCAGCCGTCCGGCACGTCGAGGCTGACGAAGTAACCGCCCCGGGGCCGCGACCAGGTGGTCGCGCCGAGGCCGCCCAGCCGCTCCCGCAGCACCCGCTCGACCAGGTCGAAACGGGGCCGCAGCAGCGCCCGGTGCTCCGCCATGTGCGCCCGCAGGCCCTCCGCGTCCCGCAGGAACAGGGCGTGCCGCAACTGGTTGAGCTTGTCCGGCCCGATGGTCCGGCGGGACAGGTGGCCGGTCAGCCACTCCACGTTGGCCCGGGAGGAACCGAAGAACGCCACGCCGGCCCCCGCGAAGGTGATCTTGGACGTGGAGCCGTAGACGAACGCGCGGTCCGGGTGGCCGTGCTCGGCGCACAGGGCGAGGATGTCCGGCGCCGCCGCCGGCTCGTCGGTCAGGTGGTGCACCGCGTACGCGTCGTCCCACAGGATCCGGAAGTCGGGCGCCGCGGCGGGGAGCGCCGCCAGCCGGCGCGCGGTCTCCTCGCCGTACACGGCGCCCGTCGGGTTGCTGTACGTGGGGACGCACCAGATGGCCCGGACGCGGGGGTCCTCGGCGGCGAGCCGCTCCACCTCGTCCATGTCGGGCCCGTCCTCGCCCATCGGCACGGGGATCATCTCGATGCCGAGCTTCTCGCAGAGCGCGAAGTGCCGGTCGTAGCCGGGCACGGGGCACAGCACGGCCGTCCGCTCCGCGCCCCACGGCCGCGCGGAGCCCGGCACGCCGAACAGCACGGCGTGCACCAGCGTGTCGTGCATGAGGGCCAGGCTGGAGTTGCCGATCGCCAGCAACTGGTCGACGGGGACCCGCAGGACCTCGGCGAAGATCGCGCGCAGCTCGGGCAGCCCGTGCAGGCCCCCGTAGTTGCGGTGGTCCGCGCCCGCGCCGGCGGGTCCGAGGGCGGCCGCGCCGATGTCCAGCAGGCCCGTCGACAGGTCGAGCTGGGCCGGGGACGGCTTGCCGCGCGTCAGGTCGAGCGCGAGGCCCCGCCCCTTCAGCGCGGCGTAGTCGGCGCGGATCCCCTCGGCCAGGTCGGCGAGGCGGGCGGCGCCGGCGGTGCCGGGGGCGCTGTTCGTGCCGGTGGTGCTGGTGGTACCGGTGGTGCGCAGTGTCATGGTGTCACCCGTGTTCGGGGTCGAGGATGTGGGCGAGCGCCCGGCGGACGCTCGGCTCGGGCCCGGAGGCGAAGCACAGCGGCTGCCCGTCCCGGGAGAGCCAGTCGAAGAGACGCGGTTCCCCGTCGTCCGGTTCGAGCAGCACCGGCGCGGAGTCCGGGGCCTGGACGAGGGTCTCCGCCACGGAACCGAAGGTGACGGGCCCCTCCGCGGGCACCCGGGCCACCACGTGCTGCGAGAGCTGCCCGCCGCCCCGGACGCCCAGGGTCAGCAGGGCGGGCACCTCCGGCCGGTCCCGCTTCTCGTGGACGGTCAGCCGCACGGTGTGCGGCCCGCCCGCCAGCCCCGGGGCGTTCCGGTCGGCCCGCGCGATCGCCGTGTAGCGGGCGGCCGAGGCGCGCCCCACCGCCAGGGCGAACGCGACGGCGTCCTCCAGCACCTCCGGCCGGTCGCCGAACACCTCCAGCCAGCGCGCCTGCAGGGCGGGCGACACCGCGCAGGACACCGCGGCCCGGGTCAGCAGCGGCGTGCGGTCCTGCGGCGACTCCCGCAGCCACCGGGCGACGTGCGGCGCCATCGGCACCCCGTGCGGCGCCTCGCCGGAGGCGGCCAGCGGCAGGACCCGCGGCCAGTCGACGTTGAACAGCATGACCGGCATCTGCGCGTCGACGTCCGCGTCGGTCAGCGCGGCGAGCTGCTCGCGCACCCGCTCCTCGTGCGCCTCCCGCGCGGCCGGGTCGGACCGCTTGGCCGCCGCGAAGTCCTGGAAGTCCACGGCACCGGGCGAGCCCAGGGCGTCGGCGATGCGGCCCCGCTGCGCGTCGTACTCCAGCAGCAGCTCCGGCTCGGCGAACAGCGCCGCGGCGAACCGGTTGCCGCCCGAGTACACCGTCATGCCGATCCGCTCGTCCCCGGCCAGCTCCCGGGCGGCCAGGACGAGGGCGACCAGCCGGCCCACCGCGTACACCTCGGCGAGGTCCGCCCACCGGCCGGCCGTCTTCAGCCCGCCGACGTCCCGCTTGGACTGCCCCCAGGCCAGCTCGAACCGCGGCGGCGCGTCGGCGGACAGGGCGCCGGCTATGCGGCGCTGGAGCGCCCGGGTGTCCAGGCGCCCGGCGTTGGCGCTGATCTGGTGGTTGCGGAACAGCTCCGCGACGAGGGCGGCGCGCCGGAGCGCCGGGTCGTCCAGCCCGTCGTACAGGGTCTCCCCGGACAGCACTTCGAGCGTGCCGCGGGAGCGTCGGACCAGGGCCTTGGCCTGCCGCTCGACGCCCTCGCGCCAGCGGGGCAGCAGCTCGTCGCGGAGCTGACGTGCCGTCAGTAAGCCGATGGGCTCGGGGGAGGACGGGAAGAGCGGGACCGCGTCGGGACTCTCCTTGAGCAGCGCGGGCAGTCCGCTGCCGCTGACGATGCGGTCCGGCTGGTAGGTCGGGGTGGTGGTCGCGGTCGTCATATCTCCATGGCCTCCAGCAGTCGGGAGAAGGTGCCGTCGAGCAAGGGTGCCGGATCGTCCACGTACGCGATGGGCTGCTGCGTCCGCTCCAGCCGGGCCAGCGGCAGGTAGGGGAGCTCGTGGCTGCCGCGTCCGGCCGCGCCGTGGAGCAGTACGGGCGTCTCCCCGGCGGCCTCGCGTTCGATGCGGTAGCGGAACGTGGGGCGGGCCCGGCCGTCCCGCAGAGCGTAGCCGCCCGTGGAGTGCTGGGCCGTCATGTTGGCGTCACGGGAGGCCGCGGTGGTGAAGTGCAGCTCGCCGGGCTTGCCGTGGATGGTGAGCTTCACCGCGCGCGGGGCGGTCTCCTTGATCAGGTTCAGGTCCCGGTCGGTCAGCGAGATCGCCACGTACCGGCAGGCCGCCCCCCACGCCTCCTCCCGCAGCGCGCGGTGCAGGTCCGGGTCGGCGGCGGTCCGCCCGTAGGGGGTCGCCGGGAGCTGCCCGCCGACGCCCGTCCCGGTCAGCGGGCGGCCCAGGTGGGCGACGTAGAGCGCGTACGCGTCCTGGTGCGCGTCGGAGTAGCACGGCCCGTCCGGCAGGCCCCCGTGGCCGGAGCCGAGCGCGGTGTAGCGCACGGACGTCGCGATGGACCAGAACGTGTGGGCCAGTTGCTCCCCGGTGCCGTCCGTGCCGGCCAGCCGCTCCAGGCTCTCGCGGGGCGTCACCGGGGAGAACAGCCGCCCGTAGCGGTCGACCAGGTCGGCGGAGCGCCGCAGGTAGTACTCCTCGCGGGTGCGCAGGTCCCCCGCGCCCAACCCGCGGGCGACCCACTCCTCGTAGTCGGCGACGTGGAGGACGCCGTCCGCGCCCAGTTCGCCCACCCACCGGCGCAGCGTGTCCTGGTAGGCGTCGACGACCGGATCGGGCGTGCGGCAGGCCCTGTTGTACTTGCGGCCGTCCGCGAGGACGGTGAAGCGGCAGCCGGTGGGGGAGAGGGCGGCCACCGTGTGCGCGAGCGCCGCGCAGCGGGCCAGCGAGTGCAGCTCGGCCGTGTCCGGGCTGACGCCCCGGTTCTTGACGGGCGAGAACGGCTTGCGCGAGAAGATCGGGAAGACCAGCTCCACCGGCTCGCCGTGGCGCAGGGCCTCCGCCACGCGGTCGCGCAGCTCCGCCCGCCCCATGTGCTCCCGCTGCGTGCGGAACCACTTCCCGTCCGACAGCGCCTCCGCCACGGCCTCGGCGGAACCGACGCGCCGCACCCCGTACTCGGACATCCGCTTGCGGGCCCGGGCCAGCGCCGTGTCCAGGCGGGCCGACGCCGTGCGGCTGACCGCGGCGCGCAGCGCCGGCATGACCGCGGCCAGCCACGCCTCCGCGTCGACGGTCACCGCGCGCGTGGCGTGCCGACGGGCGGCGTAGAGCTGGAACGGGCGGGCGCGGACGGCGCGGATGAGCCGGTGCCCGTCGGATATCTGGCTTCGCCGCTGTTCGGCGGAGAGGTCCCGCAACGCCCGTTCCCTGCGGCTCGTCACGAACCCCGAGGCGGACGGTTCGGTGGTGACGGTGGTCATGACTGTGCCTCACTTCCTCGTGTACGTGGTGGGGGACGACGCCCCGGGGGAGGCGGACGCGGCATCGGCGGGGGGCTCGCGCAGGAAGCGGACGACGACCGCGGCGGTGCCGCCGACGACGGTGAGCGCCAGCCAGGCGGCACCGAACCCGGCGTGGTCGACGAGCAGGCCGAAGAGCATCGGGCCGGTGGCGCCCCCGAGGGAGACGCCCATCTGCGTGACCGCCGTCGCGCGTGCCGCCCGGCCCGGGAAGGCCGCGCCCGCCACGTAGTGCAGCAGCCCCGCCCACCCCCAACCGCCTCCGAACGCGAGCAGGCCGCCCAGCGTCGTCACCCACGGCCCGCCGCCCACGGCCAGCAGCAGCGTGCCGAGGGCGCCGGCGAGGTAGAGCTGCCACAGCAGCGAGCGCGGCGCGTACCGGCCCCGGTCCACGACCACCCCGGCCACGAGGCGGACCACGATGTTCGTCACCGAGCCGGCGGCGGCGAGCATGCTCGCCCAGGTCAGCGTCATGCCCTCGTGGACACCGGAGGCGATGAGGAACCCGCCGATCGCGTTGCCGACCATCGCCCCGCACAGCCCCGCGACGGCCAGGCCCAGCAGGTGCCCGTTCATCCGCAGCGGCGGCGCCGGGACGGCGGGCGCCCGCCGCCCGCCGGACGCCCGGTGGCGCAGCACCAGGCCCGGCAGGGCGTACGCCACGCACACGGCGGCCGACGCGACGAACACCGCCCGCCAGCCGAACGGCACGGCCACGGCGGGCACGGCCAGGCTGCCCAGCAGCGTCGACGCGGGGATCGCGGCCTGCTTCAGGCCGAAGGCGAAGCCCTGGACGGACGGGGAACACCGCTTCATCAGCAGGGAGTTGGTGTGCGGCTGGGTGTATCCGTAGACGAGCCCGCCGACGGCCGTGCCCACGACGAGCCCCCCGCTGCCGGCCCAGGCCGACAGGGACAGCGCCGCGGCGGTCACGAGCGCCGCCGAACCGACCGTCGTCTCCGCCGACACGGGGGTGTCGACCCGCCGGCTCAGGTACGCGCCGGACAGCGAGGACAGCCAGTACGCCGCCAGCAGCAGTCCCGTGTCGCCCGCGTCCCAGCCCAGCTCCCGGTTGACCAGCGTGCTCGTCGCCCCCACCAGGAACAGCGGCAGGGAGGTCAGTACGGTGATCAGCGCCACGCTCACGGCGGCGCCGGCTCCCGACCCGCCGTTCCCGCCCTTGTCGCCGGCCTCTCCCACGTCCGCCCCTTTCCGGAGAACTTTTCCGTCCGCCGCGCCGTCCGGCCGGAGAAAACACCGGCCCATTCCGGGTGCGGCGACGTTCCTTTTCGCGTGCCATTCGCGGCTTCCGCGGTTTCGGCCCCCATCATGACCGGCCTGCAAATGCGCCGGTCAAGTCCCGGCCCGGCGGGGGGTCGATTTCTCGTCACGCCTGTCCTGAACTGGGCAAAGGGTGAGTGACATCGGAATGGAACCGAAGAGAAAGGACCGCTGCGCGATGTCTCCGGGATGACGGGGAAAGGGTGCGGCGGCGACCGCGAAAAGACCGCTCGGGAAATGCGTACGAGTGCGGTGCGCGGGAGTTTCGCGGCGACCGCCGCGGTCAGGGGACCACCGGGTGGTGCGGCAGGTCCTCGTCGGGGAACGCCGCCGTGGGGTGCGCCGGGCCGGTGGCCGGCACCACCGCGTCCGCCTCCACCGCGCGCTCCGCGGCGAACAGCCGCACGAGGTCGTGGAGCCGGTAGCGCGGCCCGCCCGCGCCGTCCGGGCCGACGGCCTCGACCAGCCGGGCGTCCACCAGTTGCTCGACCGCCGCCTCCGCGGCCTCCGCGGCCTCCCGGCCGGCGCCGAACAGCCCCGCCACCACCCGGTCCGCGACCTCCGGCACGGGCAGCAGGGCGAGGCGGCGCAGCATCCGCCGGGCGTCGGCGCCGACGGCGTCGTACGACAGGGCAATGCGGGCGCGGACCGCGACGCCGTCGTGCTCCAGCTCGTCGAGCCGCCGCCGCGCGTCGGCCAGCCGGGCGGCGACCCGGCCCAGCGTCCAGTGCGGCCTGGCCGCGAGCCTCGCCCCGACGACGCCCAGCGCGAGCGGCAGCCGCCCGCAGAACTCCACGACGCGCCGGGCCGCTTCGGGCTCCGCGGCGGGGCGCGCCTCCCCGGCGCTCCGCCGCAGCAGCTCCAGGGCCTGCTCCGGCGTCAGCAGGCCCGGCTCCACCACGAGCGAGGCGAGCGAGGACGCCACGCGCGCGCGGCTGGTGACCAGCACGGCGCAGCTACCGGTGCCGGGCAGCAGGGGCCGGATCTGCGCGGCGGACGCCGCGTCGTCGAGGACGACCAGCACCCGCTTGTCGGCGAGCAGCGCCCGGTACGCCTCGGCGCGCTGCTCCAGGCCGCTGGGGAGCGCGGAGCCCGGCGTGCCCAGCCGCCGCAGGAACCGGCCCAGGGCCTCCTCCGGCGGTACGGGCCGGGGGTGCGTGCCGCGCAGGTCGACGTAGAGCTGGCCGTCCGGGAAGGCGGGGCGGCGGAGGTGGGCGACGTGGACGGCGAGCGCGGTCTTGCCGGTCCCGGCCCCGCCCGCCACGGCCGCGACGGGGACGTGGCCGCCGGCCGCCGGGGCCAGCGCCTCGGCGAGCGCGGCGGTCTCGCGCTCGCGGCCGACGAACGCGCGCAGGTCGCCGGGGAGGAGGCACGGCCCGGCCGGCGTCTGCGCCCCGGCCGCCCGCCACCGGTCGGCGCCGGCCGGGCCGGGCGCCGGGCACGGCGGGCCGACGGGCCGGGTGGGGGGCGACTGCGGGCCCGGGGTCCGGGACCGCGGGGCCGGGGGCGGTGTCCGCCGGGCGAGGGACGGCAGCCGGGGCGCCCAGGAGGGGGGCCGCAGGGCCGGGCGCGGCTCCGGCGGGACCGCGGGCGCGAAGCGGCGCGGTGCCGGCCGGGCGGGGGAGGGGGCGCACGGCGCGGGGCGCGGTCGCGGTACGCCCTCGGGTGCGGCCGGGGCCGGGGCCGGGGCCGGGGCCGGGGGCGGGGCCGGGGCCGTGCGGGCGCGGTCGCCGGTACCGCGGGGCGCCTCGCCGTCCGTGCGGCCGGGGCGCGCGTCCGCGCGGGACGCGGAGGTCCGGGGCGCGGGCGTCCGGGGCGCGGAGGGCGCGGGCGTCCGGACCCGGGTCGCCGCCGCGCCGCCGGGTTCCGCACCGCTGGGTTCCGGCTCCGGGTGGCCGGGTTCCGTACTACCGGGTTCCGGGCCGCCGGGGACGGAAGGGGCCGGGGGCGGGGCGCCGCGCAGGATCTCCCGCTGGAGGCGCCGCAGTTCGGGCCCGGGTGCCGCGCCCAGCGGGTCCTCGAACAGCCGGACCGTGTCCCGGTACAGCCGCAGCGCGTCCGCCCGCCGCCCCGAGCGGTACAGGGCCGTCATGAGCTGGGCGCGCGGCCGTTCGGAGAACGGGTGCTCCTGGACGAAGGCGGCCAGCTCCGAGGTGACCCGCTCGTACCGGCCCAGCGCCAGGTGCACCTCCGCCCACCTCTCGCGCAGCGCGACCCGCTCCTCCTCCCAGGCGCGCGCCTCCGGGCGCCAGGCGCGCCGGTCCATGCCGCTGAGCAGCGGCCCGCGCCACAGGGACAGGGCGCGGTGCAGCAGCGCGGCCGCCTCCTCCAGCCGTCCGTCCGCCGCGCAGGCGTCGGCCGACGCCCGCAGCCGCCGGACGAGCGCGGTGTCGAGCTCGGCGTCACGGGCGGTCAGGACGTAACCGGGCGGCACGGTGAGGACGCGCCGCGGGTCCACGCCGGCCTGGCCGAGGCGCCGGCGCAGCAGCGACACGCAGACGGCGACCTGGTTGGCGGGGTCGGCGGGGAGCCGGTCCTCCCAGATGCCCCGGGCCAACTCGGCCACCGGCACCGTATGGTTGGCGTGGAGGAGGAGCAGGGCGAGGAGGTGCCGCAGGCGGGGCGCGGTGAGCGGGAGCAGCCGGCCGGCGACGCGGATCTCCAGCGGCCCGAGGAGCCGGAACTCCACTGCGGCGCCCGGGAGTTGCCCCATCTTCGCGTCGCCCCCTCATCGATCGTTCGCGTACCCGAACCACTGTCGACAGGTCGAACACCTCATCCGGCGACATTCGCACAACATGCCCACCTGAGCCACAGGGGATCCACGGACAGAGACGGGGCGTCGGGTCTGTCCTACTGAATGTCTATTCATCCCAACGAGTGGTGGGAATTCAGATTTTCTATCGTTTCCCAGAAGAATGGCGAGTCCCGTCACTTCGCACGAGATGCAGGAGATGCCGGTGTCCCGTCACGATTCGTCGTCCTCGCCCCCCACCCCCACCCCCGAGACCGAGACCGAGGCGTCGCACATGACGACGCTCGGGTACGCGCTGTTCGCCACGCGCTGGCTCCAGGCGCCGCTGTACTTCGGCCTGGTGGCCGCGCAGGGCGTGTACGTCTACAAGTTCTTCAACGAGCTGTGGAAGCTCGCCGAGCACGTCCTCGACGGCGAGGTGGACGAGACCCACGTCATGCTGGCGGTGCTCAAGCTGGTGGACGCGGTGATGATCGCCAACCTGCTGATCATGGTGATCGTCGGCGGGTACGAGACGTTCGTCTCGCGCATCGGCCTCCAGGGCCACCGCGACCAGCCGGAGTGGCTGTCGCACGTCAACTCCAACGTGCTGAAGGTGAAGCTGGCGACGGCGATCGTCGGGATCTCGTCGGTGCACCTGCTCCAGATGTTCGTGGACGTGCACCACACGCCGGAGCACGACCTGCTGTGGGGCACGGTGATCCACATGGCGTTCATCATCTCGGCCCTGATCCTGGCCTACATGTCCGGCCCCATGGCGGCGCACGAGCACGGCGCCAGGGCGGACGGGAGAGGCGGCTCCCCGTTCGACCCGGCGGCCTTCCGCGCGGACGGCTCCGCCCGGGAGGACGGCGGTGCGGCGGCGGAGGAGGGCGCCGGGTCGGCCCTCGTACCGCGGCAGGCCACGCCCGGGCGGACCCTGGCGGAGGTGGAGGCGGAGGCGCGGATCGAGGCGGCCGGGTTCCCGGCGCGCAAGGAGCTGGAGGCGTTCGACGCCGCGCACCTGCGCTCCTTCGACCCGCTGGTGCTCGACCGGCTGGGCCGGCTCGACTTCGTCGCCCGCCGGGAGAACGTCGTGTTCCTCGGCGGCCCCGGCACCGGCAAGACGCACCTCGCGGTCGCCCTCGGCGTGCGGGTCTGCGAGGCCGGGCAGCGGGTCCTGTTCGCCACGGCCCTGGAGTGGGGCGACCGGCTCCGCCGCGCCAAGGCCTCGGACCGGCTCACCGACGAGCTGACCGCGCTGGACGCGTACGCGCTGATCGTCGTGGACGAACTGGGCTACGTCCCGTTCGACGGGGAGTCCGCGAACCTCTTCTTCCAACTGGTCGCGCACCGCTACGAGCGGGCCTCGATGATCGTCACGAGCGACCGCCCCTTCGGGCGGTGGGCCGAGGTGTTCGGCGACGCCGGCACCGCCTCCGCGACGGTGGACCGGCTCGTCCACCACGCCGAGATCGTCACGCTGGAGGGGGAGAGCTACCGCACGCGGGGGCTGGCCGGCGCGCCGGCCGGAGGGCGGGCCGCGCTGGACGCGTGAGCCCGCCGAGCGGCGCGGGGCCCGGGGCCGGTGGGGTCCCGGGCCCCGCGCGCCGTGCTCCGCGCCGCGTCGCCGCGCGCGCCGGCCGGTGGGTCACTCGACGACGATCTCCACGTCGATGTTGCCGCGCGTCGCCTTGGAGTACGGGCAGTACGCGTGGGTCTTCTCCAGCAGGTCGCGGCCGGCCTCGCCCTGGAGGTGGTCCGGCAGCTCCACGCGCATCACGACCGCGAGGCCGAAGCCGTCGTCCGCGTCCTTGCCGATGCTCACCTCGGCGGTGACGGAGGCGTCCTTGACGTCGATCTTCTCCTGGCGGCCGATCGCGCCCATGGCGCTGGCGAAGCAGGCGGCGTAACCGGCGGCGAACAGCTGCTCGGGGTTGGTGCCCCGGCCGTCGCCGCCGAGGGCCTCCGGAAAGGCGAGCGGCAGGTCTATCCGGCCGTCGGAGCTGACGGCGCGGCCTTCGCGGCCGACGGCGGTGGCAACGGCGGTGTACAGGGCGTCCATGGGGGGTCCCGTCCTTCTCGGTCGTGGAGTGCGTCGCCATCATTTGTAGCAATCAATTTAATTGTGCACAACTCAATTGGGGGGCGGTAGCCTGGTGGCATGGACCACACGGACCCGCGCGGAGGCGTACGGGACGAGGAACTCCTCCGCCTCGACCACCAGATCTGCTTCTCGCTGCACGCCGCGACCCGGGCCTTCAACGGCGTCTACCGCGTCGCCCTCAAGGAGCTGGGCCTCACCTACCCCCAGTACCTGGTGATGCTGGTGCTGTGGGAACACGGCGAACTGCCCGTGAAGCGCATCGGCGAGCACCTGCGCCTCGACTCCGGCACGCTCTCCCCGCTGCTGAAGCGGCTGGAGGCCGCCGGGTACGTGGAGCGCCGCCGCAGTCCGGAGGACGAGCGGTCCGTCACCGTGCGCCCCACCGCCTCCGGTGCGGCCCTGCGCGAACGGGCGCTCGGCGTGCCGCGCCGGATGGCGGAGGCGACCGGGATGGGCCTGGACGAGATCCGCGACCTGCGCGCCCGGCTGCGGGACCTGGCCGCCGCCCTGGACGGGGCGGCGCGGGCCCTCGACGGCGACGGCGGCGCGGGCAGTGGGGGCGCGGACGGCGGCGGCACGGGCGGCGGAAGCGCGGGTGGCGGCGCCCGGTAGGGCCCCGCCCGGCGGTCCGTACCCCCGCCGCGCCTCACACGATGCCGCGCACGACCCCCAGCTCCACCAGGTCCTGCGGCCGCAGCCGCAGTTGCTCGGCCGTGTGCGGGGCCTCCTCCGGCGGGCGCTTCAGTATCGCCGCGGCCAGCTCCGGGGCGATCACCGAGAAGTAGCTGTCGCGCGTCGCCCAGGTGTTGCCGGGCGCCGCCAGCGCCAGCGCGCCGCCCGAGCCGCCCTCCCCGACCACCAGCGTCGTCACCGGGACCCGCGCCCCGGCCACCGCCGCGAACACCTCCGCGATGGCCGCGCCCGCGCCGGCCCGCTCCGCCTCCGCGTCGTTGGCCGCGCCCGGCGTGTCCACCAGGGTCAGCACCGGCAGGCCCAGCCGGTCCGCGAGCCGGATCACCCGCGCGGCCGTGCGGTACCCGGCCGGCCGGGTCGCCGTGCCGCACTGCGCCGCGTACACGACGCCGCGCCCCTCGCGCAGCCCGACCCCGCACAGCAGGCCGGGGTCCGTGCCGCCGCACCGGTCGCCGGTCAGCGGCAGCCGCTCCTCGAAGTACGCCTCCAGGTACGCCTCCGCGCGCGGTCGCGCCGCGTCGCGCGCCCGCCGCACCGCCTCCCAGCCGCTCCCCGGCAGCCCGCCGGTCCCGCCCGGCACCGACGGCGGGGGCACCGGGCCGGGCGCCGGGCGGGTCAGCGCGGTGAGCCAGCGCCCCAGGGCCGTACGGAGACCGTCGGCCGGCACTACCGCGTCGACGTGCCCCGCCGCGAGCTGCCCCTCCGCCGTGTACGCCGCCGGGTCCGCGTCCACGGGCCGCACCCGCGACCCGGCGAACCCGATCTGCGCGCCGGGCAGCGCCAGCACGACGTCCGCGCCCGCCCCGACCGTCGCCCAGCCGCCCCCGGTCACCGGGTCCCGCAGCACGGAGACGTGCGGCACGCCCGCCTCCCGCAGCAGCACCGACTCGCGGGCCACCCGCTGCAACTGCGTCAGCGCGACCATGCCCTCCTGCATCCGGCTGCCGCCCGTCGCCACCAGGGACACCAGCGGCACGCCCCCCTCCCGCGCCAGCCGGTACGCGGCGCACAGCCGGTCGCCGGTGCGTTCGCCCAGCGACCCGCCGAGGAAGCCGAACTCGAACGCCAGCACCGCGCACCGCACCCCCGACACGACGGCCTCGCCGAACACGACGGACTCGCTCTCGCCGGTCCGCGTCCCCGCCCGGGCGCGCGCCGCGTCGTACCCGTCCCACGCCAGCGGCCCGTCCGGCGCCGTGGACGGGCCGGGCGGGGGCGGGGCGTGCTCCGTGAACGCGTCGGCCACCAGCGCGATCGCCGCGCGCGCCGTCAGCCGGGCCGCCCCCTCAGCCATGCAGGGCCCGCTTCATGACCTTGCCCATGTCGTTGCGGGGCAGCGCCTCCAGGTACCGGACGGCACGCGGTCGCTTGTGCGGGGCGAGCTGCGCCGCCACGTGGTCCGCCAGCTCACCGGCCGGCGGGGGCGCGGCCGGGTCCGCCGGCACGATCCACGCCACGACCCGCTCGCCCAGGTCCGCGTCCGGCTCGCCGGTCACGGCGGCCTCCCGTACGCCCGGGTGGGCGAGGAGCACGTTCTCGATCTCCCCGGTGCCGATCTTGAAGCCGCCGCTCTTGACGAGGTCCGTGGCCCTGCGCCCCACGAGCCGCAGCGAACCGTCCGGGTCCCGCACGGCCATGTCGCCGGTCTTGAACCAGTCCCCGTCGAACGCGGCGGCCGTGGCGTCGGGTCGGTTCAGGTAGGCGGTGAACAGGTTCGGGCCGCGCACCTGCACCTCGCCGATCGTCTCCCCGTCGTACGCGGTGAGCGGCGTCCCGTCGTCCCCCACCAGCCGCAGCTCGACGCCGCGCAGGGGCGTGCCGACGGAGCCGGGCCGGTGCGGCGGCTCGGCTCCCAGGGGGTCCACCCGCACGGAGCACAGCATGAGCGTCTCCGTCATCCCGTACCGCTCGACGACCCGCCGCCCCGTCGCGGCGGTGATCCGTTCGTGGTCGGGCAGCGGCAGCGCGGCGGAACCGGAGACCAGCAGCCGGGCGCCGGCGAGCGCCCGGGCCAGCTCCTCGTCGGTGTCGAGCGCCTCCGCGAGGCGGTGGTACATGGTCGGCACGCCGAACAGCATGGTCCCGCCGTCCGCCAGCGCGCGCGCCACGCCCCCGGTGGTGAACCGCCCGAGGTGCCGGACGCTGCCGCCCCGGCGCAGCGGGCCGAGGACGCCGAGGACGAGCCCGTGGACGTGGAACAGCGGCAGGGCGTGGACCAGGACGTCGTCCGCGGTCCACGCCCAGGCGTCGGCGAGGGCGTCGAGGGACGCGGCCAGGGCGCGGCGCGGCAGGACGGCGCCCTTCGGCGGGCCGGTCGTCCCGGACGTGTAGACGACCAGGGCGGGCGCCTCGCCACCGGGTTCGGCGGGCGGCCACGCCTCCGGGGCGCCGCCTTCGCGCGCGTGGGGCGCGACGTCGACGCGCGGCAGGCCGTCGAGCGGGGCGGGGAGGTCGTCGCCGGGCGCGGCGAGCACCAGGGAGGGCGCGCTGTCGGTGACGATGTGGGTGAGTTCGCGCGTGCCGGTCCGCGGGTTGAGCGGCACGGCCGGAACGCCGGCGAGCAGCGCGGCGACCACCGCGACGGCGGTCTCGGCCGAGGGCGTCGCCCACACCGCGACCCGCCGGGCGCCGGTCAGGCGGGGCACCAGTGCCCCGGCGGCCGCGCGGAGCCCGCCGTAGGAGAGGACGCGCCCGCCGAACCGCAGGGCCGGCCGGGGGTCGTCCGGGCCGGCGGCGAGCGCCGGGAAGAGGGAGCTCACGGGTCGTCCTCCTCGCATCGCTGCACGGTTGTCCCGCCATGGTCCCAGCAGCCCGCGGCCCCACCGCGGGCGGGCCCCGCCGCGGGCCCGGCGGCGGACTCAGCGGGTGCCCGCGAGCGGGTCGAGCGTGAGCGGTTCGACCCGGCCCTCCAGCATCTCGCCCAGCCCGAGGACCGCGCAGACGTCCGGGCGGTCCGCGATCCGCACGGGCATCCCGGTCGCGTTCCGCAGCATCTGGTCGAGGCCGGGGAGCCGCGCGCTGCCGCCGACCATCGTGATCCCGCGCTCCGCGAGGTCCGCGACCAGGTCGGGCGGGCAGTCGCGCAGCACCCTGCCGATGCCGTCGAGCACGGTGGTGAGCGGCGTGTGGATCGCCTGGCGCACGGCGGCGGTCTCCACGACGACCGAGCGCGCCAGGCCCGTGGCCACGTCCCGGCCGTGGATCTCCGTGGCGGCGGGGCCCTGGGCGGTGAGGCCGTTGCCGTGCAGGGCCAGGTGGAGCGGCCGTACGGACTGGCTGGGCAGCATCAGCTGGTGCTGGTGGCGCAGGTACTGGATGACCGCGTGGTCGATGGCGTGCCCGCCGACCGGGATGCGCTCCGCGGTGACGATCGAACCCAGCGACAACACGGCCACCTGGGTCGTCGCCGCCCCGCACACCAGGATCATGGTGGCGGTCGGCTGCGCCACCGGCAGCCCGCAGCCGACCGCCGCCGCGATCAGGGTGTCGACCAGCTCGACCCGCCGGGCCCCCAGTCCCACCAGCGTCTCGACGGTCGCGCGCTGGGCGAGCGGGTCGCAGTCGTGCGGGGTGCAGGCGGCGGCGCGCAGCAGCGGCTTGCGGCGCAGCTGGCGGCGGAGCTTCTCGCCGAGGAGGCTGCGGAGCATCCGCTGCGCCATCTCGATGTCGACGACGCTGCCGCCCGACGCGGGGTGGACCACCCGGATGTAGCCGGGGGTGCGTCCGGTCATCTGCTCGGCGAACGCGCCGACCGCGATCAGCGCGCCGGTGCGGGTGTTCACGGCGGCCACGCTCGGCTCGTCCACCACGAGCCCCGCCCCCTTCACGAAGACGCGGGTCCTGGCGGCCCCGAGGTCGACGGCGACGTGGCAGCGGCGCAGCTGCTCAAGACTGACGGTCACGGCGGATCCTCCCGGGAGCGGTGTATGCCTGCATCGTCCGGCCGCCCGGCGTGCCGCGCGCGCTGGGCTGAGCCGGTCGGGCGTACGGACCTGACGGAGGGTCAGGGCGGGGGGAGGGGCCGGGGCGGCGGCCCGGGTCGGCGGGGCCGGGCCGCCGGTCCCGCGCGCCGGGCAGGTCGAGAGGCCGCGCGGGTCATGCGGACCATGCGGGCCGGACGGGTGGGGCGGGCCGTGCGGGTGGGGCGGGCGCACCGGGGGAGGGGGACGCGGTCGGGCGGGGGGCGCGGGCGCCACGGGCGCGTAGGCGAGCGTTCGCCCCGGGGGCGAGGGCGCCACCGGGGAGCGGCCGGGGACGGCGCACCGGGCGGGCCTCGACGGCGGGGGTGCGCGCCGAGCGGGTCCGGTGGGCTCCGGGCCCCGGGGCGGGGTCTCCCGCGGGGCCGTCGAAGGAGGCCGTGCGGCGCGTCCACGAGGCCACCGGGCACGGGACCGACAAGATCCACGAGGGGCCGATCGGGATCTGTGCGCGCGCACGGACGCACCCGCGCACACGGAGGCGCGCACCGGCGCACCCGTACGCATCCCTCCGTATCCGTACGCATCCGTACGCGTCCGGCGGGGCCGGGCCGTCGTACGCGCGCGGACGGGGGCTTTCGCACAAGATCCTCACACGACCTCCCAGGTGAGGTACCCGTGTGGCGCATACTCTGCGGGCGCCATGGATTACTGCCACGAGTGCCGGCGGCACCTCAACGGGGCCCTGGCCTGTGCCGGGTGCGGCCGGCCCGCCGAGGAGCTGCGACACGGCGACCCCGAAGCGTCCGCGGCGGACCGTGTCTTCGAGCTGGCCCGGGACGAGGAGGCGCCCCCCGCGGCGCCCCGCCGCGCCCAGGCGCCCGCCCGCCCTGGGGCGCGCCGCGCCGCGCGGGCGGCCCGGGCGGCGAACGGCCGCCGCGCGCGCCGGCGGCGGGGACGCGCCGCGCTGCTCGCGGCGACCGGGCTCGTCCTGGCGGCGGGCGCCCTGAGCCTGGCCGAGCTGGCGGTGGAGAACGGCGGCGGGGAACCGGCGACCTCCGTGCGGCAGGAGGACGTGGCCCTGCCGGCGCCGCTGCCCGACCCCTCGCACAGCGGGGGCGGCGCGGCGGACCCCGGGGCGGTGGAGGCGGCGCCCTCCGCGTCGAACCCCCCGGGCGGCTCTTCCGCGCCCGTCGGGGACGGCCCCGGCGACGCCTCTGGTACGCCCGGGGCCGCGGCCCCCGCTTCCGGCGGTGACGGGCCGGGACCCGGAACCGGCTCCGGCGACTCCGGCTCGGGCTCGGACGGGGACGGCAAGGGCTACAAGGGCGAGCCAGAGGACCCGGCGGGGCGGGAGGCGACCCCGTCCGCCCCGGAGTCGTCCACGGCCGCGCCCCCGACCGGCGGCGCCCCGGACGCGCGGCCCACCGCGACCGGCGGCGCACCCGACCCGGAGTCGACGCCGGCGCCGACGCCGGACCCCGAGCCGTCGGAGGAGTGCACGCGCTGGCTCTGGTGGTGCGTCTAGCCGGTCACGGCCGGCCGGTCACGGTGCCACCGGCTCGCCCAGCATGCGGCGGAGGAGGTCCCGCAGCAGGGCCCGCTCCGCCACGGAGAGGCCGGCCAGCGGCTCCCGGGCGAACTCCAGGGACTCCCGCAGCCGGCGCGCGGTCGCCCGGCCCTCGTCCGTCGGGACGGCCAGCTTGACGCGGCGGTCGGCCGGGTCCGGCCGCCGCTCGACGAGGCCGCGGGCCTCTAGGCGGTCGACGATCCCCGTCACGTTGGACGGCTCGCACCGCAGCGACACGGCTATGCGCCGCATCGGCAGCGGCTCCAGGGCGAGCAGACCCAGGACGCGCGCCTGCGCGCCGGTCAGCGAGTGCTGCGCGGCGGCGAGCTCGTACTCCTCGTGGTAGCGGGCCACGACCGTGCCGATGAGATCCACGACCTCGAGGGTGAGCGGGTCCGTGCGTGTACTGGCCATGCCCACCAGCGTACCTACTTACTTGACAACCTGAAATATCTAGGAGCATGGTTGTTTCAGGTCATGAAACATCTCTTGGAGGTACGCAGCATGTCCGCACTCCCGACGTCCGGCCGTGAATGGCACCTCGTCTCCCGCCCGAACGGCTGGCCCGCCCCGGAGGACTTCGCGCTCCGCGAGGCGCCCGTCGCCGCGCCCGGCGAGGGCCGCGTCCTCGTCCGCAACCTCTACTTCTCGGTCGACCCGTACATGCGCGGCCGGATGAACGACGTGAAGTCGTACGTCCCGCCGTTCCAGCTCGACCAGCCCATGGAGGGCGGCGCGGTCGGCGAGGTCGTGGCTTCCAACGCCGAGGGCTTCGCGGTCGGCGACCACGTGCTGCACGGCCTGGGCTGGCGGGAGTACGCCGAGGTGGAGGCCAAGCGCGCCGCCAAGGTCGACGCCTCCCTCGCGCCCCTCACGGCCTACCTGGGCGTGCTCGGCATGACGGGCCTGACCGCCTACGCGGGCCTCTTCGAGACGGCCTCCTTCAAGGAGGGCGACGCCGTGTTCGTCTCCGGCGCGGCCGGCGCCGTCGGCAGCCAGGTCGGCCAGATGGCCCGCCTGAAGGGCGCCTCCCGCGTCATCGGCTCGGCCGGCTCCGACGAGAAGGTCAAGCTGCTGGTGGAGGAGTACGGCTTCGACGCCGCCTTCAACTACAAGAACGGCCCGGTGGCCCAGCAGCTGAAGGCCGCCGCCCCCGACGGCATCGACGTCTACTTCGACAACGTCGGCGGCGAGCACCTGGAGGCCGCGATCTCCTCGCTCAACGTCCACGGCCGCGTCACCATCTGCGGCATGATCGCCCAGTACAACAGCACGGAGCCCACCCCCGCCCCGCGCAACCTGGCGCTGGTCATCGGCAAGCGGCTGCGCCTCCAGGGCATGCTGGTCGGCGACCACTCCGCCCTCCAGCCCCGCTTCGTCGAGGAGGTCTCCGGCTGGCTGCGCTCGGGCGCCCTGAAGTACAACGAGACGATCGTCGAGGGCATGGAGAACGGCGTGGACGCCTTCCTCGGCCTGCTGCGCGGTGACAACACCGGCAAGATGATCGTTTCGCTCACCCGCTAGGCTCCCTCCAGGCCGTCGCGATCGTGGGCGCGAGTCGCGGCGCATCACAGGAGGAACCTCTACATGTCCATCCAGCAGTCCGACGTCCTGTACACCGCGACCGCCACCGCCGAGAACGGGCGGGACGGCCGCGTGGCCACGGATGACGGGGCGCTCGACGTGGTCGTCAACCCGCCCAAGGCGATGGGCGGCTCCGGCGCGGGCACCAACCCGGAGCAGCTCTTCGCCGCCGGCTACAGCGCCTGCTTCCAGGGCGCGCTCGGCGTGGTCGCCCGGCAGGAGAACGTCGACGTGTCCGGTTCGACGGTCACGGCGGAGGTCGGCATAGGGAAGAACGACGACGGCTTCGGGATCATCGTGAAGATCTCCGCGACGATCCCGAACGTCGACGCCGCCACGGCCCGGGACCTGGTCGAGAAGGCCCACCAGGTCTGCCCGTACTCCAAGGCCACCCGCGGCAACATCACGGTCGAACTGGCCGTCTGACGCCCGTGAGGCACCGGCCCGGCCCCCGCGAAGGGGCCGGGCGAAGGCACCCGCCCGCAGGGCGGGAGGGGCCGCGTCCCGCACCGGGACGCGGCCCCTCGCCGTACGGCCGCCGGGCGCCGCGCCGCCGGTCCGCCGCGTCGCTGGGCCGGGCCGCGCCACCGGCCGCCGGGTGCCGCGCCGCCGGTGGAGGTGTCAGCGGGTGGCCGCCCGGTGGACCGCCGCCACCAGGCGGTCGTTCTCCGGCGCCGCCCCGCCCGGGAAGGCGTACCGCCGCCGCGCGTACCCGTACGCCAGACCCGCCCGGGGATCGGCGAAGGCCTGCGAGCCGCCCGCCCCGCTGTGCCCGAACGACCCGGCGCCCAGCCACGGATAGGGCTGCGTCGGGTCCTGGAAGCCCAGCACGAACGACTTGTGCGCGCGGGCCACCACGTCGAAGCCGTGCGAGTGGATCTGCCCGACCTCCGCGAGCATGTCCTCCTTCAGCAGCGGCGGCTGCCCGTCCAGCGCGCCGATCGCCGCCGCGTACAGCCCCGCCAGCCCGCGCGCCGACGCCACGCCGCCCACCGACGCCGGCCCCTTGGCGCGGACCAGCCGGGAGTTCGGCAGCGACTCCAGGTCCGTCGGCTCCTCGCCGTGCCGGTTGCAGGCGATCACCGCCAGCGTGTGCGGCCCGTCCGGCGCGGCCTCCAGCACCGCCCTCTGCTCCGGTGTCGGGTCCATCGGCAGCAGGGACCGGAACCGCGGCTCGTGCTCCTCCGGCAGCCCCAGGAAGAAGTCCAGCCCGTACGGCTCGCGGATCCGCGACGCGTACACCTCGTGCAGCGTCAGCCCCGTCGCCCGGAACACCACCTCACCGGTCAACGCCCCGATGTTCAGCGTGTGGTACCCGAACGCGGCGCCCGGCCGCCAGTACGGCCGCTGGCCCGCGACCCGCTCCGCGATCACCCGGTCGTCCGCCAGCTCCGCGAGCGTCAGCCCCGCCTCGGCGCCCACGACACCGGCCTGGTGCGCCATCAACTGCCGCAGCGTGACCTCACCCTTGCCGCCCGCCGCGAACTCCGGCCAGTAGTGCGCCACCGCCCGGTCCAGGTCGAGCACGCCCTCCTGGACGAGCAGCGCCACCACCAGGTGCGCGGCGCCCTTGGTGGAGGAGAACACCCCGAAGAGCGTGTCGCCGTCCGTGTCCGGCCCCGCCCACAGGTCGACGACCTTCCGCCCCCGCACGTAGGCGGCCAACTGCCCCGCGTAGTCCGGTCGTTCCTCCGCGACCACGGCCGCGAAGGCGTCCCGCACCTCCTCGTACCCCTCGGCTACGACACCCCGCACGGCGTTCGACATGTCAGACACTCGTGTTCCCTCCCGAAACGATGCTGGCCAGAGACTAACCACCTCGCCCGATAGGGTGACCCCATGGGTGATCTCGGAAAGGGTTTCGGCTTCCTCCTACAGGGACAGCGGTGGGTCGGCCGGCACGGCCGCTGGTTCGGGATCGGGCTGCTGCCCGGCCTCGTGACGCTCGTCCTGTACGCCGGCGCGCTGATCGGCCTCGCCTACGGCGCCGACGACCTGACCGCGTGGGCGACCCCGTTCGCCGACGACTGGTCGTCGCCCTGGCAGGGCCTGTTCCGGGGCTTCCTCACCGCCCTGGTCTTCGCCCTCGGACTGTTCCTCGCGGTGATCACCTTCACGGCGGTGACCCTGCTGGTCGGACAGCCCTTCTACGAGTCGCTCTCCGAGGAGGTCGACCGCTCCGAGGGCGGTCGCGTCCCGGAGTCCGGGCTGCCGTTCTGGCGCGAGCTGTGGATCTCCGCCCGCGACAGCGTGCGCATCGTCCTGCGCGTCGCCCTCTACGGCGTTCTGCTGTTCGCCCTCGGGTTCATCCCGGTGGTCGGCCAGACCGTCGTCCCCGTCCTCGGCTTCTGCGTCTCCGGCTACTTCCTCACCGAGGAGCTGACCGCCGTCGCGCTCCAGCGCCGCCGCCTCGACCTGAAGGAGCGGCTGCGGCTGCTGCGCGGCCGCCGCATGATGGCCCTCGGCTTCGGCGTGCCGCTGACCCTGGCGTACCTGGTGCCGTTCGTCGCCGTCTTCCTCATGCCGGGGGCCGTCGCGGGCGCCACCCTGATGGCCCGCGAACTGACCCCGGAGCCCGAGGACGAGCCGAGCCCCGGACCCGCCCCCGCCCCGTACGGGCTCCACAAGGACCGGCCCGGGCCCCACTAGCCGACGTCGGCGCGCACCAGCCCCGGCGCGACCGGGTCCGCCTCGGCCAGCAGCCCGCCGTCCGGGCCCCACACCGCGCTGCGCCCGCAGCCGGTCCAGGGCCCGGCGGCACCCACGTGGTTCGCGAGGACCACGTACAGCCCGTTCCGCCGGGCGACGTCCGGGTACACCGTCGCCCGCTCGTGCACGCCGTCGCCCGTCCCGTACAGCGTGCTCGCCAGGTACACCCGGCAGCCGTCCGCCGCCGCCCGCTCGCCCGGTCCGGCGAAGTGGCTGTCGAAGCAGGTGGCCAGCGCGAAGCGGCGGCCGTCGAGGGCGAACCGCCCGTCGCCGGTGCCCGCCGCGAACACCTCCCGCTCCGCCTCGTACAGGTGCTGCTTGTCGTAGCGCGTGAGCGTCGCCCCGTCCGGGCCGATCACGTACGAGGTGAGGTACGGCCGCCGCCCGCCCGGCTCCCGGCCCGGCGCCGGCCCGTTGACGACGGCCGCCGCGCCGGCCGCGCGGCACGCCTCCCGCACCGGGTCGAGGCGCGGGTCGTCGGCGGTCACCCACAGGCCCGGGTCGGCGGCGATGAGCTCCGGTTCGTAGCCCGTGAGGGCCAGCTCCGCGAAGACGACCACCCGCGCCCCGCCCGCCGCGCGGACCATCCCCGCCATCGTCCGGACATTGGCGCCCACGTCCCCGGGGACGGCGCCGAACTGACCCGCTGCAACGATCATGCGGTGATTCTCCCCGGCCGCGGTCGTACGTTCCCCGGCGGGTACGGCCGGGTGCCCGCGGGCGGGTACGGCCGGGCGACCGGGGCGACCGCCGTCACCGCCCCCGGCGCGCCTCCCCGGCCGCGACCGCGACGATCGCGCGGACCTGCGCCGTGATCGCCGCCCGGTTCCGCAGCAGCTCCGGGTCCTCGACCGCGTCCGCGTTGCCCGCCCCGAACCGCAGCACCGGCGTGTGCACGTGACCGCCCGGCAGCCCTGCCAGGCCCAGCCGGTCACGCAGCAGCGTGGCCCGGTACGCGATCTCGTTCGACAGGTAGTCGCCGCCCCCGCCCGCGCGGGCCGCCGAGCCCGGTGTCGGCCCGTCCGCCCGGACCACCGGCTCGCTCCCGCCCGCCGGAACCTCGGTCACCTGCGTGTTGTCGTAGACCGGGAACGGTCCCGTGCCGGCTGCCGTGATCGCCGCGTACGGCAGGCTCGTCACCGTCCACTGCGGCCGCGCCGCCGGGTCGCCGACCGGGACGGGGCCGGTCGCGGAGACGTTCTCGTTGTCCGGGAAGCCGCCCCGCCAGGCACCGTTGAACCGCTCCACGTCGAAACGGCCCACCCGTCCCTGACTCACCGTCGCGAACAGGTCCACGCGCGGCAGGTGCGGCCGCAGCGCCCGCTCCACCACCCCGTCCGCGAAGTCCCGCCACCGCACCGGGAAGACCGCCGCCTCCACCCGCGCCCACCCGCCGTCCGGCGTGCGCACCAGCGTCCCGTCCAGGGCGAGGGCCGCCGCCCCCGACGGGTTGCCGATCCGGATGTCCCGGTCCAGCGTGAACGGGTCGAACCCGGTCATCAGCACGCGCCTCACGCCCCGCCCGCGCGGGAAGCGGATGGCGTCCTGGCCGCGCGAGGCCGACTCCAGCCGGTCCAGCAGCCGCGCCCGCGCCTCCTGCGGAAGCCCGAACGGGGGGTCCCACGCGCGCAGTTCGCGCGTCATGCCGAGCCGCGCCCAGTACAGCGGCCGGTCGTCGTCCCGCGCCAGGTCGCCGCCCGCGGGCCCCCGGCCCTGCGCCCGGTCCACGGCCCGCCGCCACAGCGCCGCGCCGTGCCGTACGACGACCCGCTCGGCCCGCGCGTACGACCCCGCGCCACGCAGCGCGGCGGCGAACCGCGGAGCCTCGCCGTCGAACCCGGAGCGCCGCAGGATCTCCCGCGGCACGTCCCGGTCGAGACGGGCCTCCTCGACGGCAGGCCCCTCCACGGCGGCCGTCCGGGCGGGGGGACCCTCCACGGCGGCCGTCCCGGTGGGGGGACCCTCCACGGGGGCCGTCCCGGCGGGGGCACCTGCCGCGGTGGCCGTTCCGGCGGCGGAGGCGGAGGCTGGGGCGGTGCCGAGGGAGAGGGCGGTGAGGAGGGCCGCGAGGGCCGGACCGAGGGCGGTGGCGCGCATCCGTGACACGGGAGTCCTTCCGTCGGGTGCCGGCAGTATCCCGGCCCTCCCGCGACTCCCGCCACCACGCGTCTACTTCGCCTCCTCCACCCCCAGCAACCCCAGGAAGTCCCGGAACGCCGCCGCCATGTCCACCGCCCCGGGGTCCAGCAGCCACTGGTACTGCAACCCGTCCAGCACCGCCGTCAGCAGCGGCGCGGCCCGCTCCGGGGTGAGCCCGCCGGGCAGCCGCTCACCGAACTCGGCCCGCAGCAGCCCCGCCATGTCCGCCCGTACGCGCGCGTAGCGGCGGGTGAAGAAGTCCCGCGCCGGGTGGCCGTCCGTGACGCTCTCCCCGAGCAGCGCCGAGAACGTCTGCACGACACCGGGCCGCATCGCGTTGTAGTCGACGAGCGTCGCCAGCAGGTCCAACCGCCAGTCCGCCCGCCCGGCCGCGCCGCCGCCCGTGTCCCACCGGTCGCGCTCCTCCAGCACCGCCACGAGCAGGGCGGCCTTACTGGGGAAGTGGTGCAGCAGCCCCTGCTGGGTGAGGCCCGCCCGCTCGGCGACCGCCGCGAGCGACGCGCCCCGGTAGCCGCGCGCGGCGATCACCTCGAACGCCGCGCGCAGGATGTCCGCGCGCCGCTCCGCGCTCCTGGGTCTGGCAGCCGTCATGTGCCCCTGCTTTCCCGGCTCGTTCCTCCCCCGGTCCGGTCCCGCCCGACCGGACCCCGTGCCCCCGGCGTCCACGCGCCCCTCCGGCCCCGTCCGGGTGTCCGGGCATCCGAGTGCCTGGGTGCCTGAGGGTCCGCATGTCCGCGACAGGACCGTACGGCATCCGGCCGTCCGGGAAATTACGAAGAGGTAACAACGCCTACCGTCCGTCAGGCACCGGTTCACCATGGACGCCACCCGGCGACAGGAGGGACGACCATGACGGCCGACGAAGCGGTGGAGGCGGCGCTCGGCGCCCTCGACCTGGACACCAAGGCCCGGCTCCTGGCCGGGCAGGACATGTGGACCCTCCCGGCCGTCCCCGCGATCGGCCTCGCGTCCCTCGTCATGTCCGACGGCCCCGTCGGCGTCCGGGGCGTCCGCTGGACCGCCGACGACCCGTCCGTCACCCTGCCCTCCCCGACCGCGCTCGCCGCCTGCTGGGACCCGGACCTCGCCCGCCGCGCCGGCCGCCTCCTCGCCCAGGAGGCCCGCCGCAAGGGCGTCCACGTCCTGCTCGCCCCCACCGTGAACCTCCACCGCTCACCGCTGGGCGGCCGCCACTTCGAGGCGTACAGCGAGGACCCGTACCTCACGGGCGAGATCGGCACCGGCTACGTGCGCGGCGTCCAGGAGGGCGGCGTCGCCGCCACCGTCAAGCACTTCGTCGCCAACGACGCCGAGACCGACCGCTTCACCGTCGACAACGCCGTTCCGCCCCGCGCCCTGCGCGAGCTGTACCTCGCCCCGTTCGAGACGATCGTCATCCGCGCCCGCCCCTGGGCCGTCATGGCCGCGTACAACCAGGTCAACGGTGTCACGATGACCGAACACCGATACCTCCAGAGCGAGGTGCTGCGCGAGGAGTGGGGCTTCGACGGGGTCACCGTCTCCGACTGGTTCGCCGCCCGCTCCACCGCCGGGGCGCTCCTCGGCGGCCTCGACGTCGCCATGCCGGGCCCGCGGACCGTGTACGGCGAGGCCCTCGCCGCCGCCGTACGGGCCGGGGAGCTCGACGAGGCGCTGGTCGACCGCGCCGTACGCCGCGTGCTGTGCCTCGCCGCCCGCGTCGGCGCCCTGGCCGGCGCCGCACCGGCCGTCCCGGAGCCGCCGGAGCCCGTCGACGGGGAGGCACTGGCCCGGGAGGTCGCCCACCGCTCCTTCGTCCTCGTCCGCAACGCGGACGGCGTCCTGCCCCTCGACCCCGCCCGCACCCGCCGCGTCGCCCTCGTCGGCTCCGCCGCCCGAGACGCCCGCGTCCTCGGCGGCGGCTCCGCCCAGGTCTTCCCCGCCCGCACCGTCTCCCCGCTGGACGGCCTCACCGCCGCCCTGCCCGAGGGCACCGCCCTCACCTACGCCCCCGGCGCCGACCTCTCCGACGAACCGGAACCCGCGGGCCCCGGCTTCACCCTGCGCGCCGTCTGCCGCGACGCCTCCGGCGCCGTGCTCGCCGAGACCCCGCTGCCCTCCGGCCAGATCCAGTGGGTCGGCGCCGACCTGCCCGCCGGGGTCACCCACGAGGCGCTGCACAGCGTCGAGGTCACCGGCACGTTCACCCCCCGCGAGAGCGGCGGCCACGGCTTCGGCACGCGCGGGCTCGGCGCGTTCACGCTCACCGTCGCCGGGCGCGTGCTGTACGACGGGGTGCGGGAGGCGGCCACGGAGGGCGACCCGTTCGAGGTGTTCGCGGGCGCCCCCGTCGAACACGGCACGGCGCACCTCACCGAGGGCGTGCCCGTCGAGGTGTCCCTCCGCCACACCGTCGACCACGGCCGTCCCGCGCCGCTGCCCGCCGTCGTCTTCTCGCTGCTGCACCGCCCGCCCCGCCGCGACCCCGACGAGCTGATCGCCGAGGCCGCCCGCGCCGCCCGCGCCGCCGACACCGCGATCGTCGTCGTCGCCACCACCGAACGCGTCGAGTCCGAGGGCTTCGACCGCGCCGACCTGCGGCTTCCGGGCCGTCAGGACGACCTCGTACGCGCCGTCGCCGCCGCCAACCCCCGCACGGTCGTCGTCGTCAACGCCGGAGCGCCCGTCGAGATGCCCTGGCGCGACGAGGTGGCCGCCGTGCTCCTCACCTGGTTCCCCGGCCAGGAGGGCGGCGCCGCCCTCGCCGACGTCCTCCTCGGCGCCGAGGAGCCCGGCGGGCGCCTGCCCACCACCTGGCCGGCCGCCCTCGCCGACGCGCCGGTCACCGACGTCACCCCCGTCGACGGAGAACTGCGCTACGACGAGGGCCTGTTCATCGGCTACCGCGCCTGGGACCGGGCCGCGGGCCCCGCGCCCGCGTACCCCTTCGGCCACGGCCTCGGCTACACCACCTGGGAGTACGAGTCCCTGGACGTCACCCCCACCACGGCCCGGGTCCGGGTCCGCAACACGGGGGCCCGCCCCGGCCGCGAGGTCGTCCAGCTGTACGCCGCCCCCCGCGCCGACCTGGTCGAACGCCCCGCCCGCTGGCTGGTCGGCTTCGCGCAGGTGCAGGCCGGTCCCGGCGCGGTCACGGAGGCGGAGATCCGGCTGGCGCCCCGCCTCTTCGACATCTGGGACGAGGACGCCGGCGCCTGGACCACCGTCCCCGGCCCGTACGAGATCCGCGCCGGCCGTTCCCTCACCGACATCCGACTCGCCGTCACCCTGGAGCTCGACTGACACCCCGTCGGACGAGCCGGTCAGCGCAGGCCGAAGCCGTACCGCGTCTCCGACGCGAACACCTCGCCCGGCCGGAGCACCGTGCTCGGGAACTCCGGCCGGTTCGGGGAGTCCGGGAAGTGCTGCGTCTCCAGCGCGACCCCGTCCAGGTGGTCCGGCGCGTACACCTGGAGCCCCGGCTCCGTCGTCCACACCGTCACCACGCGGCCCGTCGCCGGCGCGTAGAGCTCGGCGACCGGCTCCGTGCCGCCGGGCGCGTCCAGGACGAAGTTGTGGTCGATGCCCGTGCCCGCCGGCCGCGGGGTGCGGAAGTCCAGCCGCGTGCCGGCCACCGGGGCCAGCTCGCCGGTCGGCACGCCCGTCCCGTCCAGCGGGGTGAACCGGTCGGCGGCGATCCGCAGTTCGGGCGCGCCGCCGAGGTTCCAGTACGTGTGGTTGGTGAGGTTCACCACCGTCGGGGCGTCCGTCACCGCCTCGTACGCGATTCGCAGCGCCCCCTGTCCGTCGAGGGTGTACGTCGCGGAGACCTCCAGCCGGCCCGGGAACCCCTCCTCGCCGTCCGGGCTCACCCGCGACAGCCGTACGCCGCCGTCCACCTCCCGCGCCCGCCACACGCGCTTGTCGAAGCCCCGCTCGCCGCCGTGCAGGCTGTTCGGCCCGCCGTTGCGCGCCAGCCGGTGGGTCCGGCCGTCCAGCGGGAACACCCCGTCCCTGATCCGGTTCGCGTACCGCCCGACGAGCGCGCCGAAGTAGGGCTCCGGCCGCTCCTCGTACCCGGCCACGCGGTCGAAGCCCAGCACGATGTCGGCGACCGCCCCGTCCCGGTCCGGACGCTCCACGGACTGCACGATCCCGCCGTACGTCAGGATCCGCGCACGGGTCCCGGCCCGCTCCAGCGTCCAGCGGTGCACCACCGTGCCGTCGGAGAGCCGGCCCCACTCCTCAACTCCTGTGATCATGCCCCGGAGCCTACGCGGGGGGCCGCGCGGCGGTGACGGTGCGGTAGGCGATCTCCGCCAGCCGCCCCTGCCCGTCCCGGCTCGGGTGGAACGCGTCCCAGGGGCTCAGCTGCGTCCCGTCGAAGGCGTACGCGAAGACGGCGCCCCCGTCGTGCCGGCACCGCTCGTCGCGGGCGCACACCTCCCGCAGCACCTCGTTGTACGCGACGACCCGCTCCCTGACCCGCTCGCGGCGCTCCTGCGCCGCCGGGCCCAGGTCGTGGGCGTCGGCCAGCATCGACGCGCAGACCCCCAGCCGCCACACCCGCTGGCCGACCGGGTGGTCCCGGCCCGTCGACCACAGCCGTTGCAGGTCCGGGACGCTCGCCACGTACACCTGCGCCCGGGGCGCCGCGCGCCGCAGCCGGGCCATCGCCGCCTCGAACGACGCCCGGAAGTCCGCGACCGGCGTCATCAGGTCGGCGGAGGGCCGGCAGGCGTCGTTCGCCCCGACCATCACCGTCACCAGGCCCGGGTCCTTCCGCGCCGCCAGCGCCATCTGCTCGGGCAGCTCGGCGACGCGCGCGCCCGACCGGGCCAGGTTCCAACTGCGGGACGCGAGCGCGGGCGCGCCGAGCAGCCGAAGCGCCAGGCTGTTCACCCGGGTGTCCGAACCGGTGGCCCACGACGCCTCCGGACAGTCCGTCAGCAGCCCGCAGGCATCGAAGCCGCGCGTGATGGAGTCGCCGACCGCGGCGACGGAGGCCGGCCGCGGGTTCCACGGGGGCGTGGGGGAGGGGCTGGGTCGCACCGGGGCGGGACGCCGCACCGTGTCGGCGGCGTTGCGGCTTTCGGGGGAAGCGACACACCCGGACAGGGTCGCGCCGCAGATCAGCGCCGCCACCGCGGCGAGAGCGGCACCGCGGCGGACGCGTCCGACACCGGCCGCGCGCGCGGGGAACGCGGGGGCCGGGGCGGAGGCGGCCTCCTGGCGGGTGAAAGCTTCGTGTCGACGGACCACGGGACCGACCGTACGTCATCCCAAGCGCCCCGGCGCACGGTAGCTTTTCCCCGTCGAACCAGAGGCGCCTGGCCGACCGGCTCCGGTAAATTACATCACGTCACAAGCTGTCCCTTTTGCGGAGTTTCGCTCCCGATGCTGTTTACTGAGGCCGCTGGGAAAAGGCGAACCTCGTCCCACACTGGAGGTCCCGGTGACGACACGTGGAGTCCTGTACGTCCACTCCGCGCCGCGCGCGCTGTGCCCGCACGTCGAATGGGCGGTCGCGGGGGTGCTCGGCACGAGGGTCCAGCTCGACTGGATCCGGCAACCGGCCTCACCGGGCACGTGGAGAGCCGAGTTCTCCTGGCAGGGCGAACCGGGCACCGCGTCCAAGCTGGCCTCCGCCCTGCGCGGCTGGCAGATGCTGCGCTTCGAGGTGACCGCCGAACCCTGCTCCACCGCCGAGGGGGAGCGCTACAGCGCCACCCCCGACCTGGGCATCTTCCACGCGGTCATCGGCATCCACGGCGACATCATGATCCCCGAGGACCGGCTGCGCGCCGCCCTCGTCCGCTCCGCACAGGGCGAGACACGGCTGGAGGCGGAGGTCGCCAAGCTCCTCGGCAAGCCCTGGGACGACGAGCTGGAGCCCTTCCGGTACGCCGGCGAGGGCGCCCCGGTCCGCTGGCTCCACCAGGTCGTCTGAACCCCGCGAGGCCGTCCTGCCCCGGGCCCCTGGTCCCGGGCCCCTGATCCCGGTCTCCCGGTCCGGCTTCCTGGCCCCGGGCCCTGACCCCGATCCCCGATTCCGGCCTCCTTGCCCTTTCCGGGCTGGGTTTTCCGGCTCCGGCCTCCCGGGCCCGGTCTTCCGTCCTTCCCGGTTCGGGCTTCCCGCCCTCTCCGGCCCGGGCCTCCCGCCCTTCCCGCGCCCGCCTGTCCCGGCGCCCGGCCTCCCGTCCGTTCCGGCCCGGGCTTTCCCGTCCCGACCTCCCACCCTTCCCGGCCCCGGGCTCCCGGCCCCGATCTTCTGCCCCTCCCGATCCGGTCCCTGGACCCGGGCCTCCCGCCCTTCCCGGCCCCGGGCACGCGAGAGGCCCCCGCCCGGACGGGCAGGGGCCTCTTCGCGTCGTACGGGGAGCGCGTCAGACCGTGCGGAAGGCGAGGACCACGTTGTGGCCGCCGAAGCCGAACGAGTTGTTGATCGCCGCGATCGTGCCCTCCGGCAGCGGACGGGCCTCGTCGCGCACGATGTCCGCGTCGACCTCCTCGTCCAGGTCGTCGACGTTGATGGTCGGCGGGGCCGTGCGGTGGTGCAGCGCCAGGACCGTCGCGACGGTCTCGACACCGCCGGCGCCGCCCAGCAGGTGACCCGTCATCGACTTGGTCGCGGAGATCGCGACGTGGTCGAGGTCCTCGCCGAGGACCTTGCGCAGCGCCTTCACCTCGGCGACGTCGCCCTGCGGTGTCGACGTGGCGTGCGCGTTCAGGTGCACGACCTCCGACGGCTTGAGGTCCGTGCCGTCCAGCAGGTTCTGCAGGGCGGCGGCGATGCCGCGGCCGGTCGGCTCGGGCTGCGCGATGTGGTGGCTGTCGGCGGACAGGCCCTGGCCCAGCGCCTCGCAGTACACGCGGGCGCCGCGCGCCGCGGCGTGCTCCGCGGACTCCAGGACGATCACACCCGCGCCCTCGCCCAGCACGAAGCCGTCACGGGCCTTGTCGTACGGGCGGGAGGCCCTCTCGGGCTCGTCGTTGCTCTTGGACATCGCCATCATGTTGGCGAACGCCGCGACGGGCAGCGGGTGGATGGCCGCCTCGGTGCCGCCCGCCACGACCACGTCGGCGCGGCCGGTGCGGATCATCTCGATGGCGTAGCCGATCGCCTCGGCGCCCGACGCGCACGCCGACACCGGGGTGTGCACGCCCGCCTGGGCGTTCACCTCCAGGCCGACGTTGGCGGAGGGGCTGTTCGGCATGAGCATGGGCACCGTGTGCGGCGAGACCCGCCGGGCGCCCTTCTCCTTCAGTACGTCGTACTGGTCGAGCAGGGTCGTCACGCCGCCGATGCCGGAGGCGATGACGGAACCGAGCCGCTCCGGGCTGATCTGCGCGTCCTCACCGGCGGGGCCGGAGAAACCGGCGTCCGCCCACGCCTCGCGCGCGGCGATCACCGCGAACTGCGCGGAGCGGTCCAGTTTGCGGGCCAGCGGCCGCGGCAGGACCTCCAGCGGGTCGACGGCCACGCGGGCCGCGATCCGGACGGGCAGGTCGGCGAAGCGCTCGCCTTCGAGGGGCCTGACACCGGAGCGCCCGGCCACCAGCCCCTCCCAGGTCGAGGCGGAGTCGCCACCCAACGGTGTGGTTGCGCCGATACCGGTGACGACCACGGTGCGATTGGTCGAGCTCACAGGAATTCTTTCTCCACGTGTAGAGGTATGCGTGAATCCGGCGCCACCGCTGGGTGGCGAACCGATCAGGCCTGGTGCTTGAGGATGTACTCGGCGGCGTCGCGGACCGTCTTGAGGCCCTTGACGTCGTCGTCCGGGATCTTCACCGAGAAGCGCTCCTCGGCGGCGACGACGACCTCGACCATGGACAGGGAGTCCACGTCCAGGTCGTCCGTGAAGGACTTGTCCAGCTCGACGTCCTCGGTCGGGATGCCGGCGATCTCGTTGACGATCTCGGCGAGACCCTCGACGATCTCTTCCAGGGTGGCGGCCATGTTGGCGCTCCTTCAGTGTGTAGCTCTGTGCTTGTCAGAGGATGGGACGGCGTTCCGCCCGGTACGGAGACCGGAACGGTTGCCTAGGGGAGGGTAACGACCGTCGCGGCGTAGACGAGTCCCGCCCCGAAGCCGATGACGAGCGCGGTGTCACCGCTCTTCGCCTGCCCGGTCGCCAGGAGCCGCTCCATCGCGAGCGGGATCGAGGCGGCCGAGGTGTTGCCGGTGGTCTCCACGTCGCGGGCCACCGTGACGTGCTCCGGCAGTTTCAGCGTCTTCACCATCGAGTCGATGATCCGCATGTTGGCCTGGTGCGGGATGAAGACGTCCAGGTCGGCCGCGGTGATGCCGGCCGCGTCGAGCGCCTGCTGGGCGACCTTGGCCATCTCGAAGACGGCCCAGCGGAACACCGCCTGGCCCTCCTGCGTGATGGCGGGGAACCGCTCCACCGTGCCGTCGCGGTAGTCCGTCCACGGCACGGTCTGCTTGATGGTCTCCGACTTGTCGCCCTCGGAGCCCCAGACGGTGGGGCCGATCGCCGGCTCCTCGGACGGGCCCACCACGACCGCGCCCGCGCCGTCGCCGAACAGGAAGGCCGTGGCCCGGTCCTCCAGGTCGGTCAGGTCGCTGAGCCGTTCCACGCCGATCACGAGGACGTACTCGGCGGAGCCCTCGACGACCATGCCCTTCGCGAGCGTCAGCGCGTAGCCGAAGCCCGCGCAGCCCGCCGAGATGTCGAACGCGGCCGGCTTGCTCGGGGTGATCCTGTCGGCGATCTCGGTGGCGACGGCCGGGGTCTGCTTGAAGTGCGACACGGTGGAGACGATGACGCCACCGATCTGCTCGGGGCTCACCCCGGCGTCCGCGAGGGCCTTGCCCGCCGCCTCGACCGACATCGCGGTCACGGTCTCCTCGGGCGAGGCCCAGTGGCGGGTCGCGATGCCGGAGCGCGAGCGGATCCACTCGTCCGACGAGTCGATCTTCTCGAGGATCACCTCGTTCGGCACGACCCGGGTCGGGCGGTAGCCGCCGACACCCAGGATGCGCGCGTACGGGGCCCCCTTGCTGGGCTTGATCTTCGCCATGCTCTACGGCTCCTTGCTCCGGTTCAGGAGGCGGCGCCGGCGTGCTCGGCGATGAGCGCGCGTGCCGCGTCGAGGTCGTCGGGGGTCTTGAGCGCGAGCGTCCTGACACCGGGGAGCGCCCGCTTGGCGATACCGGTCAGCGTGCCGCCCGGGCACACCTCGATCAGCGCGGTCGCGCCGAGCCGCTGGAACGTCTCCATGCACAGGTCCCAGCGGACCGGGTTCGCGACCTGGCCCACGAGCCGGGTGACGACGTCGGCACCCGTGGCGACGGTCTGCCCGTCCTTGTTGGACACGTAGGCGACCTTCGGGTCGGCCGGGGCGAGGCCCCGGGCGGCCTCCTCCAGCGCGGCCACGGCGGGTGCCATGTGGTGCGTGTGGAACGCGCCGGCGACCTTGAGCGGCACCACGCGGCGGACGCCCTCGGGCTTGTCCTCCTCCAGCGCGGCCAGCTGCTCCATGGTGCCGGCGGCGACGATCTGACCGGCGCCGTTGACGTTCGCCGGGGTCAGTCCGAGCTTCTTCAGGTGCTCCACGGTGACCTCGGGGTCGCCGCCGAGCAGTGCCGACATGCCGGTGCGGGTCACGGCCGCGGCCTCGGCCATCGCCAGGCCGCGGGTCCGTACGAGACGCAGCGCCGCCGTGTCGTCGAGTACGCCCGCGAACGCCGCGGCGGTGATCTCACCGACGCTGTGGCCCGCGACGGCGTCCGGGACGACCTCGCCGAGCGCGGTGGCGGAGAGCAGGCCCGCGGCCACCAGCAGCGGCTGGGCGACCGCCGTGTCGCGGATCTCCTCCGCGTCGGCCTTCGTGCCGTAGTGGACCAGGTCCAGCCCGATGGCGTCCGACCACGCACCGACACGGTCGGCGGCGCCCGGAAGATCGAGCCAGGGAGTCAGGAAGCCGGGCGTCTGAGCGCCTTGGCCGGGAGCGACGAGTACGAGCACCCTCACACTCTCTCTTGTGGACGGTCCCGGACGCCCGTGGGGACTAGGACGAAGAACCGTCGGGTGAATTGTTGATCCCCCACAAAAACCCTAGGGCTGTGCCTCGCTGTCGGCCAGACGCCCCAGGATCAGCGCGATCCGCAGCGTGAACGCCGACCGTACATCGGACGGCGACCAACCCGTGACGTCAGTCACACGTCGGAGCCGGTAGCGCACGGTGTTGGGGTGCACGAACAGCATCCGGGCGGCCCCTTCGAGGCTACTCGCCTGCTCCAGGTACACGCTCAGAGTCTCCAGAAGAGCCGAGCCGGCCTCCTCCAGCGGTCTGTAGATCTCCTCCACCAGCTGCTCGCGCGCGGACGGGTCCGACGCGATCGCGCGCTCCGGCAACAGATCGTCCGCGAGGACCGGTCGGGGGGCGTCCTGCCAGGCGGAGCACGCCTTCAGCCCGGCCGCCGCCGCCTGCGCGGACCGGGTCGCCGCCTGCAGGTCCGGCACCACCGGGCCGGCCACGACGGGCCCGGCCGCGTACGGGCCGATCAGCGCCTTCGCCACGGCCAGCGGGTTGTCGCTGCCGCCCGCGATCACGACGAGGCGGTCGCCGAGCACACCGGTGAGGACCTGCAGCTTGGCGTGACGGGCCGCGCGCCGGATCGCCTCGACGGTCAGCTCGCTGTCGCCGTCCGGGGCGGTGCCGAGGATCACGCACACGTGCTCCGGCGAGTTCCAGCCGAGGGCGGAGGCCCTGCTGACCGCGCCCTCGTCGGCTTCGCCGGACAGCACCGCGTTCACGACGAGGGACTCCAGCCGGGCGTCCCACGCGCCGCGAGCCTCGGCGGCCTGCGCGTACACCTGCGCCGTCGCGAAGGCGATCTCCCGCGCGTAGACGAGCAGCGCCTCGCGGAGCACGGACTCGTCACCGGGGGCGGCGACCTCCTCGATCGCCGACTCCATGACCTCGATGGTCGTGCGGACCATCTCGACGGTCTGGCGCAGCGTGATCGCCCGGGTCAGCTCGCGCGGCGCCGTGCCGAACACGTCGGTGGAGATCGCCTGCGGGGCCTCGGGGTGCCGGAACCACTCGGTGAACGCGGCGATGCCGGCCTGCGCGACCAGGCCGATCCAGGACCGGTTCTCCGGAGGCATCGCCCGGTACCACGGCAGCGTCTCGTCCATGCGGGCGATGGCGCTGGCGGCGAGCCGCCCGGAAGACTGTTCGAGTCGTTTGAGGGTCGCTGCGTGCGGGTGGGCGTCGTTCACTGCGGGATCAGGCACGGGACAAGACTGCCTTATCGGGACGGCGGCCCGTCCAGCCGGTCTACCGTTGGATCCGTGATCTCCATACACAGGGCCGGGGACCGCTATCCGGGCGGCGACCCGGACGCCGGGATCGAGACCCGGCACGCCTTCTCGTTCGGCCCGCACTACGACCCGGACAACCTCCGCTTCGGCGCGCTCATCGCCTGCAACGAGGAGCGGCTCGCACCGGGCGCCGGCTTCGACGAACACCCGCACAGCCACACCGAGATCGTCACCTGGGTCGTCGAGGGCGAGCTGACGCACCGCGACTCGGCCGGACACGCGACCCTGGTCCGCCCCGGAGACGTCCAGCACCTGAGCTCCGCGGGCGGCGTCCGGCACGTGGAGCGCAACGACGGGGCGGCACCGCTGGTCTTCGTGCAGATGTGGCTCGCCCCGCTGGAGCCCGGCGGCGATCCGTCGTACGGGATCGTCCGCGACCTCGCCGGCACGGCTTCGTACGCGGTGCCCGCCGCGGGCGCGACGCTCCACGTGCGCCGCCCGGACGCGGGGGAGCGCGCCGCCGTCCCGGACGGGGACCACGTGTACGTGCACGTGGTGCGCGGCGGCGTCCGGCTGACCGGCGACGGCGAGGCGCGGGAGCTGTCGGCGGGCGACGCGGCCCGGATCACCGGCGCGCGGGGCGTGGAGCTGGCCGCCGCCACGGCCGCCGAGGTGCTGATCTGGGAGATGACCCGGCCGGCACCGGCCTCCTAGGAGCTCCCGCCCCGGCGCAGTTCGGCGAGGACCGCGTCGGTGAACGGCGGCCACGCCTCGATCGCCCACGGCCCGAAGGCCCGGTCCGTCAGCGCCACGCACGCCGCCCCGGCGTCCGGGTCGACCCACAGGAACGTGCCCGACTGCCCGAAGTGCCCGAACGTCCGCGGCGACGACGAACCGCCCGTCCAGTGCGGCGACTTGCCGTCCCGGATCTCGAAGCCCAGCCCCCAGTCGTTGGGCCGCTGGTGCCCGTACCCGGGCAGGATTCCGGTCAGGCCCGGGTGGACGACCGTCATCGCCTCCAGCACCGTCCGCGCGTCCAGCAGCCGGGGGGCCTGCACCTCCGCGGCGAACCGCACGAGGTCGTCGACCGTCGACACCCCGTCCTTCGCGGGCGAGCCCTCCAGCGTCGTCGCCGTCATCCCGAGCGGCTCCAGCACCGCCTGGCGCAGGTACTCCGCGAACGGGATGTCGGTGGCCTTCGCCACGTGGTCCGCCAGCACCTCGAAGCCGGTGTTCGAGTAGATCCGCCGCGTACCGGGCGCCGCCGTCACCCGGTGCTCGTCGAAGGCGAGGCCCGACGTGTGCGCGAGCAGGTGCCGCACGGTCGACCCCTCCGGCCCGGCCGGCTCGTCCAGCTCGACGGCGCCCTCTTCGTAGGCGACGAGCACGGCGTACGCGGCCAGCGGCTTCGTCACCGAAGCGAGCGGGAACCGCCGCGCCGTGGGCCCGCGGGTGCCCGCGAGGGTGCCGTCCGCGCGGACGACTGCGGCGGCAGCGGTCGGCACGGGCCAGTTCTCGATCATCGCCAGGCTCTGCATGCGGACGAGGGTACTTGCTCGCCGTGGCGCTTGCTTCGAGTGCGCTCGAAGGTCCTAGCGTGGGGGCATGACGGTGATCGAGAGCACTCCGGCGGCCACCCGGACCATCGACGTCTGCGCTGCCCCACCGCCCCGCCACCCCCGCCCCGACGGACAGGACCACTACACGATCAGCGAGGTCGCCGCCTGGACCGGCCTCACCGCCCACACCCTCCGCTGGTACGAACGCATCGGTCTGATGCCCCACGTCGACCGGTCCGCCACCGGCCAGCGCCGCTTCACCAACCGGGACCTGGACTGGCTGTCCCTGGTCGGCAAACTGCGGCTGACCGGCATGTCCGTCGCGGCGATGGTCCGCTACGCCGAACTGGTCCGCGAGGGCGACCACACCTTCGACGAGCGGCGCGCCCTCCTGGAGGCCACCCGCCGCGACGTCCTGGCCCGCATCACCGAACTCCACGAGACCCTCGCCGTACTCGACTACAAGATCGACTTTTATGCGGGCGCCCGACCGGCGTCGGAAAGGACTGCACGATGACCTCCGAACAGACGATCCCCCAGGTGCGGCTCGGTGCGACGGGCCCCGTGGTCGGCGTCCAGGGATTGGGCGCCATGGGCATGAGCGAGTTCTACGGCGACACCGACGAGGCCGCCGCCCGTGACACCCTCGAAGCCGCCCTCGAAACCGGCGTCACCCTCATCGACACCGCCGACATCTACGGGCGCGGCGCCAACGAGGAATTCCTCGCCCCCTTCGTCGCCGCCCACCGCGACCAGATCACCCTGGCCACCAAGTTCTCCATCATCCGCACCGACGACCCCTCCTACCGGGCCGTTCGCAACGACCCCGCCTACATCAAGTCCGCCGTCGAGGACAGCCTGCGCCGCCTCGGCGTCGACGTCATCGACCTCTACTACATGCACCGCCGCGACCCGGCCGTGCCGCTCGCCGAATCCGTCGGCGCCATGGCCGACCTCGTACGGGAGGGCAAGGTCAAGCACCTGGGCCTCAGCGAGGTCACCGGGCAGGAACTGCGCGAGGCCCACGCCGTCCACCCCATCGCCGCCCTGCAGTCCGAGTGGTCGCTGTTCTCCCGCGACGTGGAGCAGAGCGCCGTCCCCGCGGCCGTCGAACTGGGCGTCGCGCTCGTCCCGTACTCCCCGCTCGGCCGCGGTTTCCTCACCGGTGCGTTCACCGACGCCTCCAAGGACCTCTCGGAGGGGGACTTCCGCCGCTCCCAGCCGCGGTTCTCCGGGGACAACGCCCGCCGCAACGCCGCACTCCTCGAACCCGTCCGCTCCCTCGCCGCCGCCCACGACGCCACCCTCGCCCAGATCGCCCTGGCCTGGGTGCAGCAGCGCGCGGCCGTGCACGGCCTGCCCGTCGTCCCCATCCCCGGCACCCGCAAGCGCAGCCGCCTCCTGGAGAACGTCGCCGCCACCCGCATCGTCCTCACCGAATCCGAACTCGACCTCCTCGAACCCATCGCCACCCAGGTGGCCGGCAGCCGCTACTCCGACATGTCCCTCACCTCCGCCGCCCGCGAGGACTAGCCACCCGCACCCTCCCCTCAGGCCAGGCCCAGGGCGAAGGCCGTGAAACCGGCCGCCAGGATGCCCGCCGCCGCGCGACGCGTCCTGGTGGCCTTCGTCCACGGCGACTCGAAGCCCCGCGCGTACCGGGCTATGAGCACCAGCAGCACCGCGAACACCGGCAGCCACGCCACCCGCGCCGCTATCCAGCCGAGCGTGTCCGGCGCCGTGGTCAGACCGGGAACCGCACCGGCCGTCAGGGACGCGGGCACGGCCGCCGCGAGCATCGCCGTCTGGTGCCAGCACAGGACGGTCATCGCCGACAGGTTGACCACCACGACCGGCGCCCACAGGGCGGGCCGCCGCAGCAGGGCCCCGAGCCGGTCCCGCAGCAGTATCGCGGCACCGCTCTGGGCGGCTGCCAGCGCGAGGACGAGCAATGACGGCGGATGCGAGTTGGTACGCGCCTCACCGGGCACACCGACCATCGACGCCGGGTAGTGGAACATCGCGAGCAGCGTCGCGAAGAGGACCACACCGCCCATGAGCAGCACCCACGCCTCCCGCCGGCCGATCCGGCGTTCACCCCACGACACCCCGAGCTGGTAGGCGAACAGCCAGCCCGGCAGCACATTGAGCAGACCCAACCACGACGGCACGGCCTCGGCGTACGGACCGTACCGCAGCAGGTCGACGACGGCGACGGAACCGAGCAGCGGCACCGCGGCCCACGCGCCCATGGCCCGCGCGGCCCGCACGCACGAGGGAGTGAGCGCGGTGATCACCGTGTACACGCCCACGAACCACAGCGGCTGTATCACCAGTGTCGCCCCGGTCCGCAGGGTGTCGCCGGGTACGCCCACCGCGGAGCCGGCCGCTATCAGCGCGGCCCACACGGCGGTCACCCCCAGGACGGGCCGGCCGAGCCGGGCGATCCGGCCGCGCAGCCACTCCCCGGTGCCGCCCGGCCGGCGCCGGTAGGAGAGCACGGACGCGTAACCGCCGACGAGGAAGAAGATGCCGAGCATCTGCAGGACCCAGCTGGCGGGCGCGAGGGACCCGAACGTCGACAACGGACTCGCGTTGTGGATCGCCCCCTCACCGTCCAGGGTGAACCCGCCGAGCAGCCAGTGCCCGGTCGGCACGGCCAGCAGGGCCAGCGCCCGCAGACCGTCAACGGCCCGGTCGCGGTGGGCCGGAGTGCGCTGTTCGATGCGGTCGACGAACCTCATGCGGCTTCCCCCCGGGCGATCGCGGCGAACGCGCGGAGCGAGGCGGTGCCGGGCGCGAAGTAACCGCTGTGGCCCCGCGCGTCCTCGGCGGGCACCCGACGGGCGCCGAACTCCTCGGACGCCGGGTCCGTACCGTGCCCCAGGCCCAGGAACGCCACGTTGGGCACCCGGGATATCCAGTCCGTCGGGTCCTTGGCGACCCACACGCGCGCGGCCGTACCCAGCTCCGCGACGTTCGCCGCGCGCATCCCGGGGGAGCCGAAGACCACCACGTCCTTGGCCTTCACCGCGGCGGCGGCCAACCCGCACACCACGGATCCGTAGCTGTGGCAGAACAGCGACGGGGCGGCGGCGCCCGCCGCGGCGAGCCCCTCGGTGAGGCGGACCAGCCGCTTGGCCCCCGCCTCGGCGAGGCCGCCGGTCGCGGCGTCGAGGCCGATCCCGACCGGCGTGGTGTAGCCGGCCCAGGCGATCACCGCCGTACGCCCACCCGCCGCCACCCGCAGCTGCCGGGCCATGCCGGCCGGCGCGCCGTACGGGTCGCGCGCCCGGTCGTACGACCCTGCGTCGATGTCGGACCCCGGTACCACGACCGCGACCCGGCGGCTGCGCTCCAGGTCCCCGAAGACCTCCGCGACCAGACCGCGGCCGCGCGGGTCGAAAGCGAGGAGGCGACGGCCGGCGAGGTGCGCGTACCGCGCGTCACGGCTCGCGGAGAGGGCGTTGGCCTCGTACCGCAGGGCCACCGGAACCCCGTCCAGGTTCCCCACCACACCCGGGTGCCGTCGGACCAGCAGGTGCTGCTGCCGCCCGTCGAGGCTCCGGAAGAACGCGGCCACCTCGGTCGGCGCGGTCCGTGCGGGATCCGGCAGGGGCCGCCCCAGCGAGGTGTCGGCCAGCCAGGCGGAGCTCCCCGGAGGCGGACCGGCCATGGCCTGCTGGGCACTTCCCGACGCCCATCCGGCGGTCCCGGTGACGACGGTCGTCGCCAGTGCGGCGGCCACCAGGGTCCTCTTGTAGCGGCGCATGACGCCCCCCTCTTCTGCCTCGTGCGGTGTGACGAGGAGGAAGGTAGGAAGACGACACCCGGGTGATCGTCACCCTGCGGAGCCAACTGCTGGGTGATACCGGGGTAGGGGGTGTCCTACGCCGACGCCGCAGACCGGTGCGGTGAGAGGGACCCGGACGGTCAGGCCGCCTCGCCGGGCGTGACGAGCCCGGACTCGTAGGCGAACACCACCGCCTGCGCCCGGTCCCGCAGGCCGAGTTTGGCGAGGACGCGCCCGATGTGCGTCTTCACCGTCTGCTCCGCGAGGACGAGGTGCGCGGCGATCTCCTGGTTGGACAGCCCCCGCGCGACCAGCTCCAGGACCTCCGTCTCGCGCGGCGTCAGCCCGTTCAGCCGTACGGAGCGCTCCTTGCGCGGCGCGGGCCGCTGGGCGGCGAAGTCCTCGATCAGCCGCCGCGTCACCGACGGGGCGAGCAGCGCCTCGCCCCCCGCCACCACCCGAACGGCGGCGATCAGGTCGGCCGGTGGGGCGTCCTTGAGGAGGAAGCCGGACGCCCCGGCGCGCAGCGCCTCGTACACGTAATCGTCCACGTCGAACGTCGTCAGCATGAGGACCTTCGGCCGGTGCGTCACCCCGGGCGGCGGATTCAGCAGCTCGCGTGCCGCCGCGAGCCCGTCCATCTCCGGCATGCGCACGTCCATCAGCACCACGTCCGGATGCGTGGACCTGCCCACCTCGACACCGGCCCGCCCGTCCGGCGCCTCACCCACGACGTCGATGTCGGGCTGCGCCGACAACAGGGCGGCGAACCCCGCCCGCACCATGGCCTGGTCGTCGACGATGATCACGCGGATGGTCACGAGGGTCCCTTCTGACGGGTCAGGGAAGCGGTGCGATCAGCGGCAGCCGTGCCGCCACGCGGAAGCCGCCGTCCGGCAGCGGTCCGGTGTCGAGCATCCCGCCGGTCAACCGTACGCGCTCCCGCATCCCGACCAGACCGTGTCCCGTACCGGACGCCTCCAGGGGCGAAGTCGGCTCTGCCGGTGAGCCGTTGACCACGAGGACGATCAGCCATTCCTGGTTGGGCGACCTCGATATGGACACCCGCGTCCGGGCGCCCGGGGCGTGTCGCACCACATTGGCCAGCGCCTCCTGCACGATCCGGTACGCCGACAGGTCCACGGCCTGGGGCACGGGACCCAGGTCCGCCGCCAACGACAGCTCCACCGGCAACCCCGCCCGTATCGTCGCCTCGACGAGCTGCTGCACCCGGGCGATACCCGGCTGCGGCGCCCGCTCGCCCTCCGTGTTCTCACTGCGCAGCACCGCCAGGAGCCGCCGCATCTCGGTCAGGGACTCCCGCGCGGACGCCGCTATGGACGAGAACTCCTCGCGCGCGGCGTCCGGAAGCCCTTCGATCCGGTAGGGCGCCGAATCCGCCTGCACGGTGATCACCGACATGTGGTGGGCGACCACGTCGTGCAGCTCGCGGGCGATGCGGGCCCGTTCCTCCAGCAGCGTCCGCCGGGACCGCTCGGCCTCGTTGATGGTCTCCTGTTCCACGAGCCGCCGCTGGGCGTCGCCGCGCTCCCGGAGCATGCCGGTTATCAGCAGCACGACACCGCTCAGCACGAACAGCACCAGGTGGATGCCGCCGCCCCCGCGCGCCTCGCCGAACAGCTCGAACGCGAACCCGGCGGCGCCGGTCACCAGCCACACGCTCACCAGGGCCCGCCGCTGCTCACGCAGCCCCACGGTGAGCATCAGCCCCAGATAACCGACCACGACCATCGGGGTCCACGGCCACGGTCGGCCCTCCACGACCTCCGTGTTCATGGTCACCAGGGCGCCGAGCACGTCGGCGGCGAAGATCACCCACCACGCCTGAAGCGGCCGCGTCACGGCCATGAGCAGCGGCGCCGTCTGCGCCGTGGCGAGCAGACCGGCGATGCCGCCGTTCACGCCGTAGTCGTTGACGAGCACCACGACCGTGATCGGCAGCAGCGACGCGACGAGTGCCAGCGCCAGCGCGTACGGTGTGAGCCGCACCCACCGCGTCGAGGCATGCCCGAGCAGCGGCGCCCCCGGTTCCGTGGGGGTCGACAGAGCCGCGCCGACCGCGCGCACCGCCTCCCGCACGAAGCGTCGTGCGCGGTCGGCGGGCGTGCCACCGGCGCCGGACGCGGGGGTGGCCGAGGGCCTCGGCGGGAAGGGAAACGGATCCACCGCCGGGCGGCCGGGCGGATCCTTCGCCGGGAAGGGGGGTGGGGGAAGGCTGCTCATGGTCTCGCCAGCCTAGGCACGCGCCGTCGCACGGGCGTCATACCAGGGAGCCAGTTCCCCGCCTCATACCCCGGTATGAGGCCCCCGCCGCCCCGCCGCCCCGCCGCCCCGCCGCCCCGCCGCCCCGCCGCCCCGCCGCCCCGCCGCCCCGCCGCCCCGCCGCCCCGCCGCCCCGCCGCTACAGCTCGGCGAGCAGTTCGGCCTTCTTCGCCGTGAACTCCTCGTCCGTCACCAGACCCGCCTGGTGCAGATCCCCCAGGTGTCTGATCCGGTCCGCTATGTCCGCCGGATCGCGCCGGCCGGCTCCCGCGGGGACCGGCACCGGCACCGCGCGGTCCGTGTCCCGCACCGCTTGGAGCACCGCGGCCGCGAACGGCAGCGACTCGTGGACCGCGCCGTAGCCGAGGCCGAACACGACCGCCGCCGGGTCCTGGTCCGGCTGGACCGGCGCCGTGCCGACACCGCGCCGCACCAGCCGCAGACAGCCGTCGAGCACGTCGGGCGACCGCCATTCCACCCCGCTGAGGTCGCTCACCGCGAAGGACTGGTCACCGGCCTTCCACTTGGCGGTCGACGCACCCGTCCAGAACCATCGGAAGGAAATGTTCCGGCCATCGAAGGACGCCTTGCCGTCGTACGCCTTGAACTGCAGCGGCGGCTCGGGGGCGGTCACCAGGAACCGCTCGGCGGGCTCCCCGCGCTCCGGCCCGAGGCACGCCCGCAGTTCGTCCGCGCAGGACTCGGCGCGTGCCTCCCGGTCGGCGGGCAGCACCAGCCGGTAGGGGTCGCAACCCTCCTTCAACTGGCCGTCAGCCACGGCCATCAGCGGGTCGGCGCCCACCCGCGGCACGGCGTGCAGCACCACCGTGCCCCGCTTGCCCGGGGAGAGCGTCACCGATGCCAGCGCCTCGTGCGGAATACGTCTTTCGCGCAGCGTCTGGAACAGCTTCGGCGCGCGGATCCCCCGTTCGAAGCGGATGAGCACGGCGTCGGTTTCGAACTCCCAGGTGGCATGAATTCCGGCCAGCACATCACCCATACGCCTCATCGTATGCGGCGTGCGTCCGCGCGTCGCCCCCTGGAAGACGAGTGGAAATGGACTGCCCTGCCCGACTTCTACGCGGGTCAGACCGATGCGGCGCCGTAAATTCCGCTACGGCAGGCGTCCGTGGCATCGGCGCAGCGCACGCCCGCGTACGCTCCGACCCCTATCTCCGCGAAGTTCCGCAGACTGTCCGTGCCCGGAACGAAGTACCCGGCGTGCCCCGCGGCGCCGTCCGCCGACAGCAGTCGCGCCCCGAACTCGGGTGCCACCGGGTCGGCGCCGTGCCCCAGTCCGCCGACGTCCAGGTACGGCACGTCGGCGATCCAGTCGTCGGCGTCCCGCATGGCCCACACCCGCGCCCGCGTACCGAGCGCCGCCGCGCTCTCCGCCCGCATGCCGGGGCTGCCGGCCACGGCGATGTCGGTGACCCGCCGGGGCAGCCGGCGCGCGGCGAGCCCGCAGACCACGGAGCCGTAGCTGTGGCAGAACAGGGAGACGTGCGACGTGCCGGGCAGCGCCCGGACCAGGGAGACCAGCCGTACGGAGCCTTCGGAGGCGAGCCGCCCGGTCACCGCGTCCATCCCGACACCGGTCGGCGCGGTGTAGTCGGCCCAGGCGATGACCGCGGTCCGCACGTCCGGCGCCGCCTCGCGCTCGGCGGCGTACAGGGACTCCGCCATCCCGTACGGGGCCGTGTACCGGCGGGCCGTCTTCTGGAAGGTGAGCAGATGCGTGTCGACGCCCGGCACGACCACCGAGATCCGCTCGGCACGCCCGAGGTCGCCGAACACCTCCGCCACCCGGCCCTGCCCCGACGGGTCGAACGCGAGGATCTGGCGCCCACCGGACATGAGCGAGGAGAAACGGTGCGTCCGCCGGAGGGCCTCGCGGTGGCCCTCGGCGGAGAGCCGCCGGTCGGCGACGCGGACGCGTTCGGCGGCGAGCGCCCGGCGGAGCGCGTGCCGGTTGGCGCGGTACCGCAGGGCCACCGGAACCCCGTCGAGGTTGCCGACGACGAGCGGGTGCTCCTCGGCGAGCCGCGTGCGCTGCCTCGGCCTGAGTGAGGCGAAGAACGCGGCCACGGCCGTCGGCGGTGACGCGGGGTCGGGAAGCGCGCGGCCGCCGATCCGGTCGGCACGCCACGACGCCGTCGCCGCGTCCCACGAGTCCAGTGGCACGGCACGCGCGCGATGCGGGCCGGTCCAGCCCGTCGTGGCGAGGAGAACGAGGATCACCGCGAGGGCCAGCAGGGTCCGCCAGACGGTGAGGGAGGAGGGGGCGATGAAGGGAGTCACTACGAGACACCCTAGGAGAGACCGGACGACCTCCGGGTGAGCTGTGACGTAGATCATGGTTTGTCGCGCGAATCCGGGGAAGAGGCCGCACCCCGTACGGCGGAGTCACCCCGTGTGCTTCCTCCGGAGGGCCGTGGTCACGCCCTGTTCGCGTTTCCGGCGCGTCGGTGGGCCTCAAAGGAGGCGGTTTTCCGCCAGTCCGTGGTGAGCGTCGGGGCGAGGTGGGCCGAGGCGGCTCGCGGTCAGGGCCCGCAGGGCGTCGAAGGGGCCCTCTTGGGCGGGGTGGGCATGCAGGGGCGTCGACGGGGTGCTGTTCCGCCATCCGCTGCGCGGTGAAGGCGGCCTCCTCCGTGCTCGCGAAGGAGCGGGAGAAGGTGCGCTGCGGGATCTCGACGGCGTCGGCATCTCGTCGACCGTCGTCTCCTCGTACTTCTTGGCCGTGAAGAACTCCCACGAGGCGCGCAGCAGGGTGGCGCGGGTGCGCCGTTCCTTCCGCTCGCGCAGGCCCGCGGCGGGGCCCGACGCGGCCGACCACCCAGCCGTCACGTCATGTCCCCGTTTCCCGCCCTTCACCAACTCGGCCTCGATGTGAGCCAGATGACAGTTGTCAGCCTATGAAATGCTTTGTTTATTGTCAGTTGCTGTCACTAGCCTCGCGGTATGACTGGTCAGACCACCGTTCACAAGGCGTCACAGAGTCCCGAACCCGTGCCCGCACCGGCCAAGGGACTGCGGGGCCATCCGTGGCTCACGCTGTTCAGCGTCGCCGTCGGTGTGATGGTGGTCGCGCTCGACGGCACGATCGTCGCCATCGCCAACCCCGCGATCCAGCGGGACCTGAACGCCTCCCTCTCCGACGTCCAGTGGATCACCAACGGTTATCTGCTCGCCCTGGCCGTCGCGCTCATCACGGCGGGCAAGCTCGGCGACCGCTTCGGCCACCGCCAGACGTTCCTCATAGGCATCGCCGGGTTCGCGGCCTCCTCCGCCGCGATCGGCCTGTCCGACTCCATCGCCCTGGTCATCGCCTTCCGCGTGCTCCAGGGGCTCTTCGGCGCGCTGCTCATGCCGGCCGCGCTCGGTCTGCTCCGCGCCACCTTCCCCGCCGAGAAGCTCAACATGGCCATCGGCATCTGGGGCATGGTCATCGGCGCCTCGACCGCGGGCGGCCCGATCGTCGGCGGTCTGCTCGTCGAGCACGTCAGCTGGCAGTCCGTGTTCTTCATCAACGTGCCGGTCGGTGCGCTCGCCCTCGTCCTGGGCTTGGTGATCCTGAAGGACCACCGGGCGCAGAACGCGCCGCGCTCCTTCGACCTCCTGGGCATCGTCCTGCTGTCCGCCGCCATGGCCTCCCTGATCTGGGGCATCATCAAGGCCGGTGAGAGCTGGGGTTGGGGCAGCGGCAGGACGTGGGGCTTCCTGCTCGGCGCCGTCGTCCTCTTCGGCCTCTTCGCCGCCTGGCAGCAGAAGGTCCGCGAGCCGCTCGTCCCGCTGGGCATGTTCCGCTCCGTCCCGCTCTCGGCGGGTGTCGTCCTCATGGTCCTCATGGCCTTCGCCTTCATGGGCGGCCTGTTCTTCGTGACGTTCTACCTCCAGGGCGTCAGGGGCCTCAGCCCCGTCGACAGTGGTCTGCGCCTGTTGCCGCTCACGGCCATGATGATCGTCTCCTCGCCGCTCGCCGGCGCGCTGATCACCAAGTTCGGTCCGCGCATCCCGCTGGTCGGCGGCATGCTCTGCACCGCCGGTGCGATGTTCGGCATGCTCACCCTCACGCCGGAGACCGGCACGCCGGCCACGTCGCTCTGGTTCGCCCTGCTCGGCCTGGGGCTCGCTCCCGTCATGGTGGGTGCGACGGAGGTCATCGTCGGCAACGCCCCGCTGGAGCTGTCGGGTGTGGCCGGTGGTCTGCAGCAGGCCGCCATGCAGGTCGGCGGCGCGCTGGGTACGGCGGTGCTCGGCGCCGTGATGTCCTCCAAGGTCGACTCCGAGTTCTCGGACAACTGGAAGGACGCCGGCATCCCGGTCCCGCCCGCGCCCGAGCTGGAGCAGGCGGCGGAGTTCGGTGCCGTCCCCCAGGAACTCGCCAAGGCTCCCGGAATGACGCCGGACGTCCTGAGCGCGATCACCAAGGTCATCCACGACACGTTCATGTCCGGCATGGGCCTCGCCTTCACCGTCGCCGGTGTCGTGGCGGTCGCCGCGGCCCTCGTCGCGACGCTCACCAAGCGCGGGGCCAACGCGGAGGCCGGCGGGGGCGGCGTCCACATCTGACCCGGCGGCACCGCCGCCGAAACACGGGGTCGAGGGCCCCGGCGCGTCCTGGCGCCGGGGCCCTCGACATGCCCTCGCGGTCTCACCCGAAGCTCCTGGCATCACCCGTCCGGGTGGATCGAGCCGATAACTCTTCCCTTCGCCAGTCACACAGCGTCAGGCTTGGGTCAGACATCGATACGGAGTGTCACCAATCGGGGGTTGATCCATATGCGTACGTCCTCACGGCCCTTCTTCGCCGCCGCCGCACTCGGGATGACCGCGGTCACCATTGCCGCACTGACCACCTGCGCCGCACCCGCCGACGCCGCGCCGCCCGTACTCGGACCGTGCGACAGCGGACAGCTGTGCCTGTGGGAGAAGGAGACCTTCAAGGGCAAGCGGCAGACGCACGAGCTGGCGACCACGGACGTCGACAGCTGCGTCGCACTCCCCGCCGGCACCGCGGCGGCGGCGCTCGCCAACCGCACGGGGCGACCCGTCACCACCTACCAGTCCGCCACCTGCGGGGAGACCGGGGAGTTCGAGACGTATCCCGGCAGCGGTACGTGGGTGCCGCGCTCGCCCTACCAGGTGCGGGCGATCAAGATCTGGGAGAACTGACGTCGGGCCCCGTGTCCTGCCCGGGCACGGGGCTCCCCTGGGGGCCCGTCGCGGCGACGGACGGCCCGGACGGCCCGGGCGGGATGCCCGTCGCCACAGCCGCCGAAGGGTCACCCGAGAGCCGGGCGACCTCTGCCCGCAGCTCCCGTACCTCCCGCGTCAGAGCCTCAAGGACCGCCGTCCGGCGCCGTTCCTCGGCGTCGTCCCGCTCGAAGCGGGCGACGAACCACGCGGCGATGTTCGCCGTCACCACACCCAGCAGCGCGATGCCCGACAGCATCAGGCCCACCGCCAGCAGCCGGCCCAGTCCGGTCTTCGGCGCGTGGTCGCCGTAGCCCACGGTCGTCATCGTCGTGAACGACCACCACACCGCGTCACCCAGCGTCTTGATGTTCCCGTCCGGCGCGTCCCGCTCCACCTGGAGCACGGCCAGCGATCCGAACATCATCAGCCCCACCACGGAGCCCGCCACATACGTCGTCAGGCGCACCTGCGACGCCATCCGGGCCCGATTCCCCACCAGCAGCAGCGTCGACACCAGCCGCAGCAGCCGCAGCGGCTGGATCAGCGGAAGCAGCACCGCCAGGAGGTCCAGCCAGTGAGCGCGTACGAAGAACCACCGCGACGGGGCCAGGTACAGCCGTACGGCGTAGTCTGCGGCGAACGCCGCCCACACCACCCACTCCACGCCCATGCACAGCGCGTGCACCCACGGTTGTGCGTCGGGGGCGACGACCGGCACCGCGTACGCGACGCCGAACGCCACAGCCAGGACCAGCAGCGGGTTCTGCGTGCGCCCCTCCCACCGGACCTGCGCCGTCGGTTCCTTCATGCCGCGCATCGTAAGGGGCGTGAGGGGGGACCGGAGGCCCGGGCGCCGGAGCGCCCGGACCCCCCGCGGTGCGCCTTACGCGTCGCCACCCGCCGGGCCCGGATCGGCCGCCGCCACGTCCAGCAGCTGGTAGCGGTCCACCGCCTGCTTCAGCGCGGAGCGGTCCACTTTGCCCAGCCGCGCCAGCTCCGTCAGCACGCCCAGCACGATCGACTGCGCGTCGATGTGGAAGTACCGGCGGGCGGCACCGCGCGTGTCCGCGAAGCCGAAGCCGTCCGCGCCGAGCGAGGTGTACGGGCCCGGCACCCAGCGCGAGATCTGGTCCGGGACCGCCCGCATCCAGTCGGAGACGGCCACGAAGGGGCCCTCGGCACCCGACAGCTTCCGCGTCACGTACGGAACGCGGGGCTCCTCCTCCGGGTGCAGCAGGTTGTACTTCTCGGCCTCCACCGCGTCGCGGCGCAGCTCGTTCCAGGACGTCGCCGACCACACGTCCGCGCGGACGTTCCACTCCTCGGCCAGGATGCGCTGCGCCTCGACGGCCCAGGGGACGGCCACGCCGGACGCCATGATCTGCGCCGGGATGGAGCCGGCCTCGCCGGCGCGGAACCGGTAGACGCCCCTGACGATGCCCTCCGCGTCGACGTCCGCCGGCTCCGCCGGGTGCTGGATCGGCTCGTTGTAGACGGTCAGGTAGTAGAAGACGTCCTCGCCGTGCGGGTGCTCCTCCGAGGAGCCGTACATCCGCCGCAGCCCGTCCTTGACGATGTACGCGATCTCGTACCCGAAGGCCGGGTCGTAGGCGACGCACGCCGGGTTGGTCGAGGCCAGCAGCTGGGAGTGGCCGTCCGCGTGCTGGAGGCCCTCACCGGTCAGCGTCGTACGGCCGGCGGTCGCGCCCAGCACGAATCCGCGCGCCAGCTGGTCGGCCATCTGCCAGAACTGGTCACCGGTCCGCTGGAAACCGAACATCGAGTAGAAGACGTACACCGGGATGAGCGGTTCGCCGTGCGTGGCGTACGCCGACCCGGCGGCGATCAGCGACGCCGTGCAGCCGGCCTCGGAGATGCCGTCGTGCAGCATCTGGCCGGTCGGCGACTCCTTGTAGGCGAGCAGCAGCTCCCGGTCCACCGACTCGTACTGCTGGCCCAGCGGGTTGTAGATCTTGGCGCTCGGGAAGAACGAGTCCATGCCGAACGTGCGGTACTCGTCGGGCGCGATCAGGACGAACCGCTTGCCGATCTCCTTGTTCCGCATCAGGTCCTTCAGCAGCCGCACGAACGCCATCGTCGTCGCGATCGACTGCTGCCCGGACCCCTTCTTCACCGCCGCGTACGCCTTGTCGTCCGGCAGGGTCAGCGGCTTCGACCGCACGACCCGCGTCGGGACGTACCCGCCCAGCGCCTTGCGGCGGTCGTGCATGTACTGGATCTCCTCCGACTCCCGGCCCGGGTGGTAGTACGGCGGAAGGCCGGACTCCAGCTCGCTGTCGGGGATCGGCAGGTGCAGCCGGTCGCGGAACCGCTTCAGGTCGTCGACGGTCAGCTTCTTCATCTGGTGGGTCGCGTTGCGGCCCTCGAAGTTCGGGCCGAGCGTCCAGCCCTTGACCGTCTGGGCCAGGATCACCGTCGGCTGACCCCTGTGGGCCTTGGCCGCCGCGTACGCCGCGTAGATCTTCCGGTGGTCGTGGCCGCCGCGCCCCAGGTGGAGCAGCTGCTGGTCGGTCATGCCCTCGACCATCGCGCGCAGCCGGTGGTCGTCGCCGAAGAAGTGCTCCCTGATGTACGCCCCGGACTCCGTGGCGTACGTCTGGAACTGCCCGTCCGGCGTCGTGTTCATCCTGTTGACCAGGATCCCGTCCCGGTCCTGGGCCAGCAGCGGGTCCCAGGAGCGGTCCCAGATCAGCTTGATCACGTTCCAGCCGGCGCCGCGGAAGACCGACTCCAGCTCCTGGATGATCTTGCCGTTGCCCCGGACCGGGCCGTCGAGGCGCTGGAGGTTGCAGTTGACGACGAAGGTCAGGTTGTCGAGGCCCTCGCGCGCGGCCAGGGTGAGCTGCCCGAGCGACTCGGGCTCGTCCATCTCGCCGTCGCCGAGGAACGCCCACACGTGCGACCGCGATGTGTCCGCGATGCCCCGTGCCTCCATGTAGCGGTTCATCCGCGCCTGGTAGATCGCGCCCAGCGGGCCCAGGCCCATGGAGACCGTCGGGAACTCCCAGAAGTCCGGCATCAGCCGAGGGTGCGGATACGACGACAGGCCGTTCGGGTACTTCGACTTCTCCTGGCGGAAGCCGTCCAGCTGCGCCTCGCTCAACCGGTCCAGCAGGAAGGCGCGGGCGTAGATGCCGGGGGAGGCGTGGCCCTGGAAGAAGATCTGGTCGCCTCCGTCCCCCTCGTCCTTGCCCCGGAAGAAGTGGTTGAAGCCCACGTCGTACAGGGAGGCGGAGGAGGCGAAGGTGGCGATGTGCCCGCCGACGCCGATACCCGGACGCTGCGCGCGCGAGACCATGACGGCCGCGTTCCAGCGCGTCGCGTTCAGGATCTTGCGCTCGATCTCCTCGTTGCCGGGGAAGAAGGGCTCGTCCTTGGTGGCGATGGTGTTGACGTAGTCCGTGCTGCGCATCTCGGGCACGGCCACGCGCTTCTCGCGGGCCCGCTCGATCAGGCGGAGCATCAGGTAACGGGCCCGCTCCCGCCCCCGCTCGTCGACGGCGGCGTCGAGGGAGTCGAGCCATTCCTGGGTCTCTTCCGGATCGAAGTCCGGGACCTGGCTGGGAAGGCCGCCAATGATGATCGGATTGCGATCGGATCCGGAAGCCACGCTGTTCCTTCGCTGTTCGATGTGTCTACGGGTGATGACATGCGGGATGGAGTGTCGGCTTTGCGGTCGCGTCGCCACCATCGTCTACCCCGTGGGCGCCCGCGTCATCTCTACCGCTCGGTAACCCGTCTTCGCCGGTCCCGGCTCCCGTACCCGGGGCGGCGGTGCGGCGCCCCGGTGGGGACGTGGCGTATACAACCCCCTAAAGTGGGTCAAGAGGTGTGGTGTGTGTCACGAGCGAGGGAGGGCGGGTACCCGGAGTTGCGGCAGGACGGCCCCAAAAGTCACCGTTTCGGCGGTCTACGTCGTCGGGTACTTGCGCGATCCGTCCAGCACGTGTGGACTACGCCCAATGCCACGCGTACGCGCGCGGCCGAAGCACTTTCCCATCCATGATCAGGAGGCAAGCCGTGAGCGCGACCGCGGACCACGCGGAGGAGCGGACCAACCCAGCCGCAAGGCTGGGGTTCGAGCCCGGACAGGTGGTCCAGGAGATCGGCTACGACGACGACGTCGAGCAGGAGCTCCGTGAGGATATCGAGGCTGTCATTGGCCAGGACCTCGTCGACGAGGACTACGACGACGTCGCCGACGTCGTGCTGCTGTGGTTCCGCGACGAGGACGGCGACCTCACGGACGCGCTGGTCGACGCCATCGGCCTGATCGAGGAGGGCGGCCAGATCTGGCTGATGACGCCCAAGACCGGGCGTGACGGCTACATCGAGCCCAGCGACATCAACGAGGCCGCCCAGACCGCCGGCCTCTCCCAGACCCGGAGCATCAACGCGGGCAAGGACTGGGTCGGCAGCCGCCTGGTCAGCCCCAAGGCGGGCAAGCCGAAGCGCTGACCGCAGGCTCCCGCAGCCAGGGGCCCCCGCCGAGCACATCGGCGGGGGCCCGTTGCGTAGGGTGGGTCCCCAGCGATCCGCCCACCGAAGGGATGCTTTTGCCATGGCGATCGAGGTCGGCACGAAGGCCCCGGACTTCGAACTGAAGGACAACCACGGGCGCACCGTGCGGCTCGGTGACTTCCGCGGCGAGAAGAACGTCGTGCTGCTCTTCTACCCGTTCGCGTTCACCGGCGTCTGCACCGGCGAGCTGTGCGCGCTCCGCGACCAGCTGCCGCGCTTCGTCAACGAGGACACGCAGCTGCTGGCCGTCTCCAACGACTCCATCCACACCCTGCGCGTCTTCGCCGAGCAGGAGGGCCTGGAGTACCCGCTGCTGTCGGACTTCTGGCCCCACGGCGAGGTCTCCCGCGCCTACGGCGTCTTCGACGAGGAGAAGGGCTGCGCGGTCCGCGGCACCTTCATCATCGACAAGGAGGGCGTCGTGCGCTGGACGGTCGTCAACGGCCTCCCCGACGCCCGCGACCTGAACGAGTACGTCAAGGCCCTCGACGCCCTCTGATGCCCGTGGGCGTGGGGCCTGATGCCCGCGGGGCCTGATGCCCGCGGGGCGCGGGGCTGCCACCGTGGCGAGTGGGGCCCCGCGCCCGCGCGAAAGCGCGTGCGCGTACCCGAAACCCCTGTTTCATCGGCCCAAGAGCGTGCTCGAGGCGGGAACCGCTCACTAGGATCCAGTCGTTGATCCGATGCCAACGCACGACGGGGGCGCTGCCCCTGGAAACCTATGGAGGGACTCGTGGGAGTCAGCCTCAGCAAGGGCGGCAACGTCTCGCTGACCAAGGCCGCGCCCAACCTGACCGCGGTCACGGTCGGTCTCGGCTGGGACGTCCGCACCACCACCGGTACGGACTTCGACCTGGACGCGAGCGCTCTGCTGCTGAACGCCCAGGGCAAGGTCGCCACCGACGGCAACTTCGTCTTCTTCAACAACCTGAAGAGTCCGGACGGTTCGGTCGAGCACACCGGCGACAACCTCACGGGTGAGGGCGAGGGCGACGACGAGCAGATCAAGGTCAACCTCGCGACGGTCCCGGCCGACGTCGACAAGATCGTCTTCCCGGTCTCGATCTACGACGCCGAGACCCGCCAGCAGTCCTTCGGCCAGGTGCGCAACGCGTTCATCCGCGTCGTGAACCAGGCCAACAACGAGGAGCTCGCCCGCTACGACCTGAGCGAGGACGCCTCGACGGAGACGGCGATGGTCTTCGGCGAGCTGTACCGCCACGGCGCGGAGTGGAAGTTCCGCGCCATCGGCCAGGGCTACGCCTCCGGCCTGCGCGGCATCGCGCAGGACTTCGGCGTGAACGTCTGAGCCGTACCGCAGCTCCGTCCGGCGTCGCACCCACCCGGTGCGGCGCCGGACGCGCCCTTTCCACACCGCTCGGCGCACGGGCGCCGCGCGGCACACGGACGCACGCCACGCAGTACGCCACCGGGGAGGATCATCGTCATGGGCGTCACGCTCGCCAAGGGAGGAAACGTCTCCCTTTCCAAGGTCGCACCCAATCTGACCCAGGTGCTGGTCGGACTCGGCTGGGACGCGCGCTCCACCACCGGAGCGCCCTTCGACCTCGACGCCAGCGCGCTGCTCTGCCAGTCCGGCAGGGTCCTCGGCGACGAGTGGTTCATCTTCTACAACAACCTCACCAGCCCCGACGGCTCCGTCCAGCACACCGGTGACAACCTCACCGGCGAGGGCGACGGCGACGACGAGTCCCTCATCGTCGACCTCGGCAAGGTGCCCGCTCACTGCGACAAGATCATCTTCCCGGTCTCGATCCACGAGGCCGACCAGCGCGGCCAGACGTTCGGCCAGGTCAGCAATGCTTTCATCCGCGTCGTGAACCAGGCCGACGGTCAGGAGCTGGCCCGCTACGACCTGAGCGAGGACGCCTCGACGGAGACGGCGATGATCTTCGGCGAGCTGTACCGCTACGGCGGCGAATGGAAGTTCCGGGCCGTGGGTCAGGGGTACGCGTCGGGTCTCCGAGGCATCGCTCTAGACTTCGGGGTCAATGTTTCCTAAAGCTCGTCCCAGGGTTCGTTCAAGACCCGGCGCAGTCGGCGTGGAGGGGACCCTCCCGCAGGTTTCGCCCGGGGGGACCCCCAACACGATTGGGTAGTCAGTGGTTCTGAAAACCTTCGGCTGGTCGTTCGCCGTCACGGCGCTCGGCCTCGCTTTCGCCGCCTGGCAGTGGGGGTGGGAGGCGTTCGGGATCGTACTGATCCTGTCGATCCTCGAGATCTCCCTCTCCTTCGACAACGCGGTCGTCAACGCCGGAATCCTCAAGAAGATGAACGCCTTCTGGCAGAAGATCTTCCTGACGATCGGCATCCTGATCGCGGTGTTCGGCATGCGACTGGTCTTCCCGGTCGTCATCGTCGCGATCAGTGCCAAGGTCGGTCCGATCGAGGCCGTGCAGCTGGCGCTCGACCAGCCGGAGCAGTACAAGAACCTGGTCACCGACGCGCACGCGGCCATCGCCGCCTTCGGTGGCATGTTCCTGTTGATGATCTTCCTGGACTTCATCTTCGAGGAGCGCGAGCACAAGTGGCTGGCCTGGCTGGAGCGTCCGCTCGCCAAGCTCGGCAAGGTCGACATGCTGTCGGTCTGCATCGCGCTCATCGTCCTCCTCATCAGCGCGGTCACCTTCGCCACCGAGGCGCACACCAGCGGCGGTCACGTCGACAAGTCCGCCACGGTACTGCTCTCCGGCGTCGCCGGCCTGATCACCTACCTGGTCGTCGGCGGCCTCTCCGGCTACTTCGAGAACAAGCTCGAAGAGGAGGAGGAGCGGGAACACGAGGAGGAGGAGAAGGCCAAGCGGGAGGGCAAGCAGGTCTCCGCGGTCGGCCTCGCCGGCAAGGCCGCGTTCTTCCTCTTCCTGTACCTCGAGGTCCTCGACGCCTCGTTCTCCTTCGACGGCGTCATCGGCGCCTTCGCCATCACCAACCACATCTTCTGGATGGCGCTCGGCCTCGGCATCGGCGCCATGTACGTCCGGTCGCTCACCGTCTACCTGGTCCGCCAGGGCACGCTGGACGACTACGTCTACCTGGAGCACGGCGCGCACTACGCCATCGGCGCCCTCGCCGTGATCCTCCTGATCACCATCCAGCACGAGATCAGCGAGCTCATCACCGGCTTCATCGGCGTGTTCCTCATCGCCGCCTCCTTCCTCTCCTCGGTCCGCCGCAACAAGCGCATCGAGGCGGCCGAAGGCGGTGCGGGGGGCCCCGGCGAAAAGGCCGGGGTCTCCTCCGGGGTGTGACGACCACCGCGTGAGACCGGGGTGTGACCGCTCCGGCAATGCGGAACGCTTCTGAGCGGGGCGGCCGGGAGCTCCCGGCCGCCCCGCCGCGTATCCGGACACCTTGGGGGGTGGCATGGCTTTCTGGGACAGCCTGCGGCAGAACAGGACGGCGCAGTTCGACTCGGGCGGCGCCGCGACCAACGCGATCGACCTGACACGGCGACGCCCGACGGTCTCGCTGACCAAGCAGGGCGCCGCGACCGGCAACCTGCGCGTCAACCTTTCGTGGAAGATGCGCACGTCCGACTTCGACAGCAGGCCCCGGCAGAGCGGCCGGCTGCTGCGGCACCCGCTGAAGTTCTTCCAGCCCGAACCGGTCCAGGCCCACACCCGGGCCGTGGCCAACGTCGACCTGGACATCGGGTGCCTGTACGAGCTGGCCGACGGCACCAAGGGCGTCGTCCAGCCGCTCGGCGGCTACTTCGGCGACCTCAACGACCCGCCGTACGTGAAGCTCAGCGGGGACGACCGGTTCGGCTCGCCGTCCGGCGAGACGATCTTCGTCAACCTCGACCACCGGGACGACATCAGACGGCTGCTGTTCTTCGTCTACATCTACGACCAGACGCCGGCCTTCGACCGCACCCACGCCATGATGACGCTCTACCCGAGCAACGGCCCGCGCATCGAGATCGAGCTCGACGAGCGCGCCCCCGAGGCCCGCTCCTGCGCCGTCTTCCTGCTGGAGAACGTCAAGGGCGAGCTGGTGGTGCGGCGCGAGGTGAAGTTCGTCTACGGCTTCCAGGGCGAGCTGGACCGGATGTACGGCTGGGGCATGCAGTGGGGCCGCGGCTTCAAGACGGGGACGCGCTGACGGCCGCGCCGCCGCGCCCCCGGCCCCGCGCCGCGGCTCCCCGCGGGGCTCAGCGCTGGAACTGGGGGCCCATCGGCGGCAGCCGGAAGTCCGGGTCCGGTACGGGCGCCCCGGCCGCCGCCGGAACCGGCTGGGGCGCCGGGTGCGGGTAGCCGTAGGCGGGCTGCGGGGCGGGCGGGCCGTACGGAGGCGCCGGCGCGGGCTGGGGGTAGCCGTAGGCGGGCTGCGGCGACCCGGTGTGCGGGTAGCCGTACGCGGGCGGGACGGTCGGCGGGGGCGGCACCGGGGGGACGGCGGGAACGGCGGGAGCCACCGCGGCGCCGGTGGCGGCGGCCGGGACGGGTATCGCCCGGGTGGCGTCCTCGGGGTCCGCGCCGGAGACCGCGCCGGAATCCGTACCGGAACCCGTGCCGGGGACCGGCGCCGCGGGGTCGGCGATCGGCTCGGGGCCCTGGGAGGCCACGGGGTCGGCGGTCGGCTCGGGGTCCCGGGAGGCCGCGGCGGCGGCCTCTTCCTCGTCGACCGAGATGCCGAACGCCGTGGCCAGCCCGATCAGCCCCGTCGGATAGCCCTGCGCCACCGCGCGGAACTTCCACCGCTCACCCCTGCGGTACAGCTCGCCGCAGATCATGGCGGTCTCCTCGCCCGTCTCCGGACGCACGTGGAACGACGCCAGCGCCTCGGCGCCCTCGCCCGCGGCGGCGTCGTACAGCACGATCCGCAGGTCCGGCACGTGCGCGAAGGTGCCGCCGTCCGAGGACGCCGCGACGACCACCTGGTCCACGGACGGCTCCAGCCCCGCCAGGTCCGTCTCGACCGTGTCGGTGAGCCCGTCCTCCACGCGCTTCTTGGGCAGCCGCCGCACCGCGCCGGAGGGGTGCCGGGGCTGGTTGTAGAAGACGAAGTCCTCGTCGGAACGCACCCGCCCGTCCGGGCCGAGCAGCAGGGCCGAGGCGTCCACGTCGGGGACCTCCGGGCCAGGGGTCCAGCGCAGTACGGCCCGTACGGCCGCGACGTCGAGCGGGACGTTCGAGCCCTTCAGCATCTCGTGCGTCATGCCCGTCATCCTGCCTGGCCGCCCGCCGGGGGGACAACGCGGGGGGCCGGTACCGGGGCGCCGCCCGGTGCGACCCCCGCAGGCGGCCCCCGCGTCACCCGGCGTTCACATCGGCGGGGAACCGACGACACCTGTCCTTACGTACTATTACCGGCCACATGTCATCAGGCCGCAGGCAGCACAGTACGTACGTCACGGCAGTTCGGGGAAACCGCATGCGTCATTTCGGGCACATCTCGCCTGCTGCTCGGGCCGGACTGTTCCACCAGGAGCCGTGCGCGTTCGACAGCCACTCACCGGCCCGCGTCCTCTCGGCGGCGCTCGGCGCCACCCTCTACAGCCCCGCCACCCGCCCCAGACTCGCCGACGACGTGGTGAAGCAGGTCGGGCGCGGGGTCGTGTCGATGGTGCTCTGCCTGGAGGACTCCATCGGCGACGGGGACGTCGAGGACGGCGAGGAGAACCTCGTACGCCAGTTCGCCGACCTGGCCGGGCGGGACGACCAGCCGCCGCTGCTGTTCATCCGCGTCCGTGAACCCGAGCAGATCCCCGACCTGGCCCGCCGCCTCGGCCCCGCCGTACGGCTGCTGTCCGGATTCGTACTGCCGAAGTTCACCGAGAAGCGCGGCACGCCCTTCCTGGAGGCCCTCGCCGCCGCCGAGGCGGAGCCCGTCACGGAGGACGCCCTCGCCGGCCGCCCCCTGTACGCGATGCCCGTCCTGGAGTCGCCCGAGCTGCTGCACCTGGAGACCCGCGCCGACACCCTCGCCGGGATCGCCCGCTCCGTCACCGCCCACCGCGACCGGGTCCTGGCCCTGCGGCTCGGCGTCACCGACTTCTGCTCCGCGTACGGGCTGCGCCGCTCACCCGACATGACCGCGTACGACGTGCAGATCGTCGCCCACGTCATCGCGGACGTCGTCAACGTCCTGGGCCGCGCCGACGGCAGCGGCTTCACGATCACCGGGCCGGTGTGGGAGTACTTCCGCCTCCAGGAGCGGATGTTCAAGCCGATGCTGCGGCGCAGCCCCTTCACGGAGGGCCGCGCCGACGCCCTGCGCACCGCGCTGATCGAGCACGACCTGGACGGACTGCTCCGCGAGATCGAGCTGGACCGGGCCAACGGCCTGCTCGGCAAGACCTGCATCCACCCCTCCCACGTCCAGCCCGTGCACGCCCTGTCCGTCGTGAGCCACGAGGAGTACAGCGACGCCCGGGACATCCTGCGCCCGGAGCGCGACGGCGGCGGCGTCCTGCGCTCCGCGTACACGAACAAGATGAACGAGGTGAAGCCGCACCGGGCCTGGGCGGAGCGCACGCTCCAACGGGCCGAGGTGTTCGGCGTGGCCAAGGCGGACGTGGGGTTCGTCGAACTGCTCGCGGCGGGTCTGGCGGTGCCGTGAGCGGCGCCCAGCACCCCACGAGCCACCCGTACCCGAGAGAGAAGAGGCACGTCATTCACAGCGCGGTGTGGACGGGAACATGGGTCGCCGAGCGGCTCGGCGTCGAGCTCTCCGGAGAGCGGGGGGACGACGAGGAGCTGCGCGGCCTGCTGGGGCTGGCCCTGCGGGACAACAGGAAACGCGCGCACCTCCTCGTCTCCCGCGTGCTGGGCAAGCACGTGCCGCAGAGCCCCGCCGTGGTGCGTGGCTCCGGGTACGAGCTGGGGCGCCGCGTACGGGAGCTGCTGGGCGACGCGGAGGCGCGGCGCGCGGTCGTCGTCGGGTACGCGGAGACGGCGACCGGCCTCGGCCACTGCGTCGCGGACGGCCTGGCCCTCGCCCCGTACCTGCACTCCACGCGCCGCCCCGTGCCGGGGGTGCCCCGGGCGGCCGGGTTCGAGGAGTCCCACTCCCACCACACCTCGCACCTCCTGCTCCCCGAGGACCCCGGGCTGCTGGCCGGGCCGGGCCCGCTGGTGCTGGTCGACGACGAGTTCTCGACCGGCGCCACCGTCCTGAACACCGTGCGGGCGCTGCACGAGCGGTACCCGCGCGAGCGGTACGTGATCGTGGCGCTCGTCGACATGCGGTCGGCACGGGACCGGGGGCGGCTGGCGGAGTTCGCCGCCGGGATCGGCGCGCGGGTGGACCTGGTGACGCTCGCGGCGGGGACGGTACGGCTGCCGGACGGCGTCCTGGAGAAGGGCCGCGCCCTGGTGGCCGCCCACAGGACGCCCGCGCCGGCCGAGGCCGGTGACGTGGCCGCCGTACGGCGCGTGGACCTCGGCTGGCCGGCCGGGCTGCCGGACGGGGGTCGACACGGCTTCACCCCGGAGCACCGGGCCCGCCTGGACGCGGCACTGCCGTCGATGGCGGCCCGCCTGGCGGAGGCGCTCGCCCTGACCGACACGCCTGCGGCTGCGTCTGCTGGGGTGCCCGTGGCTGCCGGGCCTGGCGGGCCTGACGGATCTGTCGGACCTGTCGGGTCTGTCGGGTCTGCTGGGCTATTCGGGCCTGCCGGGGTGGCTGTGTCTGCTGGGCCGTCCGCGTCCGCCGGGTCGTCCGGGCCTGCGGGGCCGTCCGCCGGGTCGTCCGCGTCCACCGAGTCGTCCGTGCCCGCCGGGCCGTCCGCGGAGTCGTCCGCGTCCGCCGGCGGCGCCACCGCCCGCGCCCCCCGCGTCCTCGTCCTGGGCTGCGAGGAGCTGATGTACGCCCCCCTCGCCCTGGCCGCCGCACTGGAGGAGCGGGTCCCCCACGCCGACGTGCGGTTCTCCACCACCACCCGCTCGCCCGTCCTCGCCGTCGACGACCCCGGCTACGCCATCCGCACCCGCCTCGTCTTCCCCGCGCACGACGACCCCGCGGACGGCCCCGGCGACCGGTACGCGTACAACGTCGCCGGCGCCGGCTTCGACGCGGTCGCCGTCGTCGTCGACTCGACCGCCGACACCCCCCTCCTCCACGCCCCGGACGGCCTCCTCGCCCGGCTCACCGCGCACGTCCCGCACGTCGTGCTGGCGACCGTCCCCTCGTACGTACCGGAAAGAGCCCGCATGCTGCCCGAGCCGCTGCGCGGACCCGCCTTCTCCTCCTACGCCCCCGACGAGGTCGGCTGGCTCCTGAAGGACCTGTCGGCCGTCGAGCTGGAGGCCCCCACCGAGGAGCGCGAGGAGGCCATCCAGAGCGGCGGCGCCCACTACGCCGAATCGCTGCCCGTGGAGTACCAGCCGAGCGACGCGTACCAGAAGCTGTTCCGCGCCGCCCTCGACGGCTCCGCCGCCCGGATCGCCCGCGCCGTCGGCGCCGTCACCGAGACGGTGCTCGCCGAGCGGTCGCCGCGCCCCGTGCTGGTCTCCCTCGCGCGCGCCGGCACCCCCGTCGGCGTGCTGATGCGCCGCTGGGCCCGGCACCGCCACGGCCTGGACCTGCCGCACTACGCCGTGTCCATCGTGCGCGGCCGGGGCATCGACACGAACGCGCTGCGCTGGCTGCGCGCCCACCACGACCCGGCGGACGTCGTGTTCGTCGACGGCTGGACCGGCAAGGGCGCCATCACCCGCGAACTGGCCGCCGCCCTCGCCGCCTTCCCCGACTTCGACCCGGAGATCGCCGTACTCGCCGACCCCGGCTCCTGCGTGCGCACCTACGGCACCCGCGAGGACTTCCTCATCCCCTCCGCCTGCCTCAACTCCACGGTCTCCGGGCTGATCTCCCGCACCGTCCTGCGCGCCGACCTGGTGGGCCCGGACGACTACCACGGCGCCAAGTTCTACCGCGAACTGGCGCACGCCGACGTGTCCGCGGACTTCCTCGACGCGGTCTCCGGCCGCTTCGACGAGGTCGCGGGCGCCGTCGCCGCGGACACCGCCCGGCTCCTCGCCGCCGACCGGACACCCACGTGGGAGGGGTGGGCGGCGGTCGAGCGGATCAGCGAGGAGTACGACATCCACGACGTGAACCTCGTCAAGCCGGGCGTCGGCGAGACCACCCGGGTCCTGCTGCGCCGCGTCCCGTGGAAGGTCCTCGCCCAGCGCGGCGCGGGCGCCGACCTGGACCACGTGCGCCTGCTCGCCGAGCAGCGCGGCGTCCCGGTCGAGGAGGTCGACGGACTGCCGTACACGTGCGTGGGGCTCGTCCACCCCCGGTACACGCGCGGCGCGACCGGCGTCGACGGCCGGGCGGTGACGGCGCCGTGACCGTCCGGCCCGCGCTGGTCGCCAGCGACCTCGACCGCACCCTCATCTACTCGACGGCCGCGCTCGCGCTGACGGCTCCCGACGCCGAGGCGCCGCGGCTGCTGTGCGTGGAGGTGTACCAGGGCAGGCCGCTGTCGTACGTCACCGAGACGGCCGCCGAACTGCTCGGCGAACTGGCCCGTACGGCCGCGTTCACCCCGGTCACCACCCGCACGCGGGAGCAGTACCGGCGCATCCGGCTGCCCGGCCCGGCGCCCCGTTACGCGATCTGCGCCAACGGCGGCCACCTGCTGGTCGACGGCGAGCCCGACCGCGACTGGCGGGCGGCCGTCGCGGCGCGCCTCGCCGACGAGTGCGCCACGCTCGACGAGGTGCGGGCGCACCTGCTGGCCGTCGCCGACCCGGCGTGGCTGCTGAAGGAACGGGTCGCGGAGGACCTCTTCGCGTACCTCGTCGTCGAGCGGGCCCTGCTGCCCGACGGCTGGCTCGCGGAGCTGTCCGACTGGGCGGGCGCGCGCGGCTGGACGGTGTCCCTGCAGGGCCGCAAGGTGTACGCGGTGCCGAAGCCACTGACGAAGAGCGCGGCGGTACGGGAGGTGGCGCGCCGCACCGGCGCCCGCACCGTCCTCGCGGCGGGCGACTCGCTGCTGGACGCGGACCTGCTGCTGGCCGCCGACCGCGCGTGGCGGCCCGGGCACGGCGAGCTGGCCGACACGGGCTGGCGTGCCGGCAACGTCGAGGCGCTCGCCGACCGGGGCGTCGCGGCGGGGGAGGAGATCCTGCGCCGGTTCCTGGCCGCGGCCCGAACGGCGACCGCGGCGGCCTGAGGGCGGCGCGGTCGCCGGCCGACCGGGACGGTACGGCGGCCAGGTCGGGACCGGTGCGGCGGCGCGTCGGGGCGTACGGTCTCGGTGGGCTCGGGGCGTACGGTCTCGGCGGCCCGGGTCGGGCGGCTTCGGCGGCCTGAGGGCAGGGCGCCGGCTGGCCGGGCCGACACGGCGGCGTGCCGGGACGGCCCGTCGGGGCGTACGGCCTCGGCGGGCCCGGGGCGGGCGGGTCTGGCGGCCCGGGCCAGGTGGCCTCGGCAGCCTCGGGGCAGGTGGTCCCGGGAGGGGGCCTGGGATGGACGAGCCCGGGGCGGGGCCCGTCAGCCGCAGCAGCCGCCTCCGCAGCACCCGCCGCCACCGCCGCCGCCCGCGGGCCTGGCCGGTGCGGCCGCCGCAGCACCGCCGACCGCGACGGTCGACAGCAGCTTCACGGTGTCGTCGTGCCCGGAGGGGCAGGCGGCGGGCGCGGAGGACTCCGCCATGGGGCGGCTCAGTTCGAACGTGTCGCCGCAGGTGCGGCAGCGGTACTCGTAGCGAGGCATACGCACAGGTTAACGACCCGGCGGCCGTGGACCCAGCGGTTCCGGCCCCCCGCTTCGGCCCTTCCGTTCGCGCCCTCCGCCCCGGCCCTCCCGCCCCTCCTTGCTCGTGCCCTTCCGTTCCCGCCCTTCGGCTTCGGCCCTTTCGCCCCGACCCCGGCCGGGCACTGCGCCGCTCCGCCGGCGCGCGGGCTACCCCACCGCGCGGGCTACCCCACCGCGCGGGCTACCCCACCGCGCCGCGGCCCCGCCCGGCCGGGCCGCCCCCGCGCTCCTCGCGGATCTGCTCCACCACGCGCCCGACCGCCGCCCGTACGGCCTCCGTCTCGGTCAGGAAGCGCCAGTAGTCGGGGTGCCGCCCCTCCAGGCCGGTCACCGCCCGGTCGAGGCGGGCCACCGCGTCGTCGAGGGGACCGGCGTGCCGCGGGTCCGGGGTGTGGCGGCCGTCCATGGCGAGCCGCTGGGCGTCCCGAATCGTGAAGCGCGTGCGCTCGATCTCCTGCTGCGGGTCCTCGGACACGGCGTCGAGCCTCCGGAGCCGGTCCCCGGCGGCGGACACGGCCTCGTCCGCCGTGTTCAGCAGCGCCCGTACCGTGCCCAGCAACGCCGTCGCGTCCGCCCACCGCTGCTCCTCACGCGCCCGCCCCGCCTCGGCGAGCTTCCCCTCCGCCTGCCGCACGGCCTGCGCGGCCCGCTCCGGCACGGGCTGGAGGTCCTGCCAGCACGCGGCGCTGAACCGGCGTCGCAGCTCGCTCATCACGGGTTCCACGGAGGCGACCCGGTTGGCGAGGGCCTGCGCGCGCGTACGGAGGGACACCAACCGCCGGTCGATCTCGGCGGCCCGCTCCGGCAGCCGCTCCGCCTCGGCCCGTACGGTTTCGGCCTCGCGCAGCACACGGTCGGCGCGCCGCAGGGTCTCCGCGACGCCGTGCCGTCCCGCACCCTCGTTGAGCCTGGTCAGTTCGGGTGCGAGGGCGGCGAGCCGCGCGGCCTGGTCGTCGGCGCGCAGCCCCGAGCCGCGCGCGGCGTCCAGCGCGTCACTCGCGGCGAGCAGTGCCGCGCGGGCCCGCTCGACGGCCGGGGCGAGGCGGGCCAGCTGCGTCTCGGCCGTGTCGAGAAGCGGGGCGAGCCGCTGCTCGAACCGCTCCAACTCGCCCCGGACCCGTACCAGCTCGTCCTTGGCGCGGGTCAGGTCCGTGCGCGCGTCGGCCGCCGTGGCGGCGTCGAGGTCGGCCCGGTCCAGGTCGTAGCTGTCGACGGCCTCGATGTACGCCTGGCTGACCTCGTCGACGCGCCGCCCCAGCGCGGCGAACTCCTCGACGGTCCGGCCCGCGGCGGGCGAGGCGTCGACCGCGGCGATCGTCTCGACGGAGATCCGCAGGCCCCGCTGCGCGGTGTCCAGCTCGTAGAACGCGGCGGCCGCGGCGTCCTTCGCGGCCTGCGCGCCGGCCCGCTGCTCCTCGGCGCGCCCGCCGCCGAACCAGCGCCGCGCGCCACCCCCGGACCCGCCCCCGGCGAACGCTCCGGCCGAGGCGGCGGCGAGCAGGGGCAGGGGCAGCAGCACCAGGGCGAGCGCGTCCTTCGCGTACCGCCGTGCGCCGCGTGTCCCCGTCACATCCGCTCCCCGTACCGTACGTGTCCGAGCTGGCCCGGTTCATTCTCCCACCGGGTACGACGAACGGGAGGGCGGATCAGTTCGCGGTACGGGCCGCCACGTCGCCCTTCTCGCCCTTCTCGCCGAACGCGGTGACCGCACGCGAGCTGCCCGGGTCGCGGGGCACGTCGGAGACGACCCTGCCGCTGCCGCTGCCGCTGCCGCTGTCGGCGTCCCCGGCGTACGGCCCCGCGGCGGCGGGCAGCCCGACGGCACCGCCGTTGGAGCCGCGCCGCTGACCTGCTCGGGGGCGCCGCGCAGGGCCGGAGTGAACGTCGCCGTTGACGCTCCGGACGGTGACCGTCGCGGAGGCGGCGCGTCCGGCGCGGAGCAGGATGAGCGGAACGAACGGCACCGACACGGACACGCTGCGCGACCACGAGCTTCCCCAGGGCGGAACCACGGCGAAGCCCCCACGCCACGCACCCCCCACCCCACGATCCGGCGACCCCGCCCCGGGACGGGACCGGCCCCCGTAACGGTTTGCGAACCCCACCCGTGCGCCATGTACGCTGTTGACTCACTCCACGGGTGCGTAGCTCAGGGGTAGAGCGCTGCTCTTACAAAGCAGATGTCGGCGGTTCGAAACCGTCCGCGCCCACCATCACGAAGGCCCCCAGCCGATCATGGCTGGGGGCCTTTGACATCCACATCTGACATCAACGAGAGCAGCGGTCAGGGGGCGGGCCCCGCACCCGCGGAAGGCGCAGCACAGACGCCGGGGTTTCCCGCCGTCAGAGCCACTGCGGCTGCTCGTGGGGATGTCCGTGATCCCTCGCCCCGTGGCGGCTCCGGCCCGATCGCTTCGCCGGTTTACCCCTGAATCGACAGCTCCGGGTGGGTGAACACGAAAGTCATGTAGGTGATGGCCGCTGCCGTACCCACGGACGAAAGAGCAAGAGCCGTCAGGGGACCCCCGCGACTGCGGTTCAGCTTTGTTGCGGTGCGAAGTTCGATGTAGCCCAGCACCAAGCCAGTGAGACCGAGGGGGAGGGCGAGAGCCCAGACGAGCATCCAGAAGGGGCAGCAGAACCAGAAGGCGACGGAAAGTCCACCGAAGATCACGGCTCGGCTCAGCCGCTCCTTTCCGTCACCGGTTCGATCGACTGCACTGCTCATGCACCGATCAAATCAGCTCGCTTCCTGTGCCCTGCGGTCGCCCCCGAACATGACAGTGCCTCCCAGTGATCGCCGTGTAGCGGTGAAACACAACAATCCCAGCGACCTGGGGTGACTGACACACAGGCCAGGTGCCCAGGTGACGTGGTGCTCCGACCTCAGCGATCATTTCGGTCAGTAGTTCTCATCAAGGGGCCGGCCGGCGTCCATCACCGACATCAACGTCCGCGGCCACCACGGGAACCAGTGGGTGAAAACCCTGTTCGGCGCCTCGGGCGTCAATGGCTGAGGGGCCGTTCTCGTTCGCGGGACCACGCCACCCGAGGACGGGCTCTTGGAGGTCGTCCGCTCGGAGGGTGGAATATCCGCGCATTACGCGTGAAGTGCCGCCATTGAGGTCTTCCCGGCCTCGGGTCGTGTTCTCGGGCCGGCACTGGACCGTTCGGGACCGCACGAGGGGAACCAGCAGCGACACCACTGACGGCCCGGCCGCAGTTCACCGCGTTGGTCGCCCGTGAGGCACCAGGTCGGTGGTACCCCGCTCACTTCTTCCACTGCTGACCTGGTGGAAGGGGCCTTCGCCTGCCAGGATCGAGCCGTGGCCGAGTCTTCGAGAGGCGCGAGGTTGAGCAGGGCCCTCGACTGGGCGGGGTTGGTCCCGTCCGGTCTCCTGCTGGTGGCAGGCATCAGGGGCTACCGCGACGGCGGGTCCGTGGGGTGGCCGATCGGTGGGGCGCTGCTCGTTCTGATCAGCGTTTGGGTGGTGTACCGCGGGATGGCCCGTCGGTCCCGCGACACCGCTGCTTCTCGGTAGGCGTACGGCAGCGCCGTACCGCACCTCCAGCAACCGCCCTCGCCCGCTGCCGTCCCTCTGGGACCTCGCAGTGATCGGTCCGGGTGCGGTCGGGCACGTCCGCTCCTCGGGGCGGGGTCGTCCGCCTCTCGGTGTGGGGCCGCTCGCTCCTCGCGCGGGGCCGGTCGGGGTTTGGCGCGGACCCGTCCGTTCCTCGTGCGGACCCGTCCGTTCCTCGTGCGGGGCCGGTCGGGTCTGGGGCTGTGGGTGGGGTGGGGCGTGTGCTGGTTGAGGGGTCACCTGTACGGGTCAGCATTCCGCGCGGCTCGTGCGCGCGGGCCCGGACGATGGGGGCGGACCTCCTCCGAGACGTGACCCTTCGGAGGAGTGTCGTCCGACCGCCGGCCCGGCCGTTGTTCCGCGACCGGTGGCACCCGAGCCCCCGAACCCCCGAAGAGAGAAGACCCATGGCCAAGCAGGGACCCATTTTCGGCTTCCGCACAGAGGACCTCGCCCTCGACGACGCCGGGCAGGTCAGGATCCTGGATCCGCAGGTCGCCCGGGCGGTGACGGCCGTCCTGAAGGCGCGGTCGGACGAGGAGGACAGCCTGATGGCCGCCAACAACTGCCACGGCGGGAACTGCGCCGCGGGGTGCGGTTCCAGGCCGAAGGAGGAGAAGGAGTAACAACCGGTGCCGGTGACGAGGCGTCCGCCTTCGACAGGGAGTTCACCACCTCCTTCCGCAACGACCGCCTCCACCTGATCCTGCTGCCGACCGAGCAGTGCAACTTCCGCTGCACGTACTGCTACGAGGACTTCGCCATCGGACGCATGGCGCCCGAGGTCGTCAGCGGCGTCAAGAACCTCATCGACCGGCGCGCCCCCGGACTGCGGCGCCTCCAACTGTCGTGGTTCGGCGGGGAGCCGATGCTGGGCCGCCGGATCGTCGAGGACGTGACCGCCCACGCGCGCCGGGCGCAGGAGCGGTACGACGGGCTCTCCTACGAGAGCGACATGACGACCAACGGCTACCGGCTGGACGGCGGGACGGCCGAACACCTGGCCGCTCTCGGCGTACGGGCCTACCAGATCTCCTTGGACGGGCCCGACGAGTACCACGACCGGACCCGCGTGCGCGCCGACGGCAAGGGAACCTTCCAGCAGATCTGGCGCAACCTGCTGTCGATCCGTGAGTGCTCCGCCCAGATGCGGGTGCTGCTGCGGGTCCACCTGACCCCGGAGAACCTGCCGGTCATGCCGGAGTTCCTCACTCGGATCCGGGACACGTTCCTCGACGACGCGCGGTTCTCGGTGTTCCTGAAGCGCGTGGTGCGCCTCGGCGGACCCAACGACGCGACCATGGACGTACTCGACTCCGACGACCAGAAGATCGCCGAGCTGAAGAAACTGCTGGTCCGGGGCGGCACCTCCGAGCGGCTGTTCGCCCCGGAGGAGGTCTGCTACGCCGCCCGGGCCAACTCGCTGCTGGTACGGGCGGACGGCCGGTTGGGCAAGTGCACGGTGGCCCTGTCGGACCCCGCCAACACCGTCGGGCGGCTCCTGCCCGACGGCTCGCTCAAGGTCGACAACCCGCGGTTCCGCCCGTGGCTGCAGGGCTGGGAGTCCCGCGACCCGGAGCTCAACGCCTGCCCGTACACGGCCTTCACGCGTGAGCGCGAACCGCGACCACTGCTCCAGATCACGAGGCGACCGCTCGCGGCAACGGCGGCGTCCGAGTGACCGGTGGCGGGTGTCCGGGCGGCCGGCGGCGGCGTTCGAGTGACCGGTGGACGCGCCGATGCCACCCCCGGCCGATGTACCGCGCCACTGCTCGGCCGATGCCGCCGCTGTGCCCGCTGCGCCGACGCCGCCGCTCGATCGCCGTCACGGGCTCCGTGGAGTGGCTCTCCCGCGACGGGCGGGTCGGCGGTGGCCGGCCCTGCCCGCGTAGGGCTGCGGGCCTCAACGGCCACCTGCCCGGGACGAAGCGGTCGCACCGCTCGGGCGGCGGCCCGGCCGGGGCGTGCCCGACGGCGTGGGCGCAATGATCAGGCCGCTACCGGGGACGCGGCGGCCAGGACACCGCCGGGGACGTGGTGGTCAGGCCGCCGGGGGCCGGTGGTAGACGCGGCCGTCCCTGGTGCGGGCCAGGTGGCCCGACGTGACCAGGTAGCGGCGGAGCGCCGAGCAGTCCGGGTGGACCGTGCGCAGCGCCTCGTTGACCTCGGGCTCCGTGTAGGAGCGGTCCCGTTCGAAGAGGGTCTGCGCCAGGTGGGCCAGCAGCTGCTCGCGGCGGGCCGGTCTGCGGGGGATGGTAGGGAGGCGGCCTTCGCCGTCGAAGAGGGCGGACACGCTGTGCGACGTACTGTGCTCCGGCATGGCAGGGAGCCTCGCAGGCGGTGCGCACCCCCGCAACGGGTTTTACCCGGCCGCCCCTCGGCGGTGCGGCGTCACGCGGGCCAGTACAGGCCCTCGACGATGCGGTGGGCGACGACGACGGGTTCTTCGGCGAGGGCCTCCACCTTGAGGTACTGGCCGGCCGGCAGTTCTCCGCGCCGCGACACCTGGGCGTACGTCTCGCCGTCCCGCGTCGGCACGTCGACCTCCAGCCCCGCGGAGCGGCGGCGGGTCTCGGCGTCGACGTGCACGAACCGCAGCCGCACCCGCTTGTCCGCGCTCGTCCTCGTCAGCTTCAGGCCGATCGACACGTTGTACACGCACGGCCCCCGGAGGATCGCCGTGTCCCGCGCGGCCGGCAGTTCCACCCGCTCGCCCGCGGCCAGCGTCGGGCCGCCCGTCTGGGACTCGAACAGGACTTGGGGCATGGGGTCCTCCACAGGTGCGGGTGAGGTCTGGCCTTTGGCGCGTTTCACGATTCCGGGGAACACGACCTTGCGGAACTGGTTCACGCGCGCGTCCCCCGGGCACGCGGTGCCGCCCGACGACCAGGCGGAGTGCAGGCGGTGGTAGCCGTAGCCGGGGTCGTCGTGGCTGCGGCAGATCCGCAGGGGCAGGCCGTGGTGCTGGTGCAGCCACACCCCCAGCCGGATCAACTGCTCGACCTGTTCGTCCGTCCACGGGTCGGTGTGCTTCAGGTTGGACGCCGTCTCGATGGACACCGCGCCGGTGCCGTCGGGGCGCCGGTTGGCTTGGTAGTTGGCGTCGGCGCGCGTCTCGGTGCCGATGTACTGGGCGAGGTCGCCTTCGTACCCCAGTCCGAAATGCGATTCCAAGTTCGATGAATCGCGCCAGTATTCGTACATCCGGCGTGCGGTCCACGGAGCGGCGATGCTGTGCATGATGAACTGTGTCGGCCGGATCGCGGGCTGCCCGTTCGACTCCGGCTGCAACTCCATGCGCGTAGCCCCCGGATACCAGGCCATGCGTCTCCTCCTTGGGGCGTGTGGTGCCTCGCGGCAGGGCAGGAGAGTGGTGCGGGCACCTGACAGTGAGGTGCCCGGCGCGGGGGTTGGTCACTCGGGGCGGCGTGCAGTTGACAAAGACGAGTGAAAAGGCCGGGAATCAACTGCCTCACGAGGCAGGGCTGTTCTCGTTGGCGTACTCCCGTCCCAGAGCCAACCTGCTCGTGGGGCAAGGCCGTCACGCGTCGTCGATCCTCGTCGTGTCGTGTCGTGTCGTGACGTGACGCGTTGCGCCGGTGTCCGCTGGGCCGCTCCGCTCCGCTCCGCTTCGAGGGCTCGTGGGCGGTTGCGCGCGCCGCCGTCGCCTCCACCAGTACGGCCGGGGGTCACCGGTCTGCGCCCGGCAGTCCGCGCCCTGCCGGGCGCAGACCGGTGGCCATGGCCGCCGTGGCCGTAACCGTGGCCGTGCGGGGCGTTCCGGGCGGCCCTAGACTGACGAATGCCCAAAATGCCCGGAACGCCCCTCGTGGGCTCCGAAGGGAGTGACCTCATGTCGAAGCGCGGCAACAAGCGGCGTGCCCGCAAGGGCAAGAAGGCCAACCACGGCAAGCGTCCCAACGCCTGACGCCCGGCGCGCGGTCCCCTGGCCGGCCCCTGGCGCGGCTGCCGGCGCGCGGTCCCCGACCCGCGGTCCCCGGCCACTGGGCGCCCGGCCCCGACGCCCAGTGCCCGACCTCCGGCCCCGGCCTCGGCGCCCGGGGCGCTCATCCCGCCCCGTGCGCCGCCTCCACCGCGTCCAGGGCCAGTGTCCACGGGAAGTGGTCCGGCCAGTCCCGGCCGGGCGGGTCCGGGAGGTAGCCCCCCTCCCCGTACAACACCGTCACGCCCGCCGCCCGCAGGGTCTCCACCGACCTGTCGAACTGCGGGTGGCGCACGTACGCCGCGTTCGCGCACGGCATCGCCACGAGCGGGAGGCCCTTCCCGATGGCCTCCGCCGCGACCCCCACCACGAACGCGCCGGTCAGGCCGAGCGCCCAGGAGTTCACCGTGTTGAACGTGGCCGGGGCGAACAGCACCGCGTCGGCGGGCGGCCAGACGTCCGGGTCGCCCGGGCGCTTGTACTCGTGGCGCACCGGGTGCCCGGTCAGTGCGGCCAGCCCGTCGAGACTCGGCTCCAGCCACCGCGCGGCGGTCGGCGTCAGCCCCAGGCAGACGTCCCAGCCGCGCGCCTGCGCGTCCTCGATCACCCTCGCGACGTCGAACACCGGGGGAGCGGCCGAGCAGAACAGATACAGAGTCCTCGCCTTGATCATGGAGTTCATCTGATCACATGCTGGACAAGTGCATCCTGGCGATGGGGGGCCGCTCGGCCACCCCGGCCACCCGCCCCGAGCGACCGAGGAACGGACATGTGCCGCAACATCAAGACCCTCCGCCCGCCCGTGCTCCCCGAGGAGGCCACCGAGGAGGACGTCCGTGCCGCCGCCCTCCAGTACGTGCGCAAGGTTTCCGGTTTCCGGGCGCCCGCCGCGCACAACCGGGAGGTGTTCGAGCGCGCCGTCGCCGAGGTGGCCGAGGCGACGCGGAGGCTGCTCGACGGGCTCGACGTGCGCGGCGCCGCCGCTAGGAAGTCGGTGCCGGAGCGGACGGAGGAGCCGGGCGCCGCATGACGTACGCCGCGACGCTTCCCGCCAGGAACAGCGCGAGCACCGAGACCGCCGCGCTGAACCACGTCGCGCCCAGCCACTGCCCGCCGAAGTAGCCCAGGCCCACGCTGTACGAGGCCCACGCCACCCCCGCCAGGGCCGACCACGGCACGAACTCGCGCGCCCGGCGCCGCGCGGCCCCCGCGCCCAGGGACACCACCGACCGCCCGGCCGGGGCGAACCGGGCGATGACCACGAGCGCGCCGCCACCCCGCTTGAAGGCGGTGCCGAGGCGTTCCTGCGCGGTGGTGAGGCGCCGGGAGCGGGCGATGGCCCGGTCGAGGCGGGGCCCGCCGCGCCAGGCGAGGCGGTACGCGGCCAGGTCGCCGAGGACCGAGGCGGACGCCGCGCACAGGGCGAGGGCGACGAGCGAGACCCCGTCGGGGGTGGCGGTCGCCGTCGCCGCGGTCGCCGCGGTCGCGGCCGAGATCACCAGGACGCCGCTGGGGAGCACCGGGAGGAAGACGTCCAGTACGACGGAGGTGGCCACCGCGGCGTAGATCCACGGGCTCGCGGCCAGCCACCGCACGCTCTCCAGCACCTTGACTCCCAGCTCCACCATGAGAAACGCGGTACAGCGTACGCCTTACGCGTCACCGGGCGCGCGGCGGGTTGCCGGAGGTCGGAGGGTCGCCGGGGGACGACGACCGGGGGCGCGGGGCGGGAGGGGTGCCACGGCGTGCGCGGGGCGCGGAGCCGTCGCCCCGCGCCCCGCGTGCGTGCCGCGCGCACCTGCTCCGCGCGGGAGCCGGTGGTTACGCCGCCACCGCCGCGCGGTCCCGTCCGGCCTCCCGAGTGCGGGAGGTGAACAGGCCGTCCAGCGCCAGCGCGCCCGGGCCGGTGAAGACCAGCAGGAGCAGCGCCCAGCAGTACAGGGCCGCGGCCTCGCCGCCGTTCTCCATCGGGAACAGGCCCGACGGCTGGTGCATCTTGAAGTACGCGTACGCCATGGCGCCGGACGAGACGAACGCCGCGGCGCGGGTGCCGAGGCCGACGATGAGCAGCGCGCCGCCGACCAGCTCGATCACGGCCCCGTACCAGAACGGCCAGGTGCCGGCGGGGACCGTGGCGCCCGAGCCGTCGGAGCCGCCGAGGACGCCGAACAGCTTCGCGGCGCCGTGGCAGAGGAACAGCAGGCCGATGACGATCCGGAACAGGGCCAGCGCGTACGGCTGGGACCGCTGGAGGCGGCTGGTGAGTGTGGACATGGGGGGCTCCTTCGGCTGGGGACTGAACCGATGCGACCCAGGTTAGGCACCCCTAACGATTACTTGCAAGTTCAACATTCAGTCGTATGGAGATACCCGGGCGTAGGGTCGCGGAGTCCGGCCCGGGTGCGGAAAGCCGCAGGCGGGAGCGGTGGGAGGTGGTGATCAGGCGGTACGGGGGGAGGCGGGCGGACGCGGGCGGCCCCGCCCCGCGACCGGTGCGGGTGGCCGGTGGCCGTTCAATGGCCGGATCTCGTCCCTGCGGCCCCTCGTGCACCACCACGAGCCCGCCGCCTCGGTGCGCCCGCGCCGCCTTGGCGCGCCCACGTCGACTGGCGCCGCGTCGGGCACACCCGCTCCGGCTGGGCCGCGTCGGGCACACCTGCGCCGGCTGGGGCCGCGTTGATCGGGACCGTGCCGTCCGGGGCCGTGCCGTGGCCGTGCCAGGACGACGCCGGCTGGGGCCGCGCTGACCGAGGCCGCTCCGGCTGGGGCCGTGGTGTCCGGGACCGTGCCGTGGCTGTGCCGTGCCGACCGGGGCCGCTCCGTCAGGTCGTGCCGGGGCGATGCCGGCCCGCGCCACCGGCTCCCGCTCCCGGCGCCCCGGTCACTCCGGCAGCACGGCACGGCGTTCCACCACTCGGCGTCGTGCGGCAGCGGCCACGCGGGGAGCCGCCGATCATCAGGGCCTCGGTCCGCACGGCCTTCGACGCCCGCTCGCCCTCCCGGCGGGCGTCCTCCTCGTAGGGCACGACCCGTTTCCGCTCGTTCCGGCACGCGGCTCACCCGAGCGTCCACCAACACGTGGCCCCGCCCTCCCCCGACGCGGGAGCGGGCGGGGCCTTCGTGTGTTCAGGCGCCGAGCCTGCCCCCCTTGACGCTCTCGACGAACGAGGTGAACGCGGTGGGGGAGAGGCGGAGGGTCGAGCCGGCGGGGACCTTGGAGTCGCGGACGGGGACCACGCCGTGCGAGACGGTGAGGTTGGCTGCGATCTCGACGCAGGCGCCGCCGTTTTCGCTGTAGGAGGAGGTGAACCAGTGGGCGGTTTCGGTCGTGCTCGTCACGGTGTGCCCTTTCGTCACTGGATCAGGACTGCTCGGCGACCGCTGGGGTCCTTGCCGCCGTTGTGGTGCGTGGCGGCAAGGGCTGGTTGGGTCAGATCGTGTCGAACCGGCCTGTCTTGACGCCCTCCACGAAGGAGGTGAAGGCGTGGGTGGGGAGGTCCAGGGTGGGGCCGGTCGGGTTCTTGGAGTCGCGGACGGGGACCACGCCGTGCGAGACGGCCAGGTTGGCTGCGATCTCGACGCAGGCGCCGCCGTTGTCGCTGTACGAGGAGGTGAACCAGCGGGGGGTTTCGGTCGTGGTCGTCACGGGGTGCCCTTTCGACGCTGGATCGGGACTGTTCGGCGTGCTGCCGGGGCCCTTGCCGCCGTTGTGGTGCGTGGCGGCAAGGGCCGGTTGGGTCAGATCGTGTCGAACCGGCCTGCCTTGACGCCCTCCACGAACGAGGTGAACGCGTGGGCGGGGAGGTCCAGGGTGGGGCCGGTCGGGTTCTTGGAGTCGCGGACGGGGACCACGCCGTGCGAGACGGCGAGGTTGGCAGCGACCTCGACGCACTG
>NZ_JBWKJG010000001.1:483774-490681 GCF_056432325.1 Streptomyces sp. NPDC045287
GCGGGGAGGTCCAGGGTGGGGCCGGTCGGGTTCTTGGAGTCGCGGACGGGGACCACGCCGTGCGAGACGGCGAGGTTGGCAGCGACCTCGACGCACTGGCCGCCATTGTTGCTGTACGAGGAGGTGAACCAGCGGGGGGTTTCGGTCGTGGTCGTCACGGGGTGCCCTTTCGTAACTGTTTGATCGTGGCCACGGAGACCGCCTGCGACGGTGCCTCGGCCTGTAGTTGATGGTAGGCCGTCAGAAGGGGCAAGACCGAGGTGCTTTCCCGCTCAAGGAAGCCCTGCTGCGCGGACTCGGCGTACGACATGAGCGAGCGATTCGGCATCGTCAGCAGGGTTATCGGCAGATCGAACGGGCGACGTGCGCCCATGTCGAACGGCGCGATCTGGAGCACGGTGTTCGGCTGCTCGGCGAACTCGATCAGCCGCTCCAACTGCGCCTCCATGACCTCCGGTTCCCCGATGGGCCGACGGATGCAGCTCTCGTCCAGTACGGCGAAGACCATCGGCGGCGGTGTCCGGACCAGCGCCGCCTGCCGCTCGGCGACGAGCGAGACCCGCTCCTCCGCCTGATCGGGCGTGATCGCGCCCCTCTTGAGGGCGCTCTCCGCGAGCACCGAGGCGTACTCCGGGGTCTGGAGGAGACCGGGCATCACGCCGACCTCGTACAACCGGATCTCCGCCGCGCGGGCCTCGTGCTCGACGAACTCCGGGAAGCCCTCCAGCAGGGAGCCCTGCCGCATCTCGCGCCATTCGCGCTCGAACAGGTCACCGGTTCCCAGGGCCGCGTCCGCCTGGCGCGCGAGACGCAAGGTAGGCATCTTTCGACCAGTTTCTATGGACGAGAGGTGCGTACTGGAGTACCCCATCCGCGCGCCCAACTCGTCCTGCGTCCAACCGCGCTCCCCGCGCAGTCTGCGCAGACGCGCCCCGAACGCCGCCTGCGGCGAGCTGTCCGGGTCCAACTCCTTGATGTTCAACGGCCCAACACCGACTTTCCGTCCTTCCCCGACACGTTGAAGCAAATCCGACTCTAGGACACGCTGAGCCGCCTTGGTAGTGGATTGACTACGGAGAGGAGTTTTCGGTGTCCGGAGAAACCGAGCGTCCGACCCCGCAGGACCCCCCGCCCGTTCCGACCCTCGGCACGCTCGTGGTGGACACCAGCCGTGGTGACCGCGTCGGGGAGTTCCGGGGGGTCGCCGGCTCGTACTGGTCGCTGCGCCCCGTCCGCGGCGGGACCGAGTGGGAGGCCGAACCCGAGGCGGTCCGCCGGGCGACCCACAAGGAGCGGCTCCACGCGGAGATCGAGCGGTGGAACGCCCGGAGCCGGGGTGAGCTGCTGTGACGCGCGCCTCCGCGTCCGTCCGTCGTTCCCCTTCTCCCGGCCAGGAAGCGCCCATGTTGCAGTGCACCGCCGTCACCGCCGTACGCACCCCGCACGGCGGGTTCGGCCACCCGATGTGCGAACTGGGCGAGGAACACGAGGGGGAGCACGCGGAGTTCTGCTGGGACGACGACGCGACGGGCGGGGCGGTCTGGTTCCGCTGGAGCGCGCTCGGCGGGCGCTTCGTCCTGCTGCCCTCGTGCGAGGTCACCGGGGGCGAGTACGGGGACGCGTGCACGCTGTTCCGGAACCACCCGGCCGCGCACGCGTGGAACGTCGTCGACCCGACCCTGGAAGCGGTGCGGCAGGAGCTCGAACGGCAGTTTCCCGAGCTGCTCCGGGAGCCGGGGCCGGGGCGGCCAGGTCCGGAGCGGGAGCGGGACTGAGGGTTCGCGCGGGTCCCGGCCCTCCGGTCCGCGACGAACGGTGGTGCACGTCCGGGGGGTCCCGACCCCCGGCCACCCGAAGGCCGGGAAGGGTGTGGCCGGGTTGTGCGCGCCGGCCCCGACGCGCACCCCGTGGAAGCCGAACCCGAGGGCCTCCGGTCCACGTCGGGTCGGTCGTCCCCGGCTCGGGGAGGGGCCCCGGACGCGGGCGGTGCCGCTTCGCGTCTCCGGCGCGTAGGGCGGGGTCGGCACCGGTCCCGGGGCGATGGGCCGGTCGACCGGAGGGGCCCGCCACGGCTTGGTCGGCACCGGCGTCCCGTACCGCGCCTCGACGCGGTAACTGAAGGGTCACCGCAGGTGGGACGGTGTGACGCCGGTACGGGGTCGGCCGCCCGCGTGGACGACGACCCCGTGGACGGCGATCCCGTGGACGACGACCTCGCAAGCACGCGTGTGGTCGGCGCGGCCGTGGCGTACGAGCGCGTGGTCGAAGGTCGCGTGGTCGAAGGTCTCGACCGGTGACCGGTGACCGGTGATCGGTGACCGGCGTCCGGCGTCCGGCGTCCGGTTCGAGTGTGACGGTGTCCGTACCGTCCTTCCGCCCCGTCTGGGCCCGGCACCCCATCTGGGCTCGGTGTCTCACCTGGGCTCGGTGTCTCACCTGGGCCCGGCGCCCCGCCTGGGTCCGGGGTCCCTCCGCCACCCCGCCGTGCGGTCCGGGGCCGGGTGGGCGGGGTGACGGAGGGGCGGGGTGTAGGCCGGATCCAGCCTGCGGAGTGACGTTTCGTCAGGAGCAGCCGTTCAGCACCGACTGGAGGGCGCTCTTCTCGGCGGAGTCCACCGAGAGGCCCCAGTAGTGCTTCACGTGCACCCACATGCGGGCGTACGTGCAGCGGTACGCGGTGCGCGAGGGCAGCCACTCGGCCGGGTCCTGGTCACCCTTGGCCTGGTTGACGTTGTCCGTGACGGCGATGAGCTGCGGACGCGTCAGGTCGTTGGCGAAGGAGCGGCGCTGCGTGGTGGTCCAGGAGCTCGCGCCCGAGCGCCACGCCTCGGCGAGCGGCACGACGTGGTCGATGTCGAGGTCGGAGGCGGCGTACCAGGTGGCGCCGTCGTACTCGGAGTACCAGCTCCCGCCGGTCGCCGCGCAGGTGGAGTCCTGGACGACGCCCGTGCCGTCGCGCTCCAGGACGACCTCGCGGGTGTTGCAGGCGTCGTACTGGGTGATCCAGTGCGGGAACAGGTCCCGGCTGTAGCCGGAGGAGGAACCTTCCGCCCGGACCGTGAGCTGGCCCAGGTACGTGCGCGCGGTGGCGGCGCTGACCGGGGTGGGCGGGGACGCCTGGGCGGCGGGGGCGGTGGTCAGCAGGCCGGTGACCGCGAGGGCGGCCGTCGCGGCGAGCGCGGCGAGGCGGCGCGTGGATCGACGCGCGTAGACAGAGAACATGCGAACTCCCTTGTGCGGTGGGGGTGTCGGCCGGTGCGCCCGTGCGGGCGGCCCGCCCATGGTGGTGGCGCCGGATGTCCTGGAAATGGGCTCCAGGTAACAGCGTGACGACATGAACACGTCACATCAAGGGCCGTGTCCAGTTCTTGACACCCGGACAGGTAACGCTCGGGGCCCTAGGGTTGACGCGTGCTGCTGCCGGTCGACCTCACCTTCGGTGCCGTCCTCGCCGCCCTGCTCGCCGTCGCGGCGGCCGTCGTCGCCGTCGCCCGGCTGCGCCCGCCCCGCGAGACCGTCGTCGCGGGAGTGCGCGCGGCGGTGCAGCTCGCGGCCGTCTCGTTGGTGATCGGCTGGGTGGTCCGCGCCGCGCCGCTGCTGCTGCTCTTCCTGCTGATGATGTACGGCGTCGCCGTGCGGACCGCCGGACGGCGCCTCACGCACAACCGCACCTGGTGGTGGGCCGCCGCCCCGGTGGGCGCCGGGGTCGCCCCGGTCGTCGCGGCGCTGCTGCTCACCGGGCTCGTACCGGCCGAGGGCATCACGCTGATCCCCGTGACCGGCATCCTCATCGGCGGGGCGCTCACCGCCACCGTCCTCGGTGGCCGGCGCGCCCTGGACGAGCTCGCCACCCGCCGCGGCGAGGTCGAGGCCGGCCTCGCGCTGGGGCTGCTGCCGAGGGAGGCCCGCCTGGAGGTGGCGCGGACGGCGGCGGCGGACGCGCTGCTGCCGGGGCTCGACCAGACCAGGACCGTGGGGCTCGTCACACTGCCGGGCGCGTTCGTCGGGATGCTGCTGGGCGGGGCGTCGCCGCTGCTCGCCGGGGCCGTGCAGCTGTTCGTGCTGGTCGCGCTGATGGCGGTGCAGGCGGTCGCGGTCGCGGTGGTGCTGGAGCTGGTCGCGCGGGGGTTGCTGCACCGGGAGGAGGGTTCCGGCCGGCGTCGCGTACCCTGGAGGGAGCAGAAGGGGAGTAGCTCCTAGCCGGACCGTCGACATACTGCTGGGCTTCGTGCCCGGCCGGCGCCCGGAGGCGGATCTCGTCGGAGACCGCCAGCGAGACCTTCGGCATCAGCAGAATCCATGTATCCATGGCCCTGCCGTGCCGAAGCGACCCCTGGAACGCGTGAGTGAAGGTCTCTCGGCACGGCGGCGGCCCGACCGATTGAGGAACCCAGCCCGTGCTCAGCTTCACGATCATGGCGATCACCTTCGGTGTCGTCTTCCTCGCCGAACTCCCCGACAAGACCGCCCTCGCCGGCCTCATGCTGGGCACCCGCTACCGGGCGTCGTACGTCTTCGCGGGCGTCGCCGCCGCCTTCGCGGTCCACGTGGCGCTCGCCGTCGCCGCGGGCAGCGTCCTCACCCTGCTGCCGCACCGGCTGGTGCAGGCGTTCGTCGGCGTGCTGTTCCTCGCGGGCGCGGCGATGCTGCTGCTGAAGAAGGACGACGGCGACGACGAGGAGATGAAGGCCCCCGCCGACCAGTCGTTCTGGAAGGTCTCCGGGGCGGGCTTCATGCTGATCCTCGTCGCCGAGTTCGGCGACCTCACGCAGATCATGACCGCGAACCTGGCCGCCCGCTACGACGACCCGCTCTCCGTCGGCCTCGGCGCGGTCCTCGCCCTCTGGGCGGTCGCCGGACTGGGCATCGTCGGCGGGCGGACGCTGATGAAGTACGTGCCGCTGCGGCTGATCACGAAGGTGGCGGCGGGCCTGATGCTGGCCCTGGCCGGTTTCAGCCTGTACGAGGCGCTGGTCGGCTGACCTGCGGGTCGTCTGGCCGGCCGGTGGGCCGGCGGGCCGGCCGCCCGACCGGCCGGGGTGCCCTTCGGGGGTGCCCCGGCCGGTGGGTGCTACGGCGTGACGTGCAGGCGGATCCCGCCGTCGGCGTCCGCCTCCACCCGCAGGTGCGTCAGGTCCGGTACGTGCACGTCCGGCGCGAACGCCGCCGCGCGCGGGCCCACGCCCACGACGCGCATCCCGGCGGCCCGCCCGGCCTCGACGCCCGCCTCGGAGTCCTCGAACACCACGCAGTCCCGGGGCGCGAAGCCCAGCTCGGCCGCGCCCTTCAGGAAACCCTCCGGGTCCGGCTTGCTGGCGCTCACGGACTCCGCGGTCACCCGCACGTCCGGCATCCGCAGCCCCGCGGCGCCCATCCGGGCCCGAGCCAGCGCCGCGTCGGCGGAGGTCACCAGGGCGTGCGGGAGCGCGGCGAGGGCCGCGAGGAAGGCGGGCGCGCCCGGGACCGGGACGACGCCGTCGAGGTCGGCGGTCTCCTCGGCGAGCAGCTCGCGGTTCTCCGCGTGGTTCTGCTCCATCGGGCGGTCCGGGAGGAGGACGGCCATCGTGGCGTACCCCTGGCGGCCGTGCACCACCTTCAGCGCCTCCTCCGGGTCGAGCCCGTGCCGCAGCGCCCACCGCCGCCAGACGCGCTCCACCACCGCGTCGGAGTTCACGAGCGTGCCGTCCATGTCGAGCAGCAGGGCGCGGGCGGTGAGGACGTCGGGGGTGGAAGCGGTGGCCGGCATGGGCACTCCAGAGGCAGAAGACGTACGAAGTGGGCCCGCCCGCCGGTCAGGGAATACGGGCGGGACCACTTTGTTTCTCCACGATACAAAACAAAGGGCGTGCAGCGCCACCCGGCCCCTCGCGGAGGCGGCCGGTCCGGGGCCCGCGCGGGCCCGTGCGGTACGGGTGCGGCCCGTACCGCACGGGCGGCGTTTCAGTCGTCTCAGTCGTCCATGTGGGCGGTGTCGGTCTCCAGGGCCTTCCTGGTGGTGGGGCCGTAGACGCCGCGCGGGTCGGCGGTGATCCCGCGGCGCGTCTGGTACTCGGCGACGGACCGCTCGACGTTCTTGTCGTAGCGGCCGTTCATCGCGTCGTAGTACAGGCCGAGGTCGCGCAGTCGGTACTGGAGCTCCAGGACCTCCTCGCCCTGGTCGCCGCGTTGCAGGGTCGAACCGTGCTCCTGCGGCCGTTCCGTGTTCGGCGCGGACGGCTGCTGGGTGTCGGGGCGCGGTCGCACCGAGGCGGTCTCCCGCCGCTCCGGGAGCTTCGACGCGGTGGGGCCCGCGGTGTCCGGGGCGCCGCCCCCAGCCCCCGTGGAGGACGGGGCGCCCGACGCGGACGGCGAGAGGGCCGCCGCGGGCGCGGAGGACCTGGCGGACGCGGAGGACGTGGCGGACGGCACCGACGAGGCGGTCCGCGAGGGTTCCGCGCTCTCCTCCGGCGCCGGGCTGGCCGGGTCCGCCGGGCCGGTCGGCCACGGGGGCGCGCTCAGGTTCGGGTCGGGCGCCACCCGGTCGGCCGTATCGCCGCCGTCGAACAGGCCGCCCGCGAACGCCACCGCCCCGGCCACCGCCACGACAGCCGCCACCGCGGCGGCGACCGCCCCCGGACGGCGCCCGCCCGCCGGCCGCCGCACGTCCTCACGCCGGCGCGAACGGCGCGGCCCCGGCGTGACGTCCATGCCGTCCATGCCGTCCATGCCGTGCGTCGCGTCCACGTCACCCGCGCCGGTGAAGCCCGCCGCGTACCCCGGCGCCGCGTATCCGGGGCCCGGCGCTCCGTACCCCGCGCCCGGTGCCCCGTCCGCGGGCGGCGGGCCCGCCGCCGGACCGGCTCCGGTCCCGGTCCCGAGGTACAGCGGTGCCGTGGACTCCACGTCCGGCTCCGTCCCCCGGCCCCCG